>CANQIO010000003.1 GCA_947624065.1 uncultured Oscillospiraceae bacterium | reverse complement strand
GCCGAGCAGTATGCCGCCGAGGACGCCAAGCGCAAGGAAGAGGTGGACGTGCGCAACGCCGGCGACCAGATGGTCTACCAGACCGAAAAGACCCTCCAGGAGATGGGCGACAAGCTGGACGCGGGCGACAAGGCGGAGGTGGAGCAGAAGCTGGCGGATCTGAAAACGGCCCTGTCCGGCTCCGACACCGGCATGATCAAGACCGCGACCGAGCAGCTGACCCAGGCCTTCTACAAGGTCTCCGAGAAGCTGTATCAGCAGGCCGCCCCCAACCAGGGCGCGCCCAACGCCGGCCCCGGCCCCGGCCCCGACATGGGCGGCGGTCAGGCCGACGGCGGCCAGACCTATTACGACGCGGACTATACCGAGGTCGACCCGGACAATAAGTGAGAGACCAATCATCGCGGGGGCGGGGCAGAACATGCCCCGCCCATCAAAAGGTAGTGAGATCGCATGGCAGATAAACGGGATTATTATGAGGTGCTGGGCGTAAAAAAAGACGCCAGCGAGGATGAGATAAAAAAGGCCTACCGGAAGGCCGCCAAGGCCAACCATCCGGACCTGCACCCAGGCGACAAGGAGGCGGAGGCCCGCTTCAAGGAGGCCAACGAGGCCTACGCGGTGCTGTCCGATCCGGACAAACGGGCCAAGTATGACCAGTATGGCTTCGCCGGCGTGGACCCCAACTTCGCGGCCGGCGCGGGCGCCGGCGGGTTCGAGGGGTTCGGCGACCTGGGCGATATCTTCGGGGATATCTTCGGCGGCTTTGGCGGATTCGGCGGCTTTGGCGGCGCCCGCCAGCAGAACCGCAACGCGCCCCGGCGGGGCGAGAGCCTGCGGGTGCGGCTGACCATCTCCTTTGAAGAGGCGGTCGCCGGCTGCAAAAAGGACATCAGCGTCACCCGGGTGGACCAGTGCCCCGACTGCAAGGGCACCGGCTGCGCCCCCGGCACCACCCCGGAGATATGCCCCGACTGCCGGGGCTCCGGCACGGTGATGCGCCAGCAGCGGACCCCCTTCGGGGTGATGCAGTCCTCCGGCCCCTGCCCCAAGTGCGGCGGCCAGGGAAGGATCATCCACTCCCCCTGCTCCAAGTGCCGGGGCGCCGGCAGCATCCGCTCCCAGCGGAAGCTGAACGTGAGCATCCCCGCGGGCATCGACGACGGGGAGACCGTGTCCCTGCGGGGCCAGGGCAACGCCGGCGCCAACGGCGGCCCGGCGGGCGATCTGCTGGTGCTGATCGCGGTGCGGCCCAGCAGCACGTACCAGCGGGAGGGCTCGAACCTGTATACCTCCGTCAGCCTCAGCTTCGTGCAGGCGGCGCTGGGCACGGAGATCGAGGCGCCCACCATCGACGGGCCGGTGAGCCTGAACATCCCGGAGGGCACCCAGACCGGGTCCGTGTTCCGCATTCGGGGCAAGGGCGTGCCCAACGTACGTACCGGCATCCGTGGTGACGAGTTCGTGACGGTGGACCTGCAGACGCCCAAGAACCTGTCGCACCGGCAGAAGGAGCTGCTCCAGGAGCTGGCGGAGCTGTCCGGGGAAAAGACCACCAAGAAAAAGAGACGGTTTTGAGGCGCTGAATTCTTAATAAATTCCGAAGAGGGAGCGTTGCGGTGCTCCCTCTTTTGGTGTATAATCCCTATGTACGTCTATTTGACCATACCTCCCCAGAAGGAGAGCCCCTATGCTTTGGTACCTAACGATCATTTTTCCCCTGGCGGTGGCGCTGTTCGCGCTGATCTGGACATACCGCTGGGTGACGATCCGCCGGCAGGCGGTCCCTGACGCCGCGGCTCTTGCCGAGCGGACGGCCCGGCTGGCCGGGGGCGGCGGGAAGAGCGCGGACGCCCCGCCCCGGCGGAAGCTCATGGAACGAAAGGACTGGGCCGTGCTGGCCGTCATCACCGGCGTGTACGCCGTGGTCGCGTTTTTCGGCCTGGGTTCCACCAAGGCGCCCCAGACCTATCTGCACTATGCCAAGAGCAATACCTACGCCCTCATAGAGCTGCGCCAGCCCCAGATGATCACCGGGGTCCGGTACTGGTCCGGGCTGTGCACGGCGGATTACCAGCTGCAGTTCTCCATGGACAACGAGACCTGGACCGACCAGCTCCAGGATGACGGCACCTCGGGCATGACCCAGCGGTATACCCAGCTGTTCCGGTGGAACGACGCCGTCCTCAACGCCGACCGGGGCCCGGTGCGGTATATCCGCATCGTCTCCGGCGCGGAGCAGTATCTGGGAGAGGTGGCGATCTATGGCGAGGACGGCGCGCTCCTCTCCCCGGAGGACCTGATCGTGGCGTCCGGGTGCGAGATGCTCTTTGACGAGCAGGATACCATCCCGGCGGCCTATTCTTTCAAAAACGGCACCTATTTCGACGAGATCTACCACGCGCGCACGGCGCTGGAGATGATCGAGAACATCTGGCCCTATGAGATCACCCATCCGCCCCTGGGCAAGGCCATCCTTTCCCTGGGCATCCGGCTGTTCGGCATGACGCCCTTCGGCTGGCGGTTCATGGGCACGCTCCTAGGGGTGCTGATGCTGCCGCTGCTGTACCTGCTGCTGAAGAGGATGTTCGGGTACCTGGCCGTGGCCGCGGCCGGCAGCACGGTGTTCGCCTTCGATTTCATGCACTTCGTGCAGACCCGCATCGCCACCATCGACACATATGTGGTGTTCTTTATCCTGGCGATGTATCTGTTCATGTACCTGTGGCTCACCGAGCCGGCGGAACGCAGCCGAAGGAAGCTGCTGTGGCTGGGCCTGGCCGGGGCGAGCTTCGGACTGGGCGCGGCCAGCAAGTGGACGGGCATCTATGCCGGGGCGGGCCTGGGCGTGATCTGGCTGGTCCACTGGACGGTGACGTTCCTGCGGGCCGGGAAGGCGGGGGACTGGAAAAAACCCCTGGGGGCTTTCTGGCGCAATGTGGGCTGGTGCGTGCTGTTTTTCGTGGCGGTGCCCTGCCTCATCTACTACGTCAGCTATTGGTCCTATGCCCCCAGCCAGGGGGTGGACGGGCCCTTCCGGCTGTTCAAGCCCGGGTATTTGAAGATCGTTCTGGACAACCAGAAGTATATGTGGGACTACCACTCCGACCTGGTGGCGACCCATCCCTATTCCTCCAAGTGGTATCAGTGGCTGTTCGACGTGCGGCCCATTTTGTATTATCTCGCCTATCCCAGCGCGGGGGTCACAGTCTCCTTTGGCGCCTTCAACAACCCCCTGGTGGCCTGGGGCGGCCTGCTGGCCATGGCGGGCATGGGCTGGCTGGCCGTGCGGGAGCGGGATGAGCGGGCGGCGTTCATCCTCATCGGATATCTGGCCAACCTGCTGCCCTGGGTGCTGGTCACCCGCCTGACCTGGTCCTATCACTACTTCCCCTGCCTGGTGTTCCTGGTGCTGGCCATCAGCTACATCTTCGCCGATCTGCGCCGCCGGGACGCCCGGTGGGGCGCGGCGCTGGGGAGCTTTACCGTGCTGACGGTGGCGCTGTTCGTCGTCTTTTATCCGGTGCTGGCGGGCGTGCCCCGGAGCGAGACGTACAGTAAGCTGTTCCTGAAATGGTTTGCAGACACATGGCCTTTTTGACGGATCAACACTGCCATACCGATATCTCCCAGGACAGCGCCGCGTCCTATCTGGACATGGTGCAGGCCGCCTATGCCGCCGGGGTGCGGTGGCTGTGCTTCACGGACCACTGCGACACGGTGGACTGGCGAACCCTGGAGCTGTATCCACCGTGCCGGGACGTGGCCCGGCGGGAGCTGGAGGCCTATGAGGCGAACCTTGACCGGGTCCCCAAGGATATGACCGTGCGCATGGGGATGGAGCTGGCGGAGCTCATCTTCCACCCGGAGCTGAAGGAGGAACTGTCCAGCCCGCCCTGGCTCGACTTCATCCTGGGCTCCTACCATATCACGAGGGAGTACGGCGACTACCACGAACTGACCTATACGCCGGCGTTCTGCGAGAAGCTGTGGGACATCTATCTGCGGGACCTGCAGCAGGTGGCGGAGATGGATTACTTCGACGTGATGGCCCACATCGGCTATGTGCGCCGGTACGCCATGGCCCAGGGCGTGGACGCGGGGCTCTCGCTGGCCCGCCACGGCGACCGGATCGAGCACCTTCTGCGGACCCTGATCCAGAATGGCCGGGGCATCGAGATCAACTGCTCCGGCATCCGGGACGGCTGCGGACCCTTTCCGTCGGAGGAGATCCTGCGGCTGTACAGGAGCCTGGGCGGCGAGATCGTCACCGTGGGCTCCGACGCCCACCGGCCCCGGGACGCCGCCAAGGGCCTGGCCCAGGGACAGCAGATCCTGCGGGAGTGCGGCTTTCGGTATGTGGCGCTGTTCACCAAGCGCAAGCCGCAGTTCATGCCACTGTAAAAAAGGAGGATCACCGATCATGATCGCGATCGCATCGGATCACGGGGGCTACGCCCTCAAACAGACCATTTTGGAGCACCTGGCCGAACGGGGCATCCCGGCGGAGGACCTGGGCTGCGGCGGCGAGCGGGTGGACTATCCCGCCTATGCGGAGAAGCTGTGCCGCGCTGTGGCGGCCGGGCAGTATGAGCGGGGCATCCTCTGCTGCGGCACGGGCATCGGCATGTCCATCGCCGCCAACAAGATCCCCGGCATCCGCGCGGCCCTGTGCGGGGACTGCTACAGCGCCGAGATGAGCCGCCAGCACAACGACGCCAACGTGCTGTGCCTGGGCGGACGGGTGCTGGGCACGGAGCTGGCCAAAAAGATCGTGGACACCTATCTGGATACCGGCTTCTCCAACGGGGAGAGCCACAGCCGGCGCATCGCGATGATCAGGGATCTGGAGGGATAATGCCGTACCGTCCCAAGGACATATACAGAGGCCACCGGAAATTCCGCTCGCCTCTGAGCATATTGCTGTTCGTGCTGGCCTTCCTGGTGGTGGGCGCCATAGGGCTGTTCTATTTCCTGCAGCAGTACATCGTCTATGACGCCTCCGGCGTCCGGCTCGAGCTGCCCTTCGGCAGGGAGGAGGCCCCCGCGGAGGAGCAGGGGCAGCCCGCCCCGACGCCGACCTTTGAGCCGCTGACGGTGGAGGTCATCTGGGAGGACCCGGATTTCGAGGACGTGGACATGGGCGGCTGGGAGGACCTTAAGCCCGTGCAGGACCGGTTCATCGCCCAGGGCGACGTGACGAACCCCCAGGCGCTGGCGGAGGCTGTGGCCAGCGTGACCGAGGGGAATTTCTACAGCGGCGCCATCCTGCAGGTGAAGGACCCGTCCGGGCAGCTGGCCTGGCCGTCCAGCTGCGCCACCGCCGTCTCCTACGGGACCAGCGGTATCACGGACCTGTCCGGGACCATCACCACCCTCCATGAGGCGGGCAAGACCGTGGCCGCCCAGATCAGCTGCTTCACCGACAATCTGCTGTGCGCCCGGAACCCGTCCGTGGTGCTCCAATCGGGGGGCTACGCCTATCGGGATGAGAACGGCGCGTCTTGGATGGACCCCTATAACCGGACCGTGCGGGCCTATGTGACCGACATGGCCAGGGAGCTGGCCGCCATGGGCTTTGACGAGATCATCCTGGCGGACTTTTACCACCCCGTCTCGGAGGCAGGCTTCACCTATACCGTGACGCTGCGGACCCAGGCGGACCCGGTGGTGGCCGTGTGCCAGCTGGGCAAGCGGGTGGCGGAGGCGCTGCAGGACACCGGCACGGCGGTCTCCGCCCGGCTGAACGCGGCCAGCCTCCGGAGCGGCCAGGGGGCCCAGACCGGCCAGGACCTGGATATCTTCTGGCGGCTGTTCGCCAGGCTGTACTGTCCCACCAGCCCGGACCTGCTGGCCGGGGACCTGGAGCTGGCGACAGAGGCCATGAACGGCGGCGACGCGAATGTGCGGTTCGTCCCGATCATGGGCCTGATGCCGGAGGGACACGAGTCCTTCGTGATCTCATGGTAAAAAAACGCCCGCCCGGAGCTCTGCTCCGGGCGGGCTGCGTTTTTAGGCGTGCTATTGATGGGCGTGGAGCGCCTCCAGCACGTCGTAGCGCTCCATTTGCAGGTGCTTGGTCTGCTGCAGGGCCTCCTCGATGGGGATGGTCACCAGGTGCCCGTCATGGGCGGTGATGATGGAGCTGTCGGCGCCGTCCACCAGGGCCTGCACGGCGGCGTAGCCCATGCGGGTGGCAGTCTCCCGGTCCCGGGCGGTGGGGGAGCCGCCCCGCTGGATGTGGCCCAGGATGGTGACGCGGGGATCGATGCCCAGCTCTTCGTGGATGCGCTTGCCGATGTCCATGGCGCTGCCGGCGCCCTCGGCCACCACGATCATGAAGTGGGTGTTGCCCAGGAGCCGGGACTGGCGGATCTGCTCGGCCACGTCCCGCTGGAAGTCCACCTCCACCTCGGGGATGAGCACCGCGGTGGCGCCCACGGAGATACCCACGTACAGCGCCAGATAGCCGGCGTGGCGGCCCATGACCTCCACCACAGAGCAGCGCTCATGGCTCTGCATGGTGTCCCGCAGCTTGTCGATGCACTGTACGGCGGTGTTGCAGGCGGTGTCGAAGCCGATGGTATAGTTGGTGCAGCCCACGTCGTTGTCGATGGTGGCGGGGATGCCCACCACCTTCACGCCCCGGCGGGACAGATCCCGCGCGCCCCGGAAGGTGCCGTCGCCGCCGATGGCCACCACCGCGTCGATGCCCAGCATCTTGCAGGTGGCCACGGCCCTGTCCTGGCCCTCGTCGGTCATGAATTCCTTGCTGCGGGCCGTATAGAGGATGGTGCCGCCGCTGGCCAGAATATGGCTGACGGAGGAGGAGGTCATGGGGAAGAAGTCCCCGTTCACCAGGCCGTTCCAGCCCCGGCGGATGCCCACGCATTCCAGTCCCCGGCCCAGAGCCGTGCGAACCACGGCCCGAACTGCCGCGTTCATGCCGGGGGCGTCGCCGCCGCTGGTGAGAACGCCGATCCGTTTGATGGGATTGCCCATATCCGTATCGCTCCTTTATGTATATGAGAATTTGTTTGCCCGATTTGCGGAGATTTCCGGGAAAAGCCTCGGGCAGTCCCGGAAAACGGACGCTTTTGTTTCGAGAGAAACATTCGCGGATATCATATCATAAACCTGGGAAAAAGCAAGCCCGGAGCAATCGCTCCGGGCATTTTTTCTTTTCAGGACACGGCCAGATCCTTCACCAGGCAGGCGAGGGCTCCGTCCTGCTCGTCCACCACCAGGGTGGCCCCGGCGGGGATGTCCCCGGAGAGGATCTTCTTGGCGATGAGGGTCTCGGCGGTGGACTGCAGGTACCGCTTGAGGGGCCTGGCGCCGTATACCGGGTCGTACCCACGGTCGATGATGAGCTGGCAGGCGGCGGGGGTGATCTCCAGGCCCAGCTGTTTGTCGGCCAGGCGCCGGCGCAGTCCCTCGGTGAGGATCGCGATGATGCCGGTCAGGTTTTCCTTGGTGAGAGGCTTGAAGAACACCGTCTCGTCCAGCCGGTTCAAAAATTCCGGACGGAAGGCCTTTTGCAGCTCGCCCATAACGGCGGCGCGGGCCTCGGCTGTGATGTCCCCGTCCGGGCCGATCCCCTCCAGCAGGTAGGGACTGCCCAGGTTGGAGGTGAGGATGATGACGGTGTTTTTGAAGTCCACCGTCCGGCCCTGGCTGTCGGTGATGCGCCCGTCGTCCAGCACCTGCAGGAGGATGTTGAACACGTCCGGATGGGCTTTTTCGATCTCGTCGAACAGCACCACGCTGTAGGGCCGGCGGCGTACCGCCTCGGTCAGCTGACCGCCCTCGTCGTAGCCCACGTACCCCGGAGGGGCGCCGATCAGCCGGGAGACGGAGAACTTCTCCATGTACTCGGTCATGTCGATGCGCACCATGCTCTTCTCGTCGTCGAACAGCGCCTGGGCCAGGCTCTTGGCCAGCTCCGTCTTGCCCACGCCGGTGGGGCCCAGGAAGAGGAACGATCCGATGGGCCGGTCAGGGTCGGCGATGCCCGCCCGGGAGCGCAAGATGGCCTCGGTGACCAGGCGCACCGCCTCGTCCTGTCCCACCACCCGCTCATGGAGGATGTCCTCCATATGCAGCAGCTTCTCCCGCTCGCCCTCCATGAGCTTCGCCACGGGGATGCCCGTCCAGCGGGCCACGATGCCGGCGATCTCCTCCTCGGTGACCGCGTCCTGGACCAGGCCGCCGCCCTTCTTGGGCGACGCCTCCGCCTCGGCCAGCTTCTTCTGCAGGGCCGGGATGGTCTCGTATTTCAAGCGCGCGGCGGTCTCGTATTCATAATTCTGCTGGGCCCGCTCCATGTCGGCGGTCTGCCGCTCGATCTCGGCTTTCAGGCCCTTGACCGCGTCCACGTCCGCTTTCTCCGCCTCCCAGCGGGCCTTCATCTCGGCGAACCGCTCCTTTTCCGCGGCCAGCTCGGAGCGCAGCTTTTCCAGGCGGTCGGCGCTGAGCCGGTCCGTCTCCTTTTTGAGGGCGGTCTCCTCGATCTCCATCTGCATGATCTTCCGGCGGACGTCGTCCAGCTCGCTGGGCATGGAGTCGATCTCCGTGCGGATCAGCGCGCAGGCCTCGTCCACCAGGTCGATGGCCTTGTCCGGCAGAAACCGGTCGGAGATATACCGGTCGGACAGGGTCGCCGCTGCCACCAGGGCCGCGTCGTGGATGCGCACGCCGTGGTAGATCTCATACCGCTCCCGGATGCCCCGCAGGATGGAGATGGTGTCCTCCACCGTGGGCTCGGAGACCATCACCGGCTGGAACCGCCGCTCCAGGGCCGCGTCCTTCTCGATATACTTGCGGTACTCGTCCAGAGTGGTGGCGCCGATGCAGTGCAGCTGGCCCCTGGCCAGCATGGGCTTTAAGAGGTTGCCCGCGTCCATGCTGCCCTCGGTCTTGCCCGCGCCCACGATGGTGTGCAGCTCGTCGATGAAGAGCAGGATCTTGCCCTCGCTTTTCGCGATCTCCTCCAGCACGGCCTTCAGCCGTTCCTCGAACTCGCCCCGGTACTTGGCCCCGGCCACCAGGGCACCCATGTCCAGACTGAACACGGTCTTGTCCTTCAGCCCCTCGGGCACGTCCCCCCGGACGATGCGCTGGGCCAGGCCCTCGGCGATGGCGGTCTTGCCCACGCCCGGCTCGCCGATGAGGACAGGGTTGTTTTTTGTCTTGCGGGACAGGATGCGGATGACGTTTCGGATCTCCGTGTCCCGGCCGATCACCGGGTCCAGCTCATTGTCCCGCGCCCGCTGCACCAGGTCGGTGCCGTACTTCTCCAGAGCGCCGTAGGTGTCCTCCGGGGAGTCGGTGGTCACGTGGCCGGTCTTGACCTTGGCCAGCTCCGCCGTGAAGGCGTCCTTGGTGATGTTATACTGCCGGAACACGTCCCGGATGGCGGGGGTGGGGTGGGCGAAGATGCCCAGCATCAGGTGCTCCACGGACACGTATTCGTCCTTGAGCTGGGCCGCCACCTTCTGGGCAAAATCCATGATCCTGCCGAACTCGTTGGAGGGGTAGACGCTCTGGGCCCCCTGGACCTTGGGCAGCCGCTCGATGGCCCCGTCCAGGGCCGAGAGCATCCCGTCGCAGTCCACGCCCATCTTGCCCAGCAGGCTGGGGATGAGCCCCCCGTCCGCGTCCGCCAGGGCGTACAGCAGGTGCTCCGGCGTGACATACTGGTTGTCATTTTCACGGGCCATGGCCGTGGCGGCGTTGATGGTCTCTATGGTCTTTTGTGTCAGCTTATCGCTGTTCATAACAGGTCACTTCCTTATATGATATGAAATGCTTTCCCGGCTGTGCACCGGCGGTCTCATCTGATGGGCGGCGAGGACCGACAGGACCCCGCACGCGATCGGTGAGCATCGCGAACTTTAGCGGGAGGGGTCCTGTCGGGCGAGGCCGCCCTTTGCCTCGCCACATGCAAGGACGGTTTTAGAGGATCGTATTGCCCTCCCGGAGCCAGCGGATATACTCTGCCTCCACATCCCGGGCGGACAGGCTCCCGGCCAGCACTCCCTTCATCAGCCGGTCGAACAGCCGCACATAGGCACTGATGGCCCCGGCGATATCGGCGCTGGAGTAATCCCGCCGGCCGGGCAGATCCAGGGTACGGGTGAACCGGCCGGGATACAGGGCGTACTCCACCGGCGCGGGGTGATAGGGCGCCACCAGCTCGTCCTCCACCTCTTTCCAGAGCCGGAAGAACTGTCCCATGGCGTCCAGCAGTTCCTGGGACTGAGTGCGGAACACCACGCTCAGCTCCCCCAGGGTCCCCTCCCGGTCCCGGTACAGCTCCACGGAGTATTTCACCGTGGGCCGGTAGCGGTACTGGAGGCTGGACTTCATGCTCATGCTCATGGCGTTGGGGGCCACGAAGGGCACCAGGTCCTGGTCCGTGCCCAGGATCTCCCCGATCTGCCGGAAGATGTCCTGGACCTGCCGCTCCGGCGTCACCATATCCGTGTACTCGGCCAGGATCTGGTTGACCAGCGCCGAGCGGTTGGTGCCCATCCGGTGGGCCAGGGCGTCCACCGCCCGGACCACATCGTCCGAGAGCATCAGGCTGTACAGGGTCTTTTTCATATCTCTCACCTCGATGATAATGTTACACCGGTATATGAACTTTGTCAAGCGATTTATATAAATTTCGCAAATATTTTGCTTTGGCTTGTACTTTTTCGCCCATTGTGGTATATTGTTCCCATCCAATACGATTTGAGGTGAGAAGATGATCTCTGCTTCCTGCTGACAGCTTTGGCATGACGGGGCAAAGGTTGCCCGGCGGCGCGTGCCGCCTTGTTGTCATGCCGGCCTCGGGGGGAGCGGCATCTTTTTCAACTGACATATGGCATGGTGTGACCATGCCCTCCGTCGGCTGTGGGAGCGTTCTCCCGCGGCCGATTCTGATTTTTAAGGAGGGCATGACATGTCATTGATCGACGTCTCTGATCTGACCTTCGCCTATGGCGACGGCTATGACACCATTTTTGACCACGCCAGTTTTCAGATCGACACGGACTGGCGTCTGGGCTTCACCGGCCGCAACGGCCGGGGCAAGACCACGTTTTTGAAACTGCTCATGGGGGAGCATAAGTACCAGGGGACCATCACCGCGTCGGTGGAGTTTGAGTACTTCCCCTATCCGGTGGCGGACATGGCCGCGGACACCGCCGACGTGCTGGCGGCCGTGTGCCCCGACGCGCCGGAATGGGAGCTTGAGCGGGAGCTGGGAAAGCTGGCGGTGGACGAGGGGGTGCTGTACCGGCCCTTCTCCACCCTGTCCAACGGCGAGCGCACCAAGACGCTGCTGGCGGCGCTGTTTTTGCGGGAGAACGCCTTTTTGCTCATCGACGAGCCCACCAACCATCTGGACATGCGGGGCAGGGAGCTGGTGAGCCGGTATCTGGCCCGCAAGAAGGGCTTCATCCTGGTCAGCCACGACCGGGCCTTTCTGGACGGGTGCGTGGACCATATCCTCGCCATCAACCGGGCGGGCATCCAGGTCTGCCGGGGCGACTTTTCCACCTGGTGGGCCAATAAGCAGAACCAGGACCAGCTCGAGACTGAACAGAACGCCCGGCTGAAAAAGGAGATCAAGCGTCTGCGGGAGACCGCCCGGGAAAAGGCCGACTGGTCCGACCGGGTCGAGGCCACCAAGATCGGCAACGGCCCCTGTGACCGGGGCGCCATCGGGCACAAAGCCGCCCGGATGATGAAACGGTCCAAGGCCATCGAGACCCGGCAGCAGCGGGCTATTGACGAGAAGTCGAAGCTTCTCAGGAACATCGACACGGCGGAGGACCTGAAGCTGGCGCCCCTGGCCTATCACAGCCCCCGGCTGCTGCGGCTGCACGAGCTGGCTGTGGACTACGGCGCGGGGCCTGTGTGCGCGCCGGTGTCCTTCACGGTGGAGCGGGGCGACCGGCTGGCGCTGCTGGGGGCCAACGGCGCGGGCAAGAGCAGCATCTTGAAACTGATCTGCGGAGAGGACATCCCCCATACGGGGATATTTGAGGCCGGCAGCGGTCTGGCCATCTCCTATGTGGCCCAGGACACCTCCGACCTGGCGGGGACCCTGACCGGGTACGCCGAGCGGTACGGCATCGATGTGAGCCTCTTCCTGGCCATATTGCGCAAGCTGGACTTTGAACGGAGCCAGTTTGAGAAGGACATGGCGGATTTCTCCGCCGGACAGAGGAAAAAGGTCCTCATCGCCCGGAGCCTGTGTGAAAAGGCCCACCTGCTGGTATGGGACGAGCCGCTCAACTACATCGACCTGATCAGCCGCATGCAGATCGAGCAGCTCCTGCTGCGGACAAAGCCCACCATCCTGTTCGCAGAGCATGACCGGGCCTTCTGCGAGAAGATCGCCACCAAGACGGTGGCGCTGTGAAAAAGTCCCCGGAAGGGCAAGGCCCTCCCGGGGACGTATGTTTTCTATGGGGCGTCATTCTAACACATATGTATTCATTTGTCAACATATGTGTTCAATGGCGGGTGCCGCACCCCATAGAATATGCATAGAGGTGGAACTATGTATATTCCTACGCTCGACCCTGTGGCGGTCGGAAGAGTCATTGCTTATTTTCGTCAGCGCAGCGGCATATCACAGGAGGTCCTGAGCGGGCTGGCCGACATCGGGCGCAGCCATCTGAGCGCCATCGAGCGCGGCGAGCGAAAGCCGACGCTGGAGACGTTCTACAGGATCTGCACGGCGCTGGACGTGAAGAAGAGCGTAGTCATCGCGAAGCTGGAAGAGGAACTGGAAAAACAGTGAGGACGCGGAAACCTCCGCGTCCTCTCGTTTGTCCGATCGCGTCTCCAGCGCGGCCACTTACTGGAAAAACCGGCGGCAGAAGGCGGTGATGGCAGCCGCGCAAATAAGACAGATCCCGGCGCTCAGCAAAAACGCCGTGTCCAGGGACACGTCCGCCGCCCGGCCCAGGATCAGGGTGCCCCCGGCGGAGACGGCCTCGTCCAGCACTGCGTAGATGCTCAGCTGGGTGGCCCGGTCGGCGCCGGTCACCTGCCGGTTCCAGACCTGGCTGGCCAGGGGGCCGACGATGGCATAGCTGCCCTCCATGAACAGGATGCACCCCACGGAGAGGGCCGCCGAGCGGGTCAGCGTCAGGGTGAGGCAGGCCAGCCCCGCCATGGCTATCGCCCCCAGGGCCGAGCGGGCCCGGCCCGCCTTGTCGGTGAACCGCTGGGAAAACGCCCCGGACAGGGACACCACCGACACGGCGATGTACACCCAGCCCATAGCCTGGCCGGACATGCCGCAGCGCAGGTATTGGTTCTGGTTCAGCCAGGTGCACACCGTGCTCAGGACCACCCCGTACAGGGCCCAGCAGACCACCAGCAGCAGAAACCGCCTCTGGCGCAGGGTGCCGCCCAGCAGCCGGAAAAAGGCGCGCACCGGCTCCCGGCGCTCCTTTTCCGGCGGACGGACCTCCGTGAGCAGCAGCGTCAGCACCGCCGCCAGGCCATAGGCGATGAGGGTCGCCAGGGCGGCCAGGGCGTAGTCCTCCGCCATCCAGAGGGCGAAGGCCCCGGAGGAGGCCAGCAGCCCCGCCGTGGAGAAGGCGCCCCAGCGGCCGAAGACCTTCTGGCTCTCGCTGTCGGGGCAGCTTAAGTACAGGATGCTCTCGTCCACCCCGGACAGGGCGGCGATGGCGGCGCTGAGGAGCACCCGCTCCCAGAAAAAGTCCATAAAACTGTCCGCCCGCCAGAACACCAGCTTGGAAAGGGCGAATATGCCGCAGCCGGCGATCATGGTCTTTTTGTAACCGATCCGGTCGGCCGCGATGCCCCAGGGCAGCTCCATGGCCAGGGATATGACGAAGGATATGCTCTCGACGAGGGCGATCTGGCCCAGACTCAGGCCCCGGACCTGCCGGTACAGGGAGGCCACAGGGGCGTAGAACACCATGCCCTGGAGAAAGGCGATGGCGTAAAGAAGGACGATATTCCGTTTTATTTTCATGGTAAACTGACCTCGTAAAAAACAAAATGGGCATAAAGATCCCCACGACAAATCGGCAAGCCACGGCTTGCCTTTTCATCGTGGGTCATTTTGTTTTCTACGCCAGCAATGCCATGATAAAATTACCTCATGCTCTCGCATTATACAGCGCCCCAGTGGCGCTGTCAATCCAGGCCCCGCTCCTTTTTCAGCGCCCGGATGTCGCTGCCGGCGAAGGACAGCACCTGGAACTCCCCCTCCAGCCGGGACACGATCTGGGGGGTGTAGCGCTTGGCCGTCTGGGCGGCGGTGAGGTTGGTGCTGATGACGGTCTTTTTCCGGCCCAGCAGCCGGCTGTTGATGAGGGTATAGAGGGCGCTGCGGGAAAATTCCGTCACCATCTCGGTGCCCAGATCGTCCAGGATGAGAAGGTCGCACTCACACATCCGCCGGACCTGGCCGTCAGCCTGGGCGGCGGCTTCCTCGTCCCGTGAAAACCGCTGGCTCTCGAATGCCTCCAGCGCCGCCACGGCGGTCTCGTACACCACGGAGAAGCCCTGGCGGGCCACCTCCCGGGCGATGCAGGCGGACAGGAACGTCTTGCCCAGTCCCGTGCCGCCCCGGAAGAGATAGTTCTCCCGCCGGCGGCCGAAGTCCAGGGCATAGTCGTAGCAGATGCCGAACACCGTCTCCATCTGCGCCCGGGGCGCCACCCCGGACGCCGGGTCGGGCCGGTCGTCATAGAGCCCCAGATCGAAGGTGCCGAAGCTCTCGCTGCCCAGCTTCAAAAGTGCGGACAGATCCCTGGCCTGGGCCTTGTCATAGAGCTTTTTCAGGCAGGGGCACATCCGCCCCTCCACATAGCCGGTGTCCCGGCACTTGGGGCAGTCCCACGCTCCGTCCAGCCAGTCGAAGGGCCAGCCGTTCTCCACCAGCAGCTCCGCCCGGCGGGCCTGCAGGTCCAGGCTCTCCCGCCGCAGCTGGTCCAGCGGACGGCCCCCGCCCAGCGCGGAGGCGGCCGCCTGGGGCACCAGCGCCGCGATCTGCTCGTCCAGCCGGCGCAGCTCCGGTACCCGTGCGTACGCCTGCTCATGGCGCTGCCGGTCGGTCTGCACCGCCCGGCGGCGGATATCCTCTTTTTCCTCTCTGGCCTGGGCCAGCAGCCTTCCGTCCATGGCGATGTCCTCTCAGCGGTTTTTCATCCGTTCACGCAGCTTCTTCATCCGCTCCAGCTCCCCGGCGTCCGGGGCGGAGGAGGCGGGGGCGGCGTCCCGTGCGGGCTTGCGGTCCCCCTGCTCGATGGCCTGGACGGTGTGCAGGCCCTTGCTGTGCCAGGAGCGGACGATGGAATCCATATATTTCCATTTCAGGCTCCCGGTGTTGGTGACGGTCCGGTCCGCGGCGATGGCCAGCTCCTCCGGGCCGAAGCCCAGCTCGATCCAGCCGTCGATATACCGCCGCTCCGAGGCGGTGAGCTCCCGGCCCCGGATGCCGATGGCCCGCTGGATCTCATAGATGAGCCCCTTGCGGCGGGCCAGCTCCGCCAGCCAGCTCTCCGCCTGCTCATAGGTCATGATCTCCCGGTCGAACCAGCTGTAGGCCTCCTTTTCGATCACCGCGAAGCCCAGATGACGCGCCGCGCCGTAGCGTTCCTCATACTCCTCCTTGCAGTGGTGGATGAGCAGCATGATCACCTCCGCGGGCAGGGAGAGATCGTCATAGATGCCGAAGAGCTTTTTCAGATCGGACGAGCTGAGCACCCGGCCCAGGATGCGCTGGGTCTCCTCCACCAGGGCCTGGAAAGCGGGGTCCGCCTGGCTCCGGCGGACCAGGTCGGCCGCCCGGTATTCCGGCAGCTCCCGGCTGGGCAGCGGCTCCCGCTCCCCGGCGGAGAGAAGCCCCAGCCGCTCCAGGCGCAGGGCGGTGATCTGGATGGCGCGGGGGGCGAGGCGCATCTCTTTGGCGGCCCGCTCCGTGTCCAGGACGCCGCCGTTTTTCACCAGGTACAGGTACAGCAGCGCGCACTCCCCATCCCCGGCCTCCAAAAGGCGGTCCGCCGCCTGCTGGGGCACGGCCAGAAGGCGGGGGCTGTTCAGTTTCAGCTTGGCGTCGTCCATGGTGCGGTCCTTGTCTTTGGTATGATAGCAAATTTGCTGCTCTTTACCATGTCGCGCGGTTCCGGCGATAGCCGGGAGCGCGGCCGGTATTTTTGAGGTATAATAGCAGCAATTTGCTGCTATTATAGCATTCCCGGCGGGAAGTTACAAGCTTTGCTTATGCGGCCGGCCGGTGGTATAATGGTCGTCTGAAAAGGAGGACGGGAAAATGGAGAGAGTAGATCTGCACGTACACACCGCGGCGTCGGACGGGACGCTGACGCCCCGGCAGACGGTGGCGCTGGCTGGAGAGCTGGGCCTGGCGGCCGTCGCCGTCACCGACCATGACACCCTGGCGGGCCTGCCGGAGGCCATGGCCGCCGGGAAAGAGCTGGGCGTGCGCGTCATCCCCGGCATCGAGCTGGCGGCAGAGCACGCCGGGCGGGAGGTGCACATCCTGGGGCTGCTGCTCGATCCGGAGGCGCCCTCCATCCTGGAGGCGGCGGCCTGGGCCGCCCGCGGCCGGGACGAGCGCAACCGCCGGGTGATCGAGGCCCTGGCGGCGGACGGCATCCCCATCACGGCGGAGGCGGTCCAGGCGGAGAACCCCGGCGCGGTGCTGGGCCGGCCCCACATCGCCGCATGGCTGGCCGGCCACGGCTATGTGGCCACGGCCAAGGGGGCCATGGACCACTGGTTCCGGTCCGGACAGCGGTATTACCGCCCCCGGCCCTGGATGCCCCTGGACCAGGCGGCCGCCGCGATCCGGGGCGCCGGCGGCGTGGCGGTGATGGCCCACCCGCTCCAGTACGGCTGGCGTGGCCAGGCCCTGGAGGATTACCTGCGGGCGGGAATGGACGCCGGCTGCCGGGCCCTGGAGGCCTATTATTCCGAGCACTCGCCCCAGGACCAGGCCATGCTCCTGGCCGCGGCGGAGCGGCTGGGGCTGGCGGTGTCCGGCGGCAGCGATTTTCACGGCGCCCGTAAGCCCCATATCCAGCTGGGCTCCGGCATCGACGGGGGGCTCTGCGTGCCGGCGGCGGTGCTGGAGGGCCTGGAAAAGGCGAAATTTTAAGTTTTTGTAAAGCTGGCAGGAAATTGGGATTTTCTCTTGTTTTACTGCCTCGCATTGTTTATAATAAAGAGAATCATATTCAAGTTCTATGGCCGGCGGACGCCGCGGGAGCGGGCCGCCGGGGGGAGACTATGCTGCAGCTTCTTGTGCCCGCTGGGTCCATGGAGGCGGTCATCGCCGCGGTCCAGAGCGGGGCGGACATGGTATATATCGGCGTGCGCCTGACGGCGCCCGGAAAGGGTGAGCGGACGCTGGACCGGGATACGCTGGCCCAGAGCCTGCGGTATTGCCGCGCCCGAAATTGCCGGGCGGCGGTGGCGCTGAACGCGCTGTATCCCGACGGCGATATCGACAAAGCCGTGGAGCTGGCGCTGTTCGCGGCCCGGGAGGGAGCCAGCGCCCTGCTGGTGCGGGACACGGGGCTCATCTTCCTGCTGCGGCAGGTGCTGCCGGACATGCCTCTGCTGGGGGATATCCGCCTGGGCATCAGCAGCCTGGAGGGCGTAACGGCCGCGGCGGCCATGGGCCTGGGGATGGTGACGCTGGCCCCGGAGCTCAGCGGCGAGCAGGTGGCCGCCATCGCGAAGGCGTCGCCCATCCCCGTGGCGGTGTGCGTGCACGGGCCGG
This sequence comes from uncultured Oscillospiraceae bacterium, assembly GCA_947624065.1. GTDB lineage: Bacteria > Bacillota > Clostridia > Oscillospirales > Oscillospiraceae > CAJOIG01. Next base: position 73,834 of record CANQIO010000003.1, on the reverse strand, counting down.
TGTGCGCGGCCCACGGCGGCCGCTGTTACATAGGCGCCCTGGCCCATGAGCATACCAGCGACAGCTGTCTCCGGTGCCATGAGCCCTGCCGGGGGCGGTTCTCCCTGGGCGGGCGGATGGACGAGCACCCGCTGTCCATGGCGGACGTGTGCCTCGTGGACCATCTGGAGGGTCTGGAGGGCTGCGGTGTGGCCGCCGCGGTCATCGAGGGCCGTAGCCGCCGGCCGGAGTATGTGGCCTACGCCACGCGGCTGTATGCCAGAGCCATCCGGGAGCGGGTGCTGCCCTCCCCGGAGGAGCGGAATTATCTGCAGCATGCCTTTGGGGCTGTGGGCCTTTCCGACGGCTATCTGAACGGCGAGGCCGGCCCGGACATGTTCGCCCGGGTGCCGGCGGAGGAAAAGATCCCGTCCCGGTTTTACAGCGAGGTGCGCCGGGGCTATATGAACGGCGAGCTGCGCCGGGTGCCGGTGACCTTTTATGCCGTATTGGAACAGGGAAAGCCCGCGCTCTTCGCCGCCGAGGACGGCATGGGCCGCCGGGCGGTGTATAAGGGCTTCGAGCCCATCGACCTGGGCCGGCAGGGCATCTCCGAGGGCCGGGTCCGGGAGATCATGTACCGGACCGGCGGCACGCCCTATAACTGCCAGGGGGTGAACTGCGCCATCGGGCCGGATCTGGATTACCCCGACGAGGCGGTGGAGGAGGCCCGGCGGGAGCTGCTGGCCCAGCTGGCCGACAAGAGCCACGACCCCGCGCCGGTGACGGAGGGGGAGCGCCCCGCCCCGCCGGAGCCGCGGGAGAGCTCCGGACCGCCGAAGCTGATCATCCAGATCACCAGCGAGACCCAGCTGACGGCGGAGCTGGCCGCCACGGAGCCCGACCTGCTGTATGTGCCGGCGGAGCTGCTGGCCGCGGGGGCCAAGGGGATCGAGCACTTCCTCTCCAGAGGGACCCAGATCGCGGCGGTGCTGCCGCCGGTGGTGTCGGAGGCGGAGGGGCCGGTGCTGCGGGAGCTTCTGGCCACGCTGAAGGCCAGGGGCATCGTCCAGGTGGTGGCCGGGAGCATGGGACTGCTGCCCGCCGCCCGCCAGGAGGGCATGGCCGTCCGGGGGGATTTCGCCCTGAACGTGGCCAACGCCTGGACCCTGGACCGGCTGGGCCGGGCGGGGTTCCGGTCCGTGACCGTGTCCTGCGAGCTCACCGCCCGCCAGATCGCGGACATGCCCAAGTCCGCCCCGGCGGAGATGATCGTCTACGGCCGGCTGCCGGTGATGGTCACCGACCAGTGCCTGATCCGCAACAGCGCCGGGCGCTGCTCCTGCTCCACGCCCACCAGCATGGGCGACGGGTTCGGGGGCGTGTATCCGGTGGAGAAGGAATTCGGCTGCCGGAACACGGTCTATGACGGCCGGAAGATCTTCCTGGCCGACCACCCGGAGCTGTATACGAAGGCGGGCCTGTGGGGCCTGCGGCTGCTGTTCACCGCCGAGAGCCCCCGGGAGTGCGTGCTGGTGACGGAGCGATATAAGGAACAAAACGACTATGTGCCCATCAACGCCAGCCGCGGGGCATATGTGAAGGGAGCGCTATGGAGCTGATCCTCGCCTCGGCCTCGCCCCGCCGGCGGGAGCTGCTGGGCTATCTGGGACTGCCGTTTTCGGTGATCCCCGCGCCGGGACCGGAGGAGCCGCCCGACGCGGCGGACGCGGGCCGGACGGTGTGGTTTCTGTCCCTGCAAAAGGCCCTGCAGGTGGCCAAGGCCCACCCCGACGCACTGGTGATCGGCGCGGACACGGTGGTGGAGATCGACGGCGAGATCCTGGGCAAGCCCCATGACGAGGCGGACGCGGCCCGGATGCTGCGGCTGCTGTCCGGCCGGGAGCACCGGGTGTATACCGGCGTGAGCCTGGTGCGGTACGGCGTGTATCCGACTGTCAGTTCCTACAGCCGCACCAATATGGAGATGACACGGGTGTTCTTCCGGGAGATGACTGACGCGGAGATCGACGCCTATGTGGCCACCGGCGAGCCCATGGACAAGGCCGGGGCCTACGGCTATCAGGGCCGGGCCGGTCTTTTCGTGGAGCGCATCGAGGGCGATTACTATAACGTGGTGGGTCTGCCGCTGTGCCTTTTGGGCCAGATGCTTTCTGAGGTGGGAGTCAAGCTGCATTGAAGGAATACATCAAAAAATACGGCCTGCGGGTAGCCCTGGCCGTCATTGCCGTGGTGCTGATCGTGGCGCTGGCCGCCGCGCTGCTGAACGGCCGGGCGGGGCTGCTGTCCAATATGACCGGCGCGCTGACCAGCCCTGTGGGCCAGGCCGCCTCCTCCGCCGTGGAGTGGATCGAGGGCATCTACGGCTATATCTACCAGTATGACCAGCTGCTGGCGGAGAACAACTCCCTCCGGGCCCAGCTGGCCCAGGCCCAGCAGGCGGCCATCGAGGCCGCCGAACTGCGGGACGAAAACGTGCGGCTGCGGGATCTGCTGGGTTTTGCCGAGAAGCACACGGACTATGTTCTGGAGTCTGCCAAGATCACCGAGTGGTCCAGCTCCAACTGGGAGAGCACGTTCCGCATCTCCAAGGGCTCGGCCAACGCCTCCAACCCCATCGATGTGGGCGACTGCGTCATCACCGAGTACGGCGCGTTGGTGGGCCAGGTCATCGAGGAGGGCGACAGCTGGTGCACCGTGCGTACGGTCATCGACTCCGGCATCGACGTGGGCGCGCTGGTGGGCGAGGCCGGCGCCGTGGGCATGTGCGTGGGCGACTTTTCCCTGATGCAGGAGAACCAGCTGCGGCTGACCTACCTGTCCGAGAACGCCCAGCTGGTGGAGGGAGAGGCAGTGCTCACCTCCGGCCGCGGCTCCATCCCCCAGGGGCTCATCATCGGATACATCAGCAACGTGCTGAGCGAGGGCAACGGCCAGACCATCTACGGCGTGGTGGAGCCCGCCTGCGATCTGAGCAGCCTGACCCAGGTGTTCATCATCACAGACTTCACCATCCAGGAGTAAGAGCCATGCTGCTAGACCTGATCGACCTGAGCAAGCTGCGGCGGGCCATCGTCTATGGGCTGCTGCTGGCGGGCATATTGCTGGTACAGAACCATATCGCCGCCCGGATCCCTATTTTCGGCGTGCGGCCGCTGCTGATCCCGGCGATGGTGGTGGCGGTGGGCCTTTTCGAGGACGGGATGTGGGGCGGCATGCTGGGCCTGGCGGCGGGGTATTTCACCGACATGGCCTCCGCCGACCATCTGGTGCTGTTCACGATCCTGCTCTCGGCGGCGGGCTTCTTTGCCGGCGCGCTGGGCAAATATATGCTCCACAAGGGCTTCGTGTCCTACCTGTTCCTGGCGGCGCTGGCTCTGAGCGTGGCAGCGCTGGGCCAGATGTCCCGGTTCCTGTTCCTGCTGGAGGAGGACGCCCGCGCTTTCCGGCATTTGATGGGCGGGACTTGGCCCCTGTGGCGGACCGGCCTGCTCCAGACGGTATACAGCCTGGTCTGGGCTGTGCCCATCTATTTCCCCTGCAAGGCCATCGCCGCCCGGCCCATGGGCCGGTGAAGACCGATCGTAAACCAGCACCCTTCGCGCCCTGGCAGGCGCGGATCTACATGAGGCCAGACGCATGAAAAAGCTGATAAGCCCGGGACGGCTGTTATTTATGGCCCTGATCATGGCGGCCGTCCTGACCACCTTCTTCGTGACGCTGTATAAGCTGCAGATCGTGGAAGGCAACGAAAATTACGAAAACTCCATCAACTCCATCACTTCCACCGAGACGGTCATCGCCGCCCGTGGCAACATGATGGACCGGTATGGGCGTCTGCTGGTGTCCAACCGCAACTGCAATAACCTTCTCATCGACGAGAACGAGCTGTTCTATTCCGGGCTGGACAACGACGTGATCAACGCCGACATCCTGGAGATGTGCCGCATCATCGAGGCCAACGGCGACAGCTACAACGACGATCTGCCCATCACCAAGAACACCCCCTGGGAGTTCACCAGCATGTCCGCCACCCAGCGGCTGGTGCTGAACGCCTGGCTGAAGGCCAACGGCTTAAAGCAGGACGCCTCCGCCGTGGAGGTCATGGCCACGATGCGCACCCGCTACAAGATCGACGGCAACTACTCCGCCGAGGAGATGCGCGTCATCGCCAGCATCCGCTATGCCATCAACAGCCGCTACAACATCAACACCTCCGACTATATCTTCGCCCAGGACGTGAACATCAACACCATCACCTCCCTGATGGAGTCGGACCTGCCAGGCTTCGACGTGCAGGTGGGCTATATCCGCGAGTACAACACCTCCTATGCGCCCCACATTTTGGGCTATACCGGCCTGATGAACGACGCGGAGACGGAGAAATATGTGGAGCTGGGCTATCCCCTGGACGCCACCATCGGCAAGGCCGGCGCGGAGGCGGCCTTTGAGAGCTTCCTGCACGGGGTGGACGGTACGGCCGAGATCACCCGCACCAAGGACGGCGTCGTCACCAGCACCGTGTATACGAAACCGCCCCAGCCGGGGAACAATATCTATCTGACCATTGACATCGAGCTGCAGGGCGCGGCGGAGTCGGCCCTGGCCAGCTACATCGAGAGCGCCAACTCCGAGACCGAGCGCACCAACGCCATCGCCCGGGCCACCGGCGATCTGGACAAGATCCGGCAGCTGATCACCGGCGGGGCCATCGTGGCCATCAACGTAAAAAACGGCGAGCCCATGGCCATGGCCAGCTATCCCACCTATAACCTGGAGACCTTTTTGGACGACTACACGGCGCTGAACGAGGACCCGAACCGGCCTATGCTGAACCGGGCGCTCCAGGGCCTGTACTCCCCTGGCTCCACCTGGAAGCCGGTGATGGCCCTGGCGGCCCTGGCGGAGGGGTTCATCGACGGGGAGACGGAGATCACCTGTACCGGCCGTTTCGACAAATACATCGACGCCGGCTACGCCCCCGGCTGTACCGCCAGCCATGGCACCCTCACCGTGGACCGGGCGCTGACCGTCAGCTGCAACTACTTCTTCTTCAGCGTGGGCGACACGATCACCATCAAGAACATCGACAAATACGCCGCCCTCATGGGCCTGGGCGAGCCCACAGGCGTGGAGCTCTATGAGGAGAAGGGCCGCGTGTCCTCCCCGGAGTATAAGAAAGAGCGCTACGGCACCGACCGGCAGGCCTCCTGGTTCGCGGCGGACACCCTGCTGGCGTCCATCGGCCAGGGCCTCACGGGCGTTACGCCCATCCAGCTGGCCCGGTACTGCGCGGGCCTGGCCAGCAGCGGCACCACCTGGAGCTGCTCCATGCTCAAGTCCGCCTCCAGCTACGACTATTCCGAGAGCGTCTATGAGCGGGAGCCGGAGGCGATCAACCAGGTGGAAGCGCCCCAGTTCGCCTGGGACCTGATCCATCAGGGCATGCGCGGCGCCGTCACCAGCGGTACCGCCCGGCTGGAGTTCTTCGGCTTCCCCTATGAAGTCGCCGCCAAGACCGGCACCACCGAGACCGGTACCGCCACCAACGACGCGTTCTTCATCTGCTACGCGCCCTATGAGGACCCGGAGATCGCCGTGGCTGTGGCCATCGAGAACGGTGCCCGCGGCGCTAACCTGGGCTATATGGCCCGGGAGCTGCTGCAGTACTATTTCGACTTCAAACAGAGCACCGTGAACACCGAGAACGAGCTGACCCTTTTGCAGTAAGGAACACGCGCCGCGTTTGCGGCGAGACCATATACGTACCACGACAGGAGGTAACAAATGAACATCGCATTGATGGCACATGACGGGAAGAAGGAACTGATGGTGCAGTTCTGCATCGCCTACTGCGGTATCCTGGCCGAGCACACCATCGTAGCCACCAACACCACCGGAAAGCTGGTCAGTGAGGCCACGGGCCTGCCCATCCATCTGTATATGAACGCCACCCAGGGCGGCGTGCAGCAGATCGGTGCCCGCATCGCCTACAACGAGATCGACCTGGTGCTGTTCTTCGCCGACCCCTATCACCCGGAGCTGTTCGGCCCGGTCAATGAGATCGCCCTGCTTTGCGCCAACCACAACATCCCCTTCGCCTCCAACATGGCCACGGCGGAGGTGCTCATCCAGGGCCTGCGCCGGGGCGACTTCGCCTGGCGCGACATCGTCAACCCCAAGAAGTCCTGAATACCCGGCGGCCGCGGCCGCCCGAAGAAGCGAGGAAAACTATCCATGGAGAGGATCAAGCCCCGGACTTTGTCCGGCTTTATGGAGCTGCTGCCCGGACCCCAGGCCCAGATGGACGCCGTCATGGACGTGCTGCGCCGGACCTATGAGCTCTATGGCTTCACCAATATCGACACGCCGGCCATCGAGTCGGCCCAGGTGCTGCTGGCCAAGGGCGGCGGCGAGACGGAAAAGCAGATATACCGCTTTTCCAAGGGCGACAGCGATCTTGCGCTGCGCTTTGATCTGACGGTGCCCCTGGCCAAGTACGTGGCCATGAACTACGGTCAGCTGGCCTTCCCCTTCCGCCGGTACCAGATCGGCAAGGTCTACCGGGGGGAGCGGGCCCAGCGGGGCCGGTTCCGGGAGTTTTATCAGGCCGACATCGACGTGATCGGCGACGGGACCCTGGACATCGCCAACGACGCGGAGATGCCCGCCGTCATCTGCCAGGCCCTGCACCGGCTGGGGATCGAGCGGTTCTGCATCCGCTTGAACGACCGCAAGATCCTCAACGGCCTGTTCGCCCTGTACGGCGTGGAGGACCCCATGGCCGTCATGGGCGCGGTGGACAAGCTGGAGAAGATCGGCCGGGAGAAGGTGGCCGCCATCCTGACCGAGCTGGGCATGACGGCGGAAAAGGCGCAGGCGCTTTTGGACGTGCTGGCCTCCGGCGACCCCATGGGGACCCTGGAGGGCCTGGCCGGGCGGAACGAGACCCTGGACGCCGGCGTGGCGGAGCTGCGCGCGGTCACCGGTCTGCTGCCGGGACTGGGCGTGCCGGACGACAAATGGCGGGTGGACCTGACCATCGCCCGTGGGCTGGACTATTACACCGGCATGGTGTATGAGACCCAGCTGCTGGACTACCCGGAGGTGGGGAGCGTCTGCTCCGGCGGCCGGTACGACGACCTGGCCGGGTACTACACGGACAAAAAACTGCCCGGCGTGGGCCTGTCCATCGGTGTGACGCGGCTGTTCTACATCCTGCAGGAGCAGGGGCTGCTCAATGAACAGCTGCCCACCGCCCCCTGCGACGCGCTGGTGATCCCCCTGGGGGACGAGATGGACTATGCCGTCCAGTGCGCCACCGCGCTGCGGGACGCCGGTGTCCGCACCCAGGTATATACGGAGAAGAAAAAAGCCAAGGCGAAATTCGCCTATGCCGATAAACTGGCCGTCCCCTACGCCGTGGTGGTGGGCGGGGACGAGCAGGCCAGCCGGACCGTGGGGCTGAAGGACCTGCGGGCGGGCGGCCAGGTGACCGTCTCCCCGGAGGAGGCCGCCGCCATCATCCAAGAGAATCTGAACAAGCCGGTCAGACCGGTGAAGGAGAAGCAACCATGACACAGATGCGCACCCATACCTGCAATGAGCTCCGGATGGAGCATGTCGGCCAGCAGGTGAAGATCGTCGGCTGGCTGGAGAACGTCCGCGAGGTGGGCTCCACGCTGGCTTTCGCGGTGATCCGGGACTTTTACGGCACCACCCAGGTGGTGGCCGAGACCGAGGAGATGGTGAAGGCCTTCCGGGCCATCACCAAGGAGAGCACCGTCTCCGTGTCCGGCACCGTCCGGGAGCGGGACAGCAAGAATCCCAAGCTCCCCACCGGCGAGATCGAGATCGTCCCGGAAAAGGTGGAGGTGCTGGGCCGCTGCCACTATAACGAGCTGCCCTTTGAGGTCAACCGCAGCCGGGAGGCCGACGAGGCCATCCGTCTCAAGTACCGGTATCTGGACCTGCGCAACCCAGCGGTGAAGCGGAACATCATCCTGCGCTGCAACGTGGTGGCAGCGCTGCGCAGCGCCATGCTGGCCCATGACTTTTTGGAGATCACCACCCCCATCCTGACGGCCTCCAGCCCGGAGGGCGCCCGGGATTACCTGGTGCCGGCCCGCAAGCATCCCGGCAAGTTCTATGCCCTGCCCCAGGCTCCCCAGCAGTTCAAGCAGCTTCTCATGACCTCCGGCTTCGACCGGTATTTCCAGATCGCCCCCTGCTTCCGGGACGAGGACGCCCGGGGCGACCGCTCCCCCGGCGAGTTCTATCAGCTGGATATGGAGATGGCCTTCGCCGGCCAAGAGGACGTGTTCGCCGTCATCGAGGACGTGCTGCCGCCCATTTTCGCCAAGTACGGCACCTATGACATCGCCTCCAAGCCCCCCTTCCGGCGCATCCGCTACAACGACGCCATGGAGACCTACGGCACCGACAAGCCGGATCTGCGCATCGACCTGACCGTGAAGGACATGACCGAGCTGGCCCACGGGACCGAGTTCGCCCCCTTCCAGGAGGCGGCCATGGTGAAGCTCGTGCCCTGCTCCGGCTCCGAGCTGACGAGAAAGCAGATCGATAAGCTCTGCGACGATGTGGCGGTGCAGGCCGGCCAGAAGCCCTACTGGGTGCGCATGGACGAGTCCGGCGCCCTGGTGGGCGGTGTGGCCAAGTTCCTCGCCGGCCATGAGCAGGCCCTCAGGGACCTGGGCCTGGTCCCCGGCAGCCTGGGTCTGATCGCCGCCGGCGCGAAGGACGCCGCCCGCAAGACCGCCGGCGTGGCGCTGAAGATGCTGGGCGCGGCCGTGCCCGGCCACATGGACGAGGCCCGGTATGAGTTCTGCTGGATCGTGGACTTCCCCATGTTCGAGATCGGCGAGGAGTCCGGCCAGCTGGAGTTCTGCCACAACCCCTTCTCCATGCCCAACGGCGGCCTGGAGATCCTGGAAAAGGCCGAAAAGGGCGAGGTGGACCCGCTGGATATCTACGCCTACCAGTACGACCTGGTTTGCAACGGCGTGGAGCTGAGCTCCGGCGCGGTGCGCAACCACGACCCCGACATCATGGTCAAGGCCTTCGAGATGGTGGGCCTGGGCGAGGCCGACGTGAAGGCCAAGTTCCCGGCCATGTACAACGCCTTCTGCTATGGCGCGCCCCCTCACGCGGGCATCGCGCCGGGCGTGGACCGGATGGTGATGCTGCTGGCGGGCGAGGCGTCCATCCGGGAGATCATCCCCTTCCCCATGAACAAGAACGCCCAGGATGTGATGATGGGCGCGCCCTCCCCCGTGGAGCAGAAGCAGCTGGACGAATTGCACATCGCGATCGTCGGAGTGGAGGAATAAAACCTGCCCATCCGACGGGCGGCGAGGACGGCAGGGCCCCGCACGCGATTGGTGAGCATCGCGAACTTTAGCGGGAGGGGCCCTATCCGGATGAGGCCGCCCCAGTAAACGAAAGTAAGGAGGCCCGGACCATGTACGCGCGCATCCGTTCCCTTGGCATCAAAGGAATAGGGGGCTACGAGGTGGAACTGGAGGTGTCCATATCCTCCGGCCTGCCCCGGCTGGACATGGTAGGCCTGCCCGACACCGCCGTGAAGGAGGCCGCCGACCGGGTCCGGGCCGCCATCAAGCACAACGGCTGGGATTTCCCGGTGAGCCGCATCACGGTGAATCTGGCCCCGGCGGACACGAAAAAGGCCGGCACGGTCTATGACCTGCCGGTGCTGCTGGGCATCCTCACGGCCACGGGGCAGGTAAAGCCGTCCCAGCCGGGCGACATGTTTTTCGGCGAGCTGTCCCTGACGGGGCAGCTCCGGCCCGTTTCCGGGGCCCTGCCCATGGCGCTGGCGGCGGAGGCCGCGGGCGCCCGGCGTCTGTTCGTGCCGCGGGACAACGCCGCCGAGGCGGCCTTTGCCCAGGACCTGGAGGTCTATCCGGTGGAGAACGTCCGCCAGCTGGCCGCCCATTTGGCCGGGGAGGCGCAGATCGCGCCCGCCCACCCGGGCGTCATCGACGCGGACAGCGCGCCGGTCCCGGATTTTGCCGAGGTGAAGGGCCAGGAGAATGTGAAACGGGCCCTGGAGGTGGCCGCCGCCGGCGGGCACAATGTGCTCATGGTGGGCCCTCCGGGAGCGGGCAAGAGCATGCTGGCCAAGCGTCTGCCGGGCATCCTGCCGGACATGAGCCGGGCGGAGGCGCTGCACACCACGGCCATCTGGTCCGTGGCGGGGCTGACCACGGCGGAGAGCCCTGTTGTCGTCCGCCGGCCCTTCCGTGCTCCCAACCAGACCGCCTCCCGCCAGGCCCTGTCCGGCGGGGCGGACCTGAAGCCGGGGGAGATGAGCCTGGCCCACAACGGGGTGCTGTTCTTGGACGAGCTGCCGGAGTTCCACCGGGACGTGATCGATCTGCTGCGCCAGCCCCTGGAGGAAGGGGAGGTCACCGTCTCCCGCGCCGGCGGTTCGGTCACCTATCCCAGTCGGTTCATGCTGGTGTGCGCCATGAACCCCTGCCGCTGCGGCTGGTACGGCCACCCCTCCGGCCGCTGCCGGTGCTCGCCCCGGTCCGTGGCGGAATACCAGGGCAAGATCTCCGGCCCGCTTCTGGACCGGATCGACATCATGGTGGAGGTCCCGGCCCTGGAGTATGAGGAGCTGGAGGCCCGCCCCGGCGGGGAGAGCTCCGCCGCCATCAAGGCCCGCGTGGACGCGGCCCGCGCCATCCAGCGGGGCCGGTTCGCCGGCCTGGGCATCGAGGAGAACGCCCGGATGGGCCCCGCGGCCATGGAGCGCTTCTGCGCCCTGGACAACGAGGGCTCGGCCCTCATGAAGGGCGCTTATGAGGCCCTGGGCCTCACCGCCCGCAGCTATGACCGCATCCTCCGGGTGGCCCGGACCATCGCGGATCTGGACGGCAGCGACACCATCCGCCCCATGCACCTGGCCGAGGCGATACAATATCGAACATTTCAGATCAAGTGAGAGAAACTATGACCGATATGATCCTTCTCAAGGAGGGCGAGGTGGTCCTGAAGGGCCTGAACAAGCGCTCCTTTGAACAGAAGCTCACCAGCAACATCCGTCGGCGCCTGAAGCGCTTCGGCCCCTTCACCGTGACCGCCAACCAGTCCATCATCTACGTGGAGCCCCAGAGCGAGGACTGCGACGTGGACGGCGCCTTCGAGGCCCTGGGCCAGGTGTTCGGCATCATGACCATGACCCGCGCCGCCGCCTGCGAAAAGACCCCGGAGGCCATTTTCGCCAAGGCCAAGGAATACCTCCATGATGAGCTCACCGCCGCCCGCTCCTTCAAGGTGGAGTCCAAGCGGGGGGACAAGAGCTTCCCCATGACCAGCGTGCAGCTGAGCCAGTATGTGGGCGGGGAGCTGAACGAGGCGTTCCCGGACCTGGAGGCGGACATGCACCACCCGGAATTCACCGTGCACCTGGAGGTGCGGGACCGGGCGGCCTACATCCACGGCGCGCCCATCGAGGCCGCCGGCGGCCTGCCCGTGGGCACCGCCGGGTCGGCGGTGACGCTGCTCTCCGGCGGCATCGACAGCCCCGTGTCCACCTGGATGATGGCTAAGCGGGGCCTGCGGCTGATCCCGGTGCACTTTTTCTCCTTCCCCTACACCTCCGAGCTGGCCAAGCAGAAGGTGCTGGACCTGGCGAGGCTCTTGGTGCCCTGGTGCGGGCGGATGAATGTGCAGGTGGTCCCCTTCACCCACATCCAGGAGGAGATCCGGGACAAGTGCCCGGAGGACTACTTCACCCTCATCATGCGCCGGATGATGATGCGCATCGCCTGCGCTATCGCGGCAGACAACGGCTGCGGGGCCATCGTCACCGGAGAGAGCCTGGGCCAGGTGGCCAGCCAGACCATGGAGGCCATGGCCGCCACGGAGGACTGCGCCGACCGGCCGGTGCTGCGGCCCCTAGTGGGCATGGACAAGAAGGAGGTCATCGCCATCGCCGGGCGCATCGGCACCTTCCAGACCTCCATCCTGCCCTATGAGGACTGCTGCACCGTGTTCACCCCCCGGCATCCCTGCACCCACCCGAAGATCAAGAAGGTCCGGGAAGCGGAGGCCGCCCTGGACGTGGACGCCCTGGTGGCCGAGGCGGTGGCCGGGATCGAATTTGTGAAGATAGGATACTGAGAAAATGATCGAGAATTTTGACGCGAAGCTGAACGAATACGCCCACCTGCTGGTGGAGATCGGGGCGAATGTGCAGGCCGGGCAGACGGTGCGCCTGCGGTCCGAGGTGTCCTGCGCGCCCCTGGCCCGGATGTGTGTGGAGGCCTGCTATGACCGGGGCGCACGGGAGGTGGTCATGGAGTGGGACGACGACTTCGTCTTTCGGCAGAAATTTCTCCGGGCGGACGAGGACGTCTTTGCGGAATACCCTGCTTATGGGAAAGCCCGGATAGACTGGTATCTGGAACAGGGCGCGGTGGACCTCTCCATCCTTGGCTCTGACCCCGAGCTGCTCAAGGGCGTGGACCCTGCCCGGATGCAGGCCTACCGCCGAGCGGCTGGAGACGCCTTTCGGGAGTATTCCGACGCCCTGTGCGCCAATCAATTCCAGTGGTCCTGCGGCGCGCACCCGGTGCCCGCCTGGGCGAAGAAGGTGTTTCCGGACCTGCCAGAGGCCGAGGCCATGGACGCGCTGTGGGACGCCATCTTTTCCGTCTGCCGCATCACCGGGGACGGAAAAGCCGTGGAGCGCTGGCGGGAGCATATCGCCGCCACCGCCCGCCGGTGTCAGATGCTGAACGCTTATAACTTCAAATCCCTGCACTACACCAACAGCTTGGGCACAGACCTGACCGTGCAGCTTCCCGAAAACCACGTCTGGGCCGGCGGCAGCGAAAAGAGCGACGCGGGCGTCGAGTTCGTGCCCAACATGCCCACGGAGGAGATCTTCACCGCCCCAAGATGGGACGGGGTGGACGGCCGGGTGTACGGGGCCCTGCCCATGTCTTTGGACGGCAATCTGGTGAAGGGTTTCTACCTGGACTTACAGGCCGGGCGCATCGTGGACGTGCATGCGGCCGAGGGAGAGGACATCCTGCGCCGGTCCATCGACCTGGATGAGGGCTCCCACTATCTGGGGGAGGCGGCGCTGGTGCCCTTCGACAGCCCCATTCGGAATAAAGGCATTTTGTTCTACAACACCCTGTTCGACGAGAACGCCTCCTGCCACCTGGCCTTTGGCTCCGCCTATCCCACCTGCGTCAAGGGTGGGGCGGACATGACGGAGGAGCAGCAGAAGGCCGCGGGCCTCAACCAGTCCATCAACCATGTGGACTTCATGGTGGGCACGGCGGACCTCTCCATCGTGGGCACCACCCACGACGGGAAGGAAGTGCCGGTGTTCGTGAACGGCAATTTTGCGTTTTGAGAGACAGCGGCATGTCGGCTCATCGCGGCACATCCGATGCCTCCGTCGGAACCGACGATATTCTTCCGTCATTGTTCCCCCTTCGGCATCGTCTGCTGCCGTTCCTCGCCAACCCGACGCTGGGTGAGAGCGCGTGCCGGCGTTCCAAGGAGGCAGCGTCCCTCGAACGAACATTGTTGAGCGGAGCGAAACGGTTCTCGAGGGCCGTTGTCGACGCAGGAAGCGCCTTCACCGAGCGCTTGAAAGGAGATACATTATGAACTGCGAGATCCTTTGCGTGGGCACGGAGCTGCTGCTGGGCAACACCGTCAACACCAACGCCGCGGACCTGAGCGACATGCTGGCGGGGCTGGGGGTGAACGTGTTCTGGCACACTGTGGTGGGAGACAACCCCGGCCGGCTGGCCGAGGCGGTGGCCATCGCCAAAAAGCGGGCCGATCTCATCATCACCACCGGCGGGCTGGGGCCCACCTATGACGATCTGACAAAAAACGTGCTGGCGGAGTGCTTCGGCCGGAAGATGGAGTATCACCCCGAGGAAGGGGAATTCCTGAAAGCCTGGTTCGCCAAGAACACCTCCATCCAGTTTACTCAGAACAACCTCCAGCAGGCATGGCTCCCCGAGCGATGCACGGTGTTCCACAACGACTGGGGCACCGCCCCCGGCTGCGCCTTTGAGGAGGGAGTGGTGCGCGTGATCATGCTGCCCGGCCCGCCCAACGAGTGCATCCCCATGTTCCGGCACTGCGCGGTGCCGTACATAAAAAGTCTTTCCGGCGAGACCATCTTCTCCCACCAGATCCGGGTGTTCGGCATCGGCGAGAGCGCCGTGGAGGACCGCCTGCGGGAACGGATGGAGCGGATGCAGAACCCCACCCTGGCCACCTATGCCAAGGTGGGCGAGGTGATGCTGCGGGTCACCGCCAAGGCCCCCGCCGAGGAAGAGGCCGAGGCGCTGTGCGCGCCGGTGGTGCAGATGGTGAAGGAGGAGCTGGGAGACGCGGTCTACGGCGTGGACGTGGACAGCCTGGAGGCACTGTGCCTGGGGCTTTTGAAGGAAAAAGGACTCACTTTCGCCACGGCGGAGAGCCTCACCGGCGGGCTCATCGGCGCGCGCTTCACCGCTCTGCCGGGGGCGTCGGCGGTCTATAAGGGCGGCGCGGTCACCTACTGCAACGAGGTGAAGGCCGGCATGCTGTCCATCGACCGAGAGATGATCGAGACCAAGGGCGCGGTGTCCTATGAGACTGCCGCGGCCATGGCCAAGGGCGCGCGGCTGGCCGCCAACGCGGACCTGGCCGTATCCGCCACGGGCCTGGCCGGCCCGGACGGGGATGGGGTCCATCCTGTGGGCACCGTGTTCGTGGGCCTGGCGGACGCCGACCATGTGTGGGTCCGGCAGTTGCGCCTGGGCACCCGCCGGGAGCGGGTCCGGGCCCTGGCCGCCAACCACGCCTTCGACATGCTCCGCCGGTATCTCCAGGGGCTGCCCATCGAGAAGATCTGACGGAAAACACGATCACAATAACATAATAATAAGAAAGAACGCGCCTCCCCGAACCGGGGAGGCGCGATTTTGTTTGCAAAGAGGCAGGCTCTGGGGGAGCTCGAGGGGGCGGAGCCCACCTCGAATGAGATCTGACGCCCCGCGCAAGGCGCGGCTATGACTTTTGCGGAGCAAAAGTACCGGCGTCATTGGAGGCGCGTGATGTTTATATAGAGATCTATGCCCCGGCATCCTCGGTCACCGCGGCGACGCCGCTGAAGGAGTTCATGCCGGCGGCCAGAGTGAACTGGGTAGTCATCTCGCCGGCGGTCTGCCCCCAGGGCCCAAAGCCGCCCCGTCCGGCGCCGCCCGGCATCTCGCCCTGGGGGGCCTCCGGGGGCTGCTCACCGCTCGGCATATCCAGCGGGTCCTCGGGCATCTCGGGGGGCTGCGCGCCGTCCTCCGACATCTGGGGACCGAAGCCGCCGGGCAGGCCCAGAGGATCATCCGCGGGCGGCTCGCCCTCGGGCATCTCGGGAGGCTGCGCGCCGTCCTCCGGCGTCCGGGGGCCATGGCCTCCGCGCATCCCGGGGCCCATGCCGGCCGCGCCGGCGGCGCCCTGGAGCTGGGCCTGTCCGGCATAGAGGCAGTAGCTCTCCCCGGCTGTCAGAGCCGGGCCGGACATGACCAGGTAGGTGAAGTCGTTCTCCGCGGTCAGGCCCATGACCTCTCCGCCGGTCTCGCCGGTGAGGGAATAGCGGGTACCGCCGGACTGACGGCCGGCAAAGGAGAACACGGCGCAGCACTGCTCCCCGGCCGTGATGGGGTCCAGCATGTTCCCGGTGGCGATGACGGTGCCGCCGTTGAGAAGGATGCCCTTGGCGGAGTCCAGGCCGGAGTCGGCGCTGGTGGAGCAGGCTGCGGTGGTGACCAGGCCGCCGTTGAGGACCAGCCAGCCGTTGGAGTCGATGCCGTCGCCCTCGCCGGTCTCGCCGGTGACAGTGATGTGCACGGCGCCGCCGTTGACGGCGACCACGGAGACGTCGTCCTCGTTGACGTTGATGCCGTCGTTGCCGGAGCGGATGTTGACGGTGCCGCCGTTGATGGCCAGGTGCATCTCGGTGTCCAGACCCTCGTTCTCGGCGGTGATGTCCAGCACGCCGGTATCCTCGGGGCCGCCCTCGATGCGCATGCTCATCTTGGAATAAAACGCGCCGTCGTATTTGTGCAGCTTCTTGCTGTCGGTGACGGCGGTGCCGGCCTCGTTGAGGGTGACGGACTTATAGATGCGGGCCACATAGGAACCGTCCACATGGTTCTCGCTGCTGTCGGCCAGGACCACCACTGCCCCGGCGGCGGACAGGTCCGGCGCGGAGCCGGATTCCCCCTCCGCGTCGCATTCATAGACGTTGTAGAAGATCACCGCGGGGGCCACCGTGCAGGTGATGTCCACCCCGTCCAGGATCAGGGTCACCACGGCCGCGGGGTCTTTTTTCGCGTCCTTGCCCAGGTCCACGGCGATCTGGCCGGGGGAGAGGGTGCCGGTGAGGCGGTATGTGCCCGGCTGGGTGATGTGCACGACGGTGTGCGCCTGGGCCTCGTCGGCGGTGTGTTCGTCCGCAGCCGTCCCCTCGCCGTAGGTGAAGTCGTGGCCGGCCTCATAATACACGATGTCGTGGGCGGTATAGACCGCGGCGGCCGGGTCCGTGCCGGCGATCTCGCCGTCCACGGTGACGCCCTCGTCGCTCAGCACCACGTCCACGGCGCCGTCGGCGGCCATGGCGGGGACGCCGCAGGTCAGGGCCATCGCGGCGCAGAGCGCGGCGCAAAGAAGTCTCTTCCAAAGCATAGGCTCGTCCTCCGTTTCTCGATGGGGCTACTATACCCGCAAATCATGAACAGTTTTTCGCCGGGATGTGTCCGAAGTGTAAATTCCGTCTCAGCGCAGCGCGTCGAAAAATTCCCGCAGCAGCCCGGCGCACTCGTCGGCCAGCACGCCGCCATAGATGGCGGGCCGGTGGCCGTAGCGTTCCTCGAAGAGGTTCAGCACGCTGCCGCAGGAGCCGGACCGGGGCTCCTTGGCCCCGTATACCACCGTGGGGATGCGGGCATTGACGATGGCCCCGGCGCACATGGGGCAGGGCTCCAGCGTCACATACAGCGCGCAGCCGTCCAGCCGCCAGGAGCCGACCGCCGCGCAGGCGGCCTCGATGGCCTCGATCTCCGCGTGCCGGACGGCGTTTTTCAGCTCCTCCCGGCGGTTGCGGCCCGCGCCGATGATCCGGCCGTCCCGGTCCGCGACCACGCAGCCC
This sequence comes from uncultured Oscillospiraceae bacterium, assembly GCA_947624065.1. Lineage (GTDB taxonomy): Bacteria > Bacillota > Clostridia > Oscillospirales > Oscillospiraceae > CAJOIG01. The sequence continues at coordinate 56,619 of CANQIO010000003.1, read as the reverse complement.
ACCGGCACGTCGCCGGTGCCCAGCGCCTTGCGGGCCTCGGCCAGCGCCAGGCGCATATAGTCCTCCCGCTCCATGACGTCACCTCTTTACTCCATTATGCCATAGGTCCGATGAAAATGCAAAGGGATCGCGGGGGCAGGTTCGTTTCTTTTTGTTTGGATAGTTACAAAAAATTTCTCAAAAATTACAAAACAGTGTTGCAAATCCGGGGCGTGGCTGTTTAATAGTAGTGAAGAGCCAAAATAAGGAGGCAATTTATGCTGCCGACTATCTCTTTACCACAAGACCCCCCAACCGGGCAGGAGCTCGTCTCGGAGCTGTACCAACGGTACGACCGGCTGATGTTCTCCACCGCGGGAAAATATACGGACAACATCCATGAGGCCGAAGAGATCGTGCAGGACGCACTGGTGAAGCTGGTGGAGCACGCGGACGCCCTTTTGAAGGTGGAGCGTTGCGTTTTGCCGGCCATGGTTGTCATTATAGTCAGGAACACGGCGATCAACCATGTGAAGCACCTGAGCGTGGTCCAACGGCACCGGGTGGACATGCCCGAGGACGGCGACGCCGTCTGCGACGGGCCGTCCCTCGACGAGCTGATGGTCCGGGAGGAACAGCTGGCGGCGCTGCGCCGCGTATGGGAGCTGCTGTCGCCGGACGACCAGACCTTGCTCACCGGCAAATACATACTGGGCATGGAGGATCAGGAGCTGGCCGCGTTGGTGGGGTGTAAGCCCGGAAGCGTGAGGATGAAGTTGACGCGGGCGCGCCGTCGGGCGCTGCGGGAGATGAAGAAGGAACGTGAATTTGATGACGAATCGTGACATGACGCGGGAAGCCCGTGAGGAAGCTCTTCTGGGGGAGCTCCTTCGGGAGCTTGCCCGGGAAGAGGGCAGGAGGCTGGAGCGGGAGAACGAGGCCCTGCAGGCCGACCCGGACGCCGCCGTGCCCAAGGAGGCGGAGAACCGGTGTCAGCTGGCCATCCGCCGGACAAAGAGCGTATCCTGCGGGGCCCTGCCGCCGCTTTTGCGCCGCCGGCCGGGAAAGGCCGCGGCGGCGACGGCGCTGATGGGCGCGGCGATGCTGCTGCCCAAGGGCCTGCTGCGGGAACTGATCAGACTGATCCGATGACATGAAGGAGGGATCGACGATGTTGAAAAAGAGCATGAGTATCATTTTGGCGCTGCTGCTGGCGCTGGCGGCCCCCATCCCCGCCCTGGCGGCGGAGGGGGAAGAGGCCCCGCCCCAGGCCGAGACGGAGGAGGTCCTGCCCGCGGAGCTGCCCCCGGCGGAGGAAGCGCTCGCGGAGCCGACTCCGGCGGAGGAGCCCCCCATGGACATCCTGCTGCCGGACAGCGGGACCGAGACGATCGACGTGCCGGCCGATGACATCACCGCCCAGGCCGAGACGGAGACGGTCCCTGAAGAGCCCATGCCCGCCGCGGCAGAGCAGGGCGTGACGGTGACGCTGGCCGGGTCGGTGGATCAGATCGAGAACATCACATATCTGTCCCCGGACAACACCCGCTGCTATACGGTGGATGGGAACGGCATCAGCTACAACGCCCCGGAGGGCGTCGTGTGGGTGAGCCAGTCGGGCTTTCCCCTCCAGTTCACCGTTGCGCCGGGCACGGAGCTGGCGGTATATATGAACACTGCCTATGACATCACAGTGGACAACGGCGCTGTGAGCGAAAACGAGTTCCATTCTTTCCCCACGGGGGCGGGTGAGCTCATCTCCTTCCGGCGGGTGGCCGTGCAGGCCCCGGCCAGCGGGACCGTGACCATCACGGCGGCGGCCGCCGGCAGCACTGCCCCGACGCAGATACCTTTCACGTTCTACAACGAGGACTGGGACGGCGGCGTCATCGTGGGCGGCGGCAGCACTGGCGACGGGCAGTACGCCTGGGCTGCGGCCGATACGGCGATCTCCGGCGGCACGTTTGAAGTCTGGACCGGCCCTGGGTACGAGATCCAGGTGCTGGAAGGCGGCTATATCGCCGAAACAAGCGCTCCCGCCGGTCCCGGCGCGGCCTTCGTGCCGGCCGGTTCCACCAGCTATGTGCTCCATGTGGACCTGGGCGCGGAAAGGTTCGTGATCGCGGCGGTGCGCCCGGGCGAGAGCTATGAACCGGTGACCCAGGCGGCGGCGGGAGGCCCGGTGCTGGCCGTCTCCGGGGCCGTGGAGGCCGTGAAGAGCATCCAGGGCGTGGACGTGAACGGCCGGGCCTGCACCGTGCGCCGGGATGGGCTCTATTATGACGGCGAGACCGTCCCCACCGACGGCATCCCCAGCGAGGTGTCCATGCAGGCGGGCTCGGCGCTGGCCGTGGAGCTGGCTCCCGGCTACGCCATCCGGGTCAGCGGCGGCAGCGATACCGGCGAGACCCTGGCCGTGCGGGAGCAGCAGGAGAGCTATGACGCCGGCGGCGGCCTGACCGGCTGGCGGACCACGGGCCTGGAGTTCTGGAGCCACAGCTTTGGCGTGCAGCTGCCCGCCAGCGGCACCGTGACCGTGGAGGTGGTCCCCGCGGAGACCACGCTGCCCGCGGCCATCCCCCTGTCCATCGCCAATCTGGACGAGGCGTCCGCCCAGGGACTGTTCTCCGGGCTGCGCCTGGCGTCCGAGTGCCCCGCCGCGGGGCCCGCGCAGGTGGAGCTGGAGGTGCAAAAGGACTGCACCGTCAACGTCCTGTCCGGCGGCAGCGTGCGCTCTGCCCAGGAACAGGAGAACGGCTTGCTGCTGGTGACGGTGGACGTTCCCTTGGACTCCCAGGGCCTGGTCATGACGGTGATCTCCCAGGGCATGGCGGCCACCGGCATCTTCCGGGACGTGCCCGACAGCAGCTGGTATAAGCCCCTGGTCGAGCGGGCCTATGCCTCCGGGATCGTCTCCGGTACCGGCGACGGCATTTTCAGCCCCGACCTTGCCGCCACCAGAGCCCAGACCGTGACCATGATCTACCGACAGGCCGGCTCCCCCAGCGTGGGCGGGGGCAGCAGCTTTGCAGATGTTTCGGACACATATTACAGGGACGCGGTGGCCTGGGGCGCCTATGTGGGCGCGGTGAACGGCGTGTCCGCCTCCAGCTTCGCGCCCGATGACCCCGTCACAAGAGAACAGCTGGCGGTGATCCTGTACCGCATGGCGGGCCAGCCCACCGCTTTCACCGGCGGCCATCTGGCCGGTTACAGCGACGGCGGCGCGGTCAGCGCCTATGCCACGACGGCCATGGAGTGGGCCCTGGATTACGGCATTCTCACCGGCGACGGCAACGGCTTCGTCCGGCCCGGCAGCTCGGCCACCCGCGCGGAGGTATGCGCCATGCTGCTGCGGTATCAGGAGCTGGTGGGCGTGTATCCCACGGACCCGGCCAAACAGCCGCAGACCGAGCAGCCCGAGAGCGTGCAGACGGAGAACGTGCAGACCCAGACCGCCGCCGCTTTCCAGGAACAGGCCGTGAGCCAGAACGTGACCCACGCCGCCCGGAACCTGGATAATCCCAGGCTCATCGCGCCCAAGCGGACGGACGTCGACCCGGGCGTCTATGACAACGGCACCGATCACGACAAGTTCATGCAGCAGTGGTCCGAGACCTTCTGGGATCTGGACCGCTCCGGCGAGGACATCCTGTGGTGCCATGAGTGGGGGACCCGCATGCGCTCTGGTCCGGGGATGGGATACGACGTGGTCTACACCATCGGCAACGCCTATGAGGTGTCCCGCCTGGGCCCCGACGAGAACGGCTGGACCCCGGTGGTGTACCACGAATACGACTGGGACGGCTTCACCGGCTGGGACCACACCGGCTATGTGCCCACCGCCAGCCTGACCAAGACCAAGCCCGATTCCCCGCAGGTGGCGGACTTCTCCTCCGGCCCGGCCCTGGATGCCTGGTGCGACCACTGCGGCCGCCAGACGGGAGAGTTCCTCCATGAGTACAGCGGCGCATTCTATCACGAGGCATACGACCCCGTCATCGACGGCAGTACCTACACCCACACTCTGCGCGGCGGCGGCAAGGTGATCATCCACGACGTCGTCCCCGAAGGGCTCCGCTCCGTGGAAGTCAGCGCCTATGAGCAGGACGTGTCCCTGACCGTGTTCGTGTATGTGCAGTTCGGCTACGGCATCCGGTGTCCCGGCTACGACGGCGGCTACGGTCTGAGCCCCGACGGCGATAACATCCACTGCGGACTGTACTACACCCTGGAGCTAGTCCCCGGCGAGGACGTGGAGATGTCCATGGTCTCCGGCAGGGACGCGCCCCGGGTGCTGAAGGCCACCATCACCGACCCGCTGGGCGGCAGCCGCACGGGCGACGGGGCTTCCCGGTTCGTGTTCCTGGACGACAGCGGCAGCCTTGCCTCCTACCACATGGCGGAGAACTTCTTCAACCTGAAGTACGGCTATAAGCTGAAGAGCCTGAGCCCCTATGCCAGCGTGGGCAAGGTGGAGAACAACGAGCTGCATTACTTCTCCGTGGAAAACCTGCCGGAGGACGTGGACCAGATCTGGTTCGAGGTCGTCCGCGGGTAAACGCCCCCCACCTGACCGCGGCCGAGGTCATCCCGGCCGCAGGCAGTGTAGCTCCCCTGCCCGTTTGGACAGGGGAGCGTTTTCATAGAAAATGGGCGCGTCCTTTGGACGCGCCCGCGTATGTTTTTGTTCAGACCATGTTGGCCTGGGCGGCGGTGATGATGGCCATGGAGTAGACCTCCTCGGCGTTGCAGCCACGGCTCAGGTCGTTGATGGGGGCGTTCAGGCCGCACAGGATGGGGCCGTAGGCGTCGAAGCCGCCCAGCCGCTGGGCGATCTTGTAGCCGATGTTGCCGGCGTTGATGTCCGGGAAGATGAACACGTTGGCATAGCCGGCCACCCGGTCGTCCGGGCACTTGGTGTGGGCCACACGGGGGCTCACGGCGGCGTCGAACTGGATCTCGCCGGTGATGGGAACGCTGGGCATGATGGCCTTCACCCGCTCGGCGGCATGGCTCATCTTGTCCACGTCGTCGCCCTTGCCGGAGCCGAAGGTGGAGTAGCTGAGGAAGGCGACCTTCGGGTCGATGCCGAACAGGCGGCCGCACTTGATGGTCTCGGTGGCGATCTCCACCAGGTCGTCCTCGGAGGGGTGGATGTTGATGGCGCAGTCGCCCATGGCCAGGACGGTGTTGTCACCGGTGGGGGAGGGCTTGACCATGATGAAGCAGGAGGAGACGATCTTGTTGCCCGGCTTGGTCTTGATCAGCTGCAGGGCGGGACGGACCGTGTCGGCGGTGGAATAAGTCGCGCCGCCCAGCAGGGCGTCGGCGTGGCCCATGGCCACCAGCATGGTGCCGAAGTAGTTGCGGTGCTGCAGGGCCTCCCGGCACTGCTCCTCGGTCATCTTGCCGTGGCGCAGCTCCACCATCTTCTGGACCATGGCCTCGGTGTCATGGTAGGTCTTGGGGTCGATGATCGTGGCGCCGCGGATGTTGAAGCCGGCCTTCTGGGCGGCGGTGAGGATCTCCAGCTCGTTGCCCATCAGGATGGGGGTCAAAAACGTGCCGGACAGCAGGCGGGCAGCCGCCTCCAGGATGCGGGGGTCGTTGCCTTCGGTGAAGACGATTTTGCGGGGACGGGCCCGCAGGGAATCGATGAGCTTCTGGAACATGTCGCTTTCTCCTCTCTTGATCTGAAATCATAATAAAGCGCGAGCCACACAGGCCGGCTCGCATCACAGTAAAACTATGATAGCACGCATAGGGGGAATTTTCAAGTTTGTGTTTACAAATTTTGCCCGGACGTGTATAATACAAAAAGTTATCAATTGGGAAACGAGGCAGCGTGATGAACGAGCGGCAATTCTGCGCGAATCTGAGCCGGCTGCGGCGGGAAAAAGGGGTCAGCCAGCGGAAAGCGGCGGCGGACCTGCTGATCAGCCAGGCGCTTTTGAGCCACTATGAGAACGGCGCACGGGAGCCGGGACTGGCCTTTGTATGCCGGGCCTGTGATTACTACGGCGTGACGGCGGACTTTTTGCTGGGGCGCACCGGCGACGAGGCCGGGGCCAGGCTGGCCCCGGAGAACATCCGGCAGCTGGCGGCCCAGCTGCGGCAGATCGCGGATCAGGCGGAGAGCTATCTATGAAGCAGGAAAACATACGCAATTTCTCCATCATCGCCCACATCGACCACGGCAAATCCACCCTGTCCGACCGGCTCATCGAGCTGTGCGGCGCGGTGGAGGCCCGGCAGATGGAGGACCAGATCCTGGACAACATGGACCTGGAGCGGGAGCGGGGCATCACCATCAAGGCACGGGCCGTGACGCTCAACTGGAAGGACTACCAGCTCAACCTCATCGACACGCCGGGCCATGTGGACTTCAACTATGAGGTCAGCCGGAGCCTGGCCGCCTGCGAGGGGGCGGTGCTGGTGGTGGACGCCAGCCAGGGCGTGGAGGCCCAGACCCTGGCCAACACCTATCTGGCCCTGGACCACAATCTGGAGATCCTGCCGGTCATCAACAAGATCGATCTGCCCGCCGCCGACCCGGCCAGGGTCAAGGCGGAGGTGGAGGACATCATCGGCATCCCCGCCATGGACGCGCCGGAGATCTCTGCGAAAAACGGCGTCAACATCCAGGCGGTGCTGGACGACATCATCCAGAACGTGCCCGCACCCGCCGGTGACCGGTCTGCGCCCCTGAAGGCGCTGGTGTTCGACAGCCAGTATGACAGCTACCGGGGCGTGATCGTGCTGGTGCGGCTGAAGGACGGGGTGCTGCGAAAGGACATGGACGTGAAGTTCATGGCCACCGGCGCCAGCTATAAGGTGGTGGAGGTGGGCCGGCTGCTGCCCACCCGGCTGGAGAGCTGCGACGAGCTGGAGGCCGGGGAGGTGGGCTACTTCACCGCCAGCATCAAGAACGTACAAGACACCCGCATCGGCGACACGGTCACCGGCGCGGAGCGGTCCGCCGAAGAGCCCCTGCCCGGCTACCGGCCCGCCCGGAGCATGGTCTACTGCGGCATCTACACCGAGGACGGCTCCAAGTACCCCGATCTGCGGGACGCGCTGGAAAAGCTCCAGCTGAACGACGCCAGCCTGTCCTTTGAGCCGGAGAGCTCCGTGGCCCTGGGCTTCGGGTTCCGATGCGGCTTTTTGGGCATGCTCCACCTGGAGATCATCCAGGAGCGGCTGGAGCGGGAGTTCGACCTGGACCTGGTGACCACGCTCCCCTCGGTGATCTATGAGATCGAGATGACCGACGGGTCCGTAAAATATGTGGACAACCCCCACAATTACCCGGAGGTGTCCGCCATCGCCGAGGCGCGGGAGCCCTATGTGAAGATGGGAATCATCACTCCCAACGAGTTCGTGGGCAACATCATGCCCCTGTGCCAGGACCGGCGGGGCATCTATGAGGGCATGCAGTATCTGGACCAGCGGCTGGTGGAGCTGCGGTACGAGATGCCCCTGGGGGAGATCATCTATGACTTCTTCGACACCCTCAAGGCCCGCACCAAGGGTTACGCCTCCATGGACTATGAATTTTCCTGCTATAAGCCCTCGGAGCTGGTGAAGGTGGACCTTCTGCTGAACGGCGACCCCGTGGACGCGCTGAGCCTCATCGCCCACAAGGACAAAGCCTATCCCCGGGCCCGGCGGCTGTGCGAGAAGCTGAAGGAGAACATCCCGAGACAGCTGTTCGAGGTGCCCATCCAGGCGGCCATCGGCGGCAAGATCATCGCCCGGGAGACGGTGAAGGCCCTGCGCAAGGACGTGCTGGCCAAGTGCTACGGCGGCGACATCACCCGCAAGAAAAAGCTGCTGGAAAAGCAGCGGGAGGGCAAGAAAAAGATGCGCTCCCTGGGCAGCGTCCAGCTGCCCACCGAGGCGTTTCTCGCGGTGCTCAAGCTGGATGAATAAAGCTCGGGCGCGGAGCGTACGCTCCGCGCCCTTCTCATGTTTTACAGCAGCCGGACGGCCTCCTCCAGTCCCGCGCGGTCGGCCTCGGTAAAATGGCCCGGCAGGACGCTGTCCATGTCCAGCACGCCCCATATCCGATCCCCGTCCCACAGGGGGATCACGATCTCGGAGTGGGTGTTGCAGTCGCAGGCGATGTGCCCGGCAAAGCAGGATACTTCCTCCACCACCTGGGCTTTCCGCTGGGCCCAGGCCGTGCCGCACACCCCCTTGCCGAAGCCGATGCGGCTGACGGCGGGCTTGCCCTGGAACGGCCCCACCGCCAGAGTGTCCCCGTCCACCAGATAAAAGCCCACCCAGTTGGCGTCCGGGAACGCCTGGGCGATGACGGCGGAGGCGTTGGCCAGCCGGGCTGTCCGGTCCGTCTCGTCGGCCAGGTACAGCGCCAGCTGCTCCCGCAGCAGGGCATAGAACGCCGTCTTGTCCTTGGGATATTCCACTTCGATATAGCTCATTTGTCCCCTCCGTCCATATTGCTGCAGCCATTATCATAGCATGTTGCACGGTTTTGCGCAACATGCTATGATAGGATAAATCGCGAGAAGGAGGCTTCAACCATGGCAGTTTCCAACTTCCCCTTCGGTCGCACGGCGGCCGGTGAGGCCGTCACGGCCTGGCGGCTGGAGAACGGCCGGGGCATGGCCGTCACCGTGCTGGACTACGGCGCCACCATCCAGGCGCTGGAGGTCCCCGACGGGACCGGCGGCGCCGTCGACGTGGCCCTGGGCTACGACACCGTGGCCGAATACGAGGCCGGCGACGGCCACTTGGGCGCCACCATCGGCCGGGTGGGCAACCGCATCGGCGGGGCCCGTTTCTCCCTGAACGGGACGGAATATGTTTTGGCGAAAAACAACGGAGAGAACCATCTCCACGGCGGCGTCCGGGGGTTCGACCGGTATCTCTGGCGCGCGGAGCCGCGGGGGGACGCGCTGGTATGCTCCCGGCTGTCCCCGGATGGAGAGGAGGGATATCCCGGCGCGCTGCAGGTGTCGGTCACGTTCTCCCTCACGGAGGACGATGCGCTGCGCATCGCCTATGACGCGGTGAGCGACCGGGACACCCTGGTGAACCTGACCAACCACACATACTTCAATCTGAACGGCGCGGGCTCCGTGCTGGACCACACGCTGCAGGTGTTCGCCGAGCGCTTTTGCGAGAACGACGGCGGCTGCCTGCCCACGGGGCGGCTCCTGGACGTGGCGGGCACGCCCTTCGATTTCCGGGAGCCCAAGCCCATCGGCCGGGACATCGGCGCGGACTGCGGGCAGCTGCGCCTGGCCGGCGGCTACGACCACAACTACGTGCTCTGCGGCCGGCGGGCGGCGGTGCTCACCGGGGAGAGGCTCATCATGGAGACGGAGACGGACCTGCCGGGGATGCAGGTCTATACCGCCAACGGCCTGTCCGACCGGCCCGGCAAGGGCGGCGCGGTCATGGGGCCGCGGGGGGCGGTGTGCCTGGAGACACAGCTTTTTCCCAACGGCATGAACTGCTGGGGCTTCCCCTCCCCGGTGCTCCGGGCGGGACAGCCGCTCCACACCGAGACGGTGTACCGTTTTCGGACGAGATAAGGATAAATGAAATGGCCCGGGACCTCGGTCCCGGGCCATTCTCTATTTTTTCAAACCACGAAGGTCAGCGCGATGGATACCAGGCACAGGGCGAAAAACAGCAGCATCCCCGGATTCAGCCACACGGTCCGGAACCGGCTGCCCCGGGGCAGCTCCCACTCCGCCGGGGCGAAGCGGATGTCCCGCCCCCGGACGCACAGCAGAACCAGCCCCGCCAGGGCCAGAGCCATCATGCCGTAGCTGTATGCCGCCAAGGCCAGGCCAGTCCCGTCGGGCCCAGCGGCCTCCAGGATGGCCGGGGCCGCCACGCTGCCCAGAAAATTGATGAGCATATGCAGCGCCACGCTGTACCGGAGCCGGCCGGTCCGCAGATAGGCATACCCGAACACCAGCCCCAGGGCCGCCGCGTAAAAAAGCTGCCCCAGATTCCCGTGGAACAGCCCGAACACCGCCGCCGAGGTGATGACCGCCAGCTTCTCCCCATAGGGGCGCATCCGGTCGATGAGGGTCTTGCGGAAAAGGTATTCCTCGATGAGCGGGGCGGCAATCACCATCACCGCGATCTTGGATACCACGCTGCCGTCTGTGGCGTAGGCCAGGATGGGATTGGCGGCCTCCGCGCCCAGCAGGGCCTGGAGCGCCGCGGTGATCAGAGTCCCGGCCAGGTTGCCGGCGTACATCATGAACAGGCTGACCAGCAGGGCCGTGACCGCCTGGCCGGCGGTGACGCCCCGCTTTTCCGGCGGTGCGGCGGGGGCCCGGCGCAGGATCGCCAGCCCCACGGGGATGGCGACGGCATACAGGGGCAGGAACGTAACCAGCCACATCACCCAACCAGGCTGGTCCTGGCCGGGCCAGCGGACGAGGGCCAGCACCGCCGCGCCGGCCTGGAGCGCCGTCCCCAGCGCCAGGATGGTGAACGCGCTGAACCCGATCCGGGAGAACAGCCGTCTTGCGGCGGGCAGATCCGGCGCCGGGACAGGCGCGGCGGTCTCCGCCGGGGCGGGGGAGGCCGCGGCGGGAACTGCATAGCCGCTCGAAGGCGCGGTATAGGCGCCCGCCCGGATGGGAGCGGGGCGGCTGCGGGGGTCCAGAAACAGGGGCGTCAGGGCGAAGAACGCCAGTCCCAGCGCCCCGTTCACCCCCGCCGCCAGGACGGACGCCGGGAACATGGCGCCCCGCGCCGCGCCCACGGCGATGATGACGATGTCCGGCAGCAGGCCAAAGTAGACGAACATGACTTGGACGATCTGCTTGATGGTCCTGCCCGCGTTGACGGGCACGGAGAAGCCGATGAAAGCCCCCACAGTGGTGGCGTAAAAGTCCACGGCCACGATTAGCGGGGCCCATGCCAGCGTGCCGGCCACGCTGGCCCCCGCCGCCAGCGCCCCCACCAGCAGTGCCGGCAGCACGTCCAGCAGGCAGTTGGCAGTGACGCCCATCAGGGACCAGAAGAGCTTGGCCCAGGTGCTCTCCGGGATGAGAAGAAAGCTGTCCATGCCGGCGTCCTGCTCCAGGCTGTTGCCCAGGGCCCGGAAGAACACCAGCCCTCCCAGCACCAGCGAGACGATGCCCCCGGCGGAGGCCGTCCCGGTCCGGCGCAGGAGCAGCCCCACCGCCAGCGCCGCCGCCAGATAGAACTCCAGGGTCTTGGTGAGAAAGCCCAGATGGGCGAAGCGGAAGCGGTTATACATGGCCTTGAAAAAGAACACGTTGGCCCCCGCGCCGTGGCGCATGCCGTCCCGGCGGAGCCGGCCGCTCCGGTCCTTTTTCCGCCGGACCGCCATGCCGGCGCCCTTTTCCGACTGGGCTCTGGCCAGCAGCTCGGCGGTCTCCTCGCTCTTGGCCATGGCGTCCTCATAGAAATCTGCCCGGATGCGCCAGATGACCAGCACCAGCGCCGCCCCGCCCAGGAGCGTCACGGCCATATAGACGGCGCTGGCCCCCAGCCGGCCCGCGATGGCGCAGCCGCAGGCGGCCTTCAGCCAGCCCCAGAAGGGGATATGGCGGGTCAGAGGCGCGTTGAAGAAGCGGAGAGCGGCCTGCAGCAGGTCCCGCCCTCCCGTCCGGGCGGCCAGAAAGCCCCCGGCCAGCAGGACGAGGATCGCGTACACCGCCGGGCGCAGCGCCCGCTTCACGGCGGGATAGGTGGCCGCCAGGATGTACAGCAGCACCCGGATCAGCGTGCCTGTCAGCACGGCGGCGCAGAAGGCCGCCACCAGCGTCAGCGCGCTCCACACACTCATCCCCAGGTTGTCCACCAGGTTGGGCAGCTGCATCAGCAGATAGAACCCTGCCAGCAGCGACACGCCCAGCTGGGTGGCCAGCCGGAACAGCAGCACCGCCTGGGGCCGCATGGGGGAGGGGAACAGGATGTTCACGTCCGCAGGCAGAAAGATGCGGCTGCCGTTCTTGTCCGCGCCCATGGCCATGAAGAGGAACAGCCCCAGGACCAGCACGCCCGCGATCAGCTCCCCGAGCTGGGCCGTGTCCGCGCCAAGGGCGAGGGAAACGTCCTCTTCCTCCGGGGGCAGCGCCTCCGCGAACTCTTCCCCGTAAGGGGCGTCCTCCGGCCCGTCGTCGGACAGGGAGGCGGCGAAAAAGCCGATGAACCCGCCCAGCAGCGCGCACACCAGCAAAAATACCAGCACCCAGGTCTTGAACAGCTTTTTCAGCTGGTTTTTGAAGGTGTGCAAGGCATAGTAGCCGAACAGCCTCATGCGTCCTCCCCTCCGGGGTGGGCCATGTCGGACTGGCTCACGCCCTCGGTCACGTCGAAGAACAGCTCCTCCAGGGTCCGGCCGGCGCCGTCCAGCTCCTGGCGGGTCACGTTGGCCCGGATGCGGCCTGCCTGCATGATCAGCGCCCGGTCCCACAGCATGTCCACGCTGTCGATGATGTGGGTGCTGACCAGCATGGTCCGTCCCTGGGCGCGCATGTCCTCCAGCATGGCTTTCAGCTGCTTGATGGCGTGGGGGTCCAGGCCGATCATGGGCTCGTCCAGCAGCAGCATCGCCGGCTCCGGCAGCAGCCCCAGGCAGATGTTCAGCTTCTGCTGCATGCCCTTGGACAGCTCGTCGCCGAACTTTTTCCTTTTGTCGGTCAGCTCGAACCGCTCAAAGAGCGCCTCGATCCGGTCCTTATAGTCCGTCAGCCGGTAGGCACGGGCCAAAAATTCCATGTGCTCCGACACGGTCAGGTTGGGATACAGCGACGGCATCTCCGGGATGTAGCCCAGCAGCCGCCGGGCGTCGGTGGTCTTGTTGGGGTGGCCGCCCACGGTGATGTCCCCTTCATAGCGCAGAAAGCCCACGATGGCTTTCATGATGGTGCTCTTGCCCGCGCCGTTGGGCCCCAGCAGCACGGTGACGCTCCCGGGGTCCAGATGGAAGCTCACATCGTCGCAGGCCGTCACCTTGCCGTATTTTTTCGTCACATGCGATACGTTCAGCATAACGAACTCCTTTTCTGCCAAAAACAAAGGATCAAAACACCTTTTCATAGGCCAGGCGCTTGAGGGAGCGCTCCGGGCCGTGGTGCAGGTATACGGTCCCGCACAGGGTATAGCCCCGCTTTCGCAGCAGCCCCTGCATGGCCTTGTTGTCCTCGTGGGTGTCGATGCGGACGCTGCCGAAGCCCCGGCCCAGGGCCAGGTCCTCGCACAGCTGCATCATCTCCATGGCCAGGCCCCGGCCCCGGTAGGCGTCCTTCACCGCCGTGCGGTGGATGGTGGCGTAGGGCGCGCCGTCGGTGAGCCAGGCGCCGTCGATGGCGGCGTAATCCGGGTCCGGCGTCAGATAGAGACTGACCACCCCGGCGGGCTCGCCGTCGTGGGTGAACAGCCAGCAGCCGCCCTCGGCCATGTCCCGGCGGAAGGTGTCGGCGTTGGGGAAGCCGTCCTGCCACTGGTCCACGCCCTGGGCGCGCAGATAGGCGCTGGCCTCGGCGGTGATGGCCAAAAGCTGGTCCATGTCCGCCGGCTCCGCCAGGCGGCAGTCGTAGGCGAGGGGCTCCCGCCCGGTCAGGCGCAGCACGGTCAGCTCGTCCTCCGAGGTCTGGGGCTGGAAGGCCGCGAACATGTCCGGCCGCCGCTCCATGGTGCGCCGCAGCTGCTGCTCCCGCCGCCAGGCCTCGATCTCCCTATGCTTTCCCTCCCGCAGCACCTCCGGCACGGTCAGACCCTCCCAGGTCTCCGGCCGGGTGTACTGGGGGTATTCCAGCAGCCCGTCCCAATGGCTCTCGCCCATGTAGCAGGCCGGGTCGGACAGCACCCCCGGCACCATCCGGCACACGCTGTCCGCGATGGCCATGGCCGGGATCTCCCCGCCGGTGAGCACGAAGTCGCCGATGCTCAGCTCCTCGTCGCAGCAGGCCTCGATGAACCGCTCGTCCACGCCCTCATAGTGGCCGCAGACCAGCACCAGGTGGTCGTACTCCGTGACCAGCCGCTTCGCGTGGCCCTGGTCGAACCGGGCCCCCTGGGGGGACATGTAGATGACCCGGCGTCTGCGAGGGCCGGCCTGGGCGGTCACCCAGTCCAGGCAGGATTTCAGCGGCTGGGCCATCATCACGCAGCCCCAGCCGCCGCCGTAGGGGTAGTCGTCCACCTGCTGCTGCTTGTTCTCAGTGAAGTCCCGGATCTGGACGCAGTTGATTTCGATGAGCCCCTTTTTGGCCGCCCGGCCCAGGATGGAGGCGTCCATCATGGGCTGCACCGCCTCGGGAAAAAGTGTCAGAATGTCGATCCGCATGGTCGTATCCTCATATACGCAGTATCGTGGACAAGTATAGCACGGCCCGGCGGAAAAATCCACCGGGCCGCGCGTCTGCCGCGCCGGTTTTTGCCCGCGGGCTCACGACCGGCGCAGGATCTCCGAGCGGAAGCGCATGTCCTCCAGGACCACGTCCAGGGCCTGCTGCTGCTCCTCCGTCAGCGACCGCAGCAGCGCGATGACCTCATAGGCGGGCCTGCCGTTGAGGACAGCGGCATGGAAGGCCGCCGGGGAGATGTTGTAGGGGGTCCGGCCCAGCAGATAGTCCGTGGTGACGCCGAAATGGTCCGCCAGCTCCACCAGCTTTTCCAGGTCGGGCAGATGCGCGCCGTTCTCGTAGTTGGACACGGTCCCCACCGACACATGCAGATGTTCCGCCAGCTGCTTCTGGGTCATGCCGCGGTCTTTGCGCAGCTCCGCCAACAGTTCGCCAAAGGTTGTCATATGATCTGAACCCCACCTGACCATAAGTATGTCCGCATTATAGTTTAATTGGTGGTAAACCTTAAGAAAGTTACAAAAATACCATATAAATAACAAAAGATTGACAAATAATTTTAGTTATACTATAATTCGATTTACAAAGTGCATGTGCTTGCTGTGACCGGGGCCCCAAGACCGCAACGATTTCCATATCCCATAGGAGAAAACTGAACATGGATTTTTATGCCAATGAGGGGAAGTCCGTCACCATCCGTGCGGGCGGCAGGACCTATGCCCGCCATGCCATCAAGACCCATTTCGTGCAAGTCGGCGAGAGCTATCTCGACCTGGTCGAAAAATACGTCCTGCCGCTCTGGCGGCCGGGCGACATCCTCTCCGCCAGCGAAAAGGTCATCGCCCTGTGCCAGGGGCGGATCGTCACGGAGGACCAGGTCCGGCCCGGCTTCTGGGCCAGGCTCCTTGCCCGCTTCGTCCATCAGACCCCGGCGGGGCCGGGGATGGGCCTGCCGGTGAAGATGCAGTTCGCCATCAACCACTGCGGCCTGCCGGCTGTGCTGCGGGCGGCCGTCTGCGCCGGGTTCGACAAACTGCGCGGGGTTCATGGCACGTTTTATGATATGCTGGACGGCGAGGTGCGGGGGCTGGACGGTTTTTACGGCCGGGATATCCCGGAATACGCCCACATGGGCATCCGCATCCCCAGCGAGCCGGACAGGGTCTGCGACGAAGTCTATGAAAAAACGGGCGTTGTGATGATGATCGTGGACGCCAATGACCTGACAGCGGAGCTGCTGGGCAAGGGCGGACAGCTCCGGGACTGGCCTGACGGGCGGCTCCTGGAGCTGATCGCGGACAACCCCGCGGGCCAGGACCGCCAGCTGACGCCGTTCATCCTGATCCGGGAGGCCCGTGAGGGCGAATACATCTGTAAGGAGAAATGACATGAGACCTATGAACGAGCGGGAGGATACCCGGCGCGGAGCGGACGCGGGATACTGGCGGACCATGGACCGGTCCCGCCGCCCCGCCCCGCGGCGGAGACGGCGTACGTGGCCGGCGGCCATGGTGGCGGCGCTGCTGTGCGCCGGGACAGTGATATTGCTCTTTTGCCTCCGAAAGGGACGGGCGGCGCCCCTGCCTGCCAGCGCGGAGAACGAGCCGGAGGCGCCTCCGGCCGCAGTGGTGACCGTACCGGCGGAGAGCGTGCCGCCCACCCCCGAAGCGACCGAGACGCCCGCCGCGCCCGGCTCCGAGCTGCCGGAGGGGTCCCAGTGGCTGGAGTGGAAAGAGGGGCAGTTCGTGGTGGTGGAATACGGCACGGGGACCTCCACGGAGCTGGACACCAGCGGCTTTACCGATCCCTCCACGAAAAACAGCCACGATCTGGCGGAATGGGCGAAGATGGCCTGGGAGAACCAGTGGGGCTATGTGTGGGGGACCTTCGGCTACGTGCTGACGGAGGACCTGCTGGCCGGCAAGCTGGCCCAGTACCCGGACGCGCTGGGCGAGTATGAGGCCGTCATCCGGGAGAAGTGGATGGGCCGGAGAGTGGCGGACTGCGTCGGCCTGATCAAGAGCTACGGCTGGTATGACCCGTCCACCGGCGGCATCGAGTATGGCTCCGGCGACATGCCGGACACCGGGACGGACGGCATGTGGAACGCCGCCGTGGTCAAAGGCGATATGGACACCATGCCGGACGTGCCGGGCCTGCTGGTGTACTCCACGGCGGGGCACATCGGCGTCTACATCGGTGACGGCTATGCCATCGAGGCGATCTCCCATGCCGGCGGCGTGGTGAAAACGAAGGTGGCCGACCGCCCCTGGACAGGCTGGCTCCAGTGCCCCTATGTCCGCTATGACGGCTGACCGGCGGCAGGCGCGGCGATTCGAGACGAACAGAGCCTCCGGCTGGTCCGGAGGCTTCTTTTTTGCGCGGTGATCAGCAGGTCCCGCGCGGACCGGCCTTCCGGTATTGATTCATCGTGCGGTTCGTGATATATTGGGCACAACAGGTGCGATGCCGCAGCGAGAGACGCGGTCCATGTCCGGCCCCGGACGCGCTGCGAGACAAGGGAGGTATACGATATGAAAAACGCAAAAAGGGTCTTGGTGCTTTTGCTGGTCTTTGCGCTGGTCCTTCCCACCACTTCCGCCTGGGCGGCGGAGGGAGAAGGCGGCGGCCTGGGCGGTCTGATCGGCGGCGGTCTGAGCGGCCTGCGGTCGGATGAGGAACAGGGGACGGGCGATCCCGGCGTGGTGGTCGATCCCGCCGAGCTGCTGGGCACGGAGGGAACGGTGCTCCAGGAGGACTATCAGTTCTCCGCCAATTACATCTGCACGGCCTATGTCTACGACATGCCGGCGGATGCGGACAGCTTCGTCAGCGCCTATACCCAGCGGATGGAGGACAACGGCTTTACCGCCGAGCAGACGCCGGTGGACGGTATAGACGGCTGGTCCTATACCTGGACGGACGGGACGTACGCCCTGCTGGTGCCGGACTTTGACGGCTCCTTGCTGCTGCTGGTGCAGAACGGCATGACCTTCGGCGAGCCTCTGCCGGAGGGATACTATATCCGCTTTACCCGCAACGGCCGCACGCTGGAGGGGACCTGGTCGTCCAAAGAGGCGTCCTGCGAGGAGACCAGCCGCCCCATCGGCACGTCCCACTCTTTCTCCATCGGCTACTATTTCAGCCGCGCGGAGATCACCCTTTTCGGCATCTCGTTCCCCAGCTATGCCCAGGCCGGAGACGAGTTCTATGTGACGCGGCACGATCTGATAGACGGCGTGACGTTCTATACCAACGAAGAGGGCTTCCTGGTACAGCACAATCTTTCCCAAGCGCACCAGATGGAGAGCGACGAGGACCATCTGCGGATCAAGATCAACGACATGTATGAGGCCGACGGCGGCACCGCCATCGAGGGAGAGTTCGACGGCTCCTTCAACCGGGGCGAGACCGTCTACGCCGACGGCTCCTTCCGCGTGCTGCTCTTTGACTGAGCGCCGGCGGGAAGAGACGGACTGAGGCCGGAAGCCCGGCGCAAAACAGAAAAGGATCGAGACTTCATCAGAAGCTTCGATCCTTTTTAGCTGTCCGCGGGCAGGGCTCCGGCATGGAGCGGTTTATCGCGGCTTTTATATCCGGCCCCGGGAGCGCAGCAGCGCCTGGAGCTTCGGCACCGCGTGGTCGAAAAACGCCATATAGGCGGGGCAGAAATAGTTCTCTCCGATCCCGTCCGGCCCCTGGCGGTCCCGGCGGCAGCCCCCGCGGCAGAGGGGCCCGTGGCGGCAGGAGACGCATTTTTCCAGGCCCTGCCGGGACTGCTCCAGGAAGGGCAGGCGCTTTTGGTGCAGCTCGTCGAAGCTGTCGGCGTTCACGTTGCCCAGCCGGTACTCGTCCAGCGCGTAAAAGTCGCAGGGATATACGCTCCCGTCCGCCTCCACCACCGTCTGCACCGAGCACACGCCCATCATCCCGCAGCTGGCGGGAGGGACCCCCTGCAGCATGCCGGCCAGGCTCTCGAAATAGTGGATATACACCGGCTCGCCCCGCATCCGGTCGGCATACCACCGGTCGAACAGCCGGATCAAAAACCGGCCGTAGGCCTCCGGCGTCAGGGACCAGCTGCTGCCGCCCCGCCGCTCGAAGATCGGGTCCAGGCAGGGGATGTACTGCTGGTAGAGCAGGCCGTTTTTCTTGTAGAAGCTGTATATGCTGTCCGCGCTCCGGGCCACCCGCGCGTTCACCACGGTCAGGATGTTGAAGGGCACGGCATATTTTCCCAGGAGCCGGGCCGCCCGCAGCACCCGGGAGAAGGTGCCGTTCCCGTCGGCGTCCACCCGGTTCAGATCGTGGGTCTGCCGGTCCCCGTCCATGGAAAGGCCCACCAGGAAGCGGTTCTCCTTCAAGAACGCCGCCCACTGATCGTCCAGGAGCAGACCGTTCGTCTGGATGGAAAAGCTCGCCCTCGCCCGGCCGGCGTCATATCTGCGCGCCAGCGCCACAAAATCCCGGAAGAAGTCCAGGCCCCGCAGGGTGGGCTCTCCGCCCTGGAAGCAGAACGCGCAGCCGCCCTCGGCGCTCTCCATGGCCCGGCGCACCAGGTTCTCCGCGGTGGCCAGGGACATGGCCCCATGTCCGGCCTCGGCGCGCTTTCTCGTCTCGTCGGCGTAAAAGCAATACCGGCAGCGCATATTGCAGCTGCCGGAGGCCGGTTTGATGAGGATACTCAGCGATGACAAGGCGTTCACATCCCGTCGATGAGGCGCACGGTGACGACACCGGCGTCCGCGTCTTTTTTCAGCACGAAAGCGGGCACATCCGGGACCAGGATCTCCCGCTGGCCGCGGATCACCAGTACGCTGGCGGCGGGCTCGCTCATCACGTCCTCCAGGATGCCCAGCTCCGCGCCGGACTCGTCCACCACCTTCGCGCCGATGATGTCCTGCAGGAACACCGTTCCGGCGGGCAGACGGGCGTCCTCCCGGTCGATGAAGATCACCTTGCCCTTCAGGGCCATGGCGGCGTTGACGTCGTCCACGCCCTCCAGCGAGACGACGCACATTTCCTTATGCACCCGGCAGGAGCGGACTTTAACGGGGGCGCCGTCCAGATAAAACCGGCGGAAGCGGGTCAGAAACGCCGCCTCGTCCGCCCAGGGCTGGATGCGCACCTCGCCCCGGACGCCGTGGGTGTTCACGATCTGCCCCGCCTCTAAATATCGCTTTTTCAATCCAGTATCTCTACGGAGATCTTCTTGCCCTGACGCTGGGCCACGGTCTTCATCAGCACCCGGATCTGGCGCACGATGCGGCCCTGGCGGCCGATGACCTTGCCCATGTCCCCGTCGGCCACGCGCACCTCGTATACGGTGGTGCCGCCCTCAGCGTGCTCGTCCACGGTGACCTTATCAGGGTTGTCCACAAGGCTCTGGATGATATAGGTCAGAAGTTCCTTCATGGGACGCTGTTACTCCGCGGCAGGGGCCTCGGCGGGCTCTTCGGCGGCAGCGGGAGCCTCGGCTTTGGGGGCCTCGGCGGGCTTCTTGGCCTCGGCCAGCTTCAGCAGGCCGCGGACGGTATCGGTGGGCTGGGCGCCGCAGCCGATCCAGTACTTGGCGCGCTCCAGGTCGATGTCGATGACGGCGGGCTTGGCCATGGGGTCATAGGTGCCCAGCTCCTCGATGTTGCGGCCATCGCGGGGGGAGCGGCTGTCGGCCACCACGACGCGGTAATAGGGGGCCTTCTTGGCGCCCTGTCTCTTGAGACGGATCTTGACCATTTTCTTGTTCCTCCAAAAAATGTTGTTTGTTTTTTATCTGCAAATCCAAAAGGAAGTTTGAGATCGCTTTTACATGCCCAGCATGCCCATGCGCTTGGCCATCCGGCGGCCCTTCCGGGAGCCGGACATCTGCTTCATCATGGCGTTCATGGCGTCGAAGCCCTTCAAAAGGCGGTTGATCTCCACCACGCTGGTGCCCGCCCCGGCGGCGATGCGCTTTTTCCGGCTGGCGTTCAGGATGGAGGGGTTCTCCCGCTCCTTCGGCGTCATGGACAGGATGATGGCCTCGGTGCGGGCCATGGCCTTGGGGTCGATCTTGGCGCCCTTCAGGGCCTTGGCGTCCACGCCGGGCATCATGCCCAGGATGTCCTCCATGGAGCCCATGTCCTTCATGGAGCGGAGCTGCTCCAGGTAGTCCTGGAGGGTGAAGCGATTTTTCATCAGCTTCTCCGCCATCTCCGCGGCCTTCTTCTGGTCCACGGCCTGCTCGGCCTTCTCGATGAGGGTGAGCACGTCGCCCATGCCCAGGATGCGGCTGGCCATCCGGTCGGGGTGGAACACCTCGATGGCGTCCAGCTTCTCGCCGGTGCCGGCGAACTTGATGGGCTTGCCGGTGACGGCCCGGACGGACAGGGCCGCGCCGCCTCTGGCGTCGCCGTCCAGCTTGGTGAGCATCACGCCGGTGATGCCCAGGGCCTCGTCAAAGGCCGTGGCCGCGTTCACCGCGTCCTGGCCGGTCATGGCGTCCACCGTGAGAAGGATCTCCGCCGGGTCCAGGGCGGCCTTGATGCGCTTGAGCTCGTCCATCAGCGCCTCGTCCACATGCAGCCGGCCGGCGGTGTCCAGGAACACCAGGTCGTTGCCGTGCTTGCGGGCGTGCTCCACGGCGGCCTTGGCGATCTCCACCGGGTCGGCCTGGCCCATCTGGAACACGGGGATGCCCACCTGGGCGCCCACGGTCTCCAGCTGCTGGATGGCCGCGGGGCGGTATACGTCGCAGGCGGCCAGCAGCGGCCGCTTGTTCTGCTGCTTTTTCATGAAGGCGGCCAGCTTTGCCGTGTTGGTGGTCTTGCCCGCGCCCTGCAGGCCCACCACCATCACCACGCTGGGCACCTTGGAGGAGTAGTTCAGCCGCGCGGCCTGGCCGCCCATGAGGGCGGTCATCTCCTCGTTGACGATCTTGATGACCATCTGGGCGGGGTTCAGGCTCTCCAGGATCTCCTGGCCGGCGGCTTTCTCGGAGACGGTCTTGACGAAGTCCTTCACGACCTTGTAGCTCACGTCCGCTTCCAGCAGCACCATCCGCACCTGGCGCATGGCGTCTTTGATGTCCGCCTGGCTGAGGCGGCCCTTGCCCCGGAGCTTCTTGAAGATGCCGTTCAGTTTTTCCGAAAGACTCTCGAATGCCATATCACATCAGGCCCTCCAGCCGCGCCAGGATGTCCCGGCGACCTTCGCCCTCCGGCAGCAACTCCGCCAGTTCCCCGCGGATCGCGGCGATCTCGCTGCGCCGCTCCAGGAACCGCCGGATCAGACCGGTCTTTGCCTCAAATCCCCGCAGGGCCGCCTCCGCCCGGCGCAGGCAGTCCCACACCCCCTGGCGGCTGAGGCCCACCTGCTCGGCGATCTCCGCCAGGGACAGGTCCTCGTTCCAGTGCAGCTCGCATACCTCGCGCTGCTTTTCCGTCAGGAGCTCGCCGTAAAAGTCCAGCAGCAGGGACCGGTCCAGGGGTGTCGCATCCATCCGCGCCGCCTCCCTCTGTCAAGGACTTTGCTTTACAGCCTGTGTATCATACACCAATTCCCGGCGGGTGTCAAGTGGTTTTCTTGACAGAAGAAGGGAGCGCAAAAAGTCTGCAAATTGCGGATGCCCCAAGGGATTGACAGCAATTTTCCTGCTGCCTATAATAGTGATATCGAGGAAATGACGGCGAAGGAGAGGTGCCTTTTATGAAAAAACTGCTTGCTCTGCTTTTGGCCCTGGCGCTGTGCCTGGGTCTGGGCGCGACGGCCCTGGCGAACGGGGAGGACGCGGTGCTGGTGCTGCCCGACCTGGGCAGCTGGCTGGGGAGCGCGGGGGAGCTGCTCACCCAGAACGAATTCGGCGTGTCGTACATCGTCACCGACGAGGGGATCAACACCCTCTATGGGTATATGACGCTGCTGACGGAGAACTATCCTGTGGAGTTTTCGCGGTGGGAAGACGGTGCGTCGGGCACCGCCCACTATCTCTACTACACGGGCAGCGAGACGCTCTCTCTGGGCAAGCCCGACGAGCTGGGACGGCCTCTGGCGCTGCTGATCGTCTACAGCAAGAACAAATTGGACGACTATCTCATCGAGCTGCTGGTCCCCGATGCCGTGGTCTTTGAGGACAGCGGCCAGCGGTACGATCCCGCCGTGACCTATACCATGCCCGCCCTGCAGGAGCCCACGCCGCAGGAGCCCGCGGTCTCCGGACCGGTCATCCCGGACGCCTGGGCCTTCTTTAATGAGGAAGTCACCCACGAGGACGAGAGCATCGAAAACGGGACGAAGGCCGTTTTTGGATTCGATCCGGCCCATGCGGCGGCGGCCTACGAGTATGTGGACCTGCTGGAAAACGGCGGCTTTGGTCTGACGCTGGCGGATACCGTAGGCCAGGAATGGAGCAACGGCGACAGCACCCATTATTACTTTTTCGACTGCCCCGGCCAGGACGTGGCGCCGGTAGAGGACTATGTCCCCGACGTCAGGGACGACGTGTCCGGCGCGGTGCTCCTGCAGATCAACGACTGGCCCAGCTATGGATGGTGCGACGTGATCATCCAGTACTCAGAGGACCTGACCGTGGTGGACACCGGCGACCGCAGCTCCGTCACCGGTCTTGTGGACTTGAGGGAGTATAAGTCGGGTCCCATGGGCGGAAAGGGGCCCCGGACCGGAGACGCGGACTATACCATGCGCGTGGGAGAGAGCCTGCGGCTGGACTGCCCCCGCAGGTTCGGCGCCAATACGGAGCAGTTCCGCTGGGCCGTGGACGAGGGGGCGGACCTGGTGTCCCTGGAGGGGGAGATCAGCGCCTCCGCCACCGTCACTGCCCGGGCGCCCGGCCGGGTGGTGGTGTCGGTGGTCTATGACCACTCCTATGACACCACAGATATCCTCACCGGCAATGACACCTACGGCTTTGCCGCCCCGACCTATTATTTCATCATCGAGATCACGGGATAAGACAGACGGCGTTTGAAAGGAGATAGGGATGAAAAGAGTGGTTTGTATGCTCCTGGCCCTGACGATGTGCCTGGGTCTGGGCGCGCCTGCCCTGGCGGAGGGGGAGGCCGACGGGGCGGTCGTGCCCCGTCTGGATGTATATCTGGAAGAGTACGAGGACTATGAGCAGGGCGTCAACGACTCGTCCGACTATGACCTTGAGGGCCTGGAGATCGACCCCTTCTCCTGGGAGGTCGCCACCGTCGCCCTGGAGGATATCGACAAGGCCCTGGACTATATGACGCTGCTGGAGGAGGGCCCCTTCGACCTGGAGCTGACCGCCTGCCTGGCGCTGGTGCTGGAGGGGGAGAGCTATGATGACGTGCCGGCGGAGCACTGCGGCGAGCTGCGCTATGAGCCGGACGTCAAGGGCTTTGCGGCGGTCTTTGATTACGTGGGCGACGCCGACGTCAGCCTGATACCGGGGGGCATGGCGCCTGTGGGCGGCGGCTCCGCAGTGGGCGTCCAGATCAATGTGTACGAGGACACGGCGGACATCAACGTGTTCTGCGCCAAGGGCATCCGCTTCACGGAGGATTGGGAGCCCTCTGACGGCCTCCCGGACCAGAAGGAGGGCGGCCTGCCCAACATCTCGGACATCTATGACATGCTGGCCGAAAAGGTCGCCGGGAAGGCGGACGGCGGACAGTGAAAGGAGCGCGTACAGTGAAGAGATGGATCTCTCTCCTGCTGGCCCTGGCGATGTGCCTGGGGCTGAGCGGCGCGGCGCTGGCCAGCACCGATGACGACGATCTCTATGAGCCCCAGGCCTGGTTCGGGGACTGGGCGGACGCCTATGAGCTGGCCTACTGGGACTATGCCGGCGATGAGAACAGCACCGGCCTGATCCTGCACTTTTCCTCCCAGCCGGAGGCCGGACTGCAGCTGTTCACGGCATATGCCGACCGGCTGCAGGAAAACGGCGAGCTGCGGGAGGACTCCCGGCAGACGTATGACAGCGACTACGGCGACTATGACCAGGAGGTCTGCTATACCTATGTGGGCACGAAGGATGTGGGCACGGTGACCAGCCTGCTGGGCGGGAAGCAGTGCGAGTTCTTCCTCGACAGCCTGTGGGTGGGCGAGGACTTCCTCGCCGTGGTGGTGACCTGGGGCGACGGGTTCCCCATGCGCGTGGACATGGACGCGCTGGACTATCTGCCCGGGGACGCCGGGACCACGGGCGGGGGCAGCGGCAGCGTGACCTATGACGCGAACAGCACCTATCTGCCCAGCCCGGACGCCTGGTTCGATGATCAGCTCGTCCGGGGCGAGGATACGGAGGCCTACGGGGGGCGCCTGGTGTCCTACAGGATGGATCTGGAGGACCTGCCCGCCGCAGAGGCGTATGTGAAGCTGCTTGAGGACCGCCGGTTCCAGCTGGAGCTGGCCGACAGTTCGGAGGATGATTTCACCAAGCACGCCGGCCAGAAGTACTACAGCAGCTATTTCCGCTATACTGGCGGCGCCTCCACAGGGACCGTCGATTACAACGAGCGCGTGCCGGACTGCGCCGTGGTGGTGGTGTACAGCGAGGACTTTGACCAGGACACCTGCAGCATGACGGTCTGCTATGCCAGCGGCTTCACCTTTGTGGACGACGGCGACCGGTGGGGCCGGGATGTGACGGACCGGTCCGGCGATAACTCCGACCAAGGCGGCAGTTCTTCCAGCTCCGGCAGCGGGGGCTCTTCCGGCTTTGACGGGGGCTCTTCCCCGGGGACTTCGTCCTCCGGCGGCCACTGGGAGTGGCGGACGGTGGAGAAGGACTGCCCCTCCTGTGTGGGCGGCCGGTGCCCGGTGTGCAACGGTACGGGCGTCTACCGGCTGTACGGCGAGGCGGTGCCCTGCAGGATATTCTGCTCCGCCTGCAACGGCCTGGGGACCATCACCCAGCAGGAATATGTATACGTGCCCGGCTGAGCCGCGCGTGAACAGGAGGCGCGACATGAAAAAGCTGCTTGCTGTGCTCCTGGCCCTGGCGCTGTGCCTGGGGATAAGCGTGCCCGCCCTGGCGGACGACGGGGAGGACGCGGTGCTGGAGCTGCCCAGTCTGGAGGGATACCTGTCCCTGTATGAGTGGCTCGCGGACGCGGCCGCCTCCGTAAAGCGGGAGGATGCGTCGGCCTTTGGCAATACCAGCGGACGGCAGGTGACGGTCAGCTTTGAAAACCTGCTCCTCCCCGACGCCGCCCTGTCCGTTGCCCTGGGGTACATTGCAGAGCTGAACAAGACCCCGGAGCTGGCATGCATCGGCGAAGAGGATCAGCAGAGCGGCTTTGCCCACGACCACCAGATCCTCTATTACCAATATACCGGCGGCGGGACCGTGGGCGGCGTGATCTGCGCGAGCGGCATGATGTGCAATGTGGGCGTGCACATTTGGTGGACCGGCGAGCGGGCCTTCGAGCTTGTGATCGTCATGGGCGACGGCATCCGCATGGGGGACGCCCTGCCCCAGGATGTGGATGGGCTCCCCAGCCCGGACGCCTGGTTCGGGTACCAGAAGCAGGCCATACACGGCCCCAACGGCATGTATCTGATGAACCTCTATGATATCTCCGGGGAGGGCGCCGCCGCCTTCGAGGGCTACCTGGCGCTGCTGCAGAACGGCCCCTTCACGCTGCTGGAACAGGCGGAGGAAACGGGGGACTACGCTACCGTCAAATACGATTTTGCCTATACGGGCCGGCCGCTGATCGGGGACCTGATCGAGAAGGACGGCCAGACACTGGCGGTGTCCGTCACGATGTATTACGGGCGGGGGGAGGACGGCGTCTCCCGGCCGGAGTCTATGGACGTGACCTATTGCCGGCAGCTGGCGCTGGTGGATCACGGCGACCGATTCGCGGGGGCGGCTTCCACGCCGGAGCCCACCGCCGTGCCGGTCACACCGACCCTGGCACCGACCCCGGCCCCTACACAGAAGCCGGCGCCGACGCCGAACCCGACCCCTTCGTCTGCCAGATCTGCCAAGGAGGCGCTGGAAAAGCTGGCCGGCTTGGGGGCGGGGCAGTGAGCCATTGGCGCATACAGCGCCCCGGTCCGTCGGTCCGTTGGTCCACGGCCCGGGGCGGGAACAGGGAAGCACACAGAGCAAACGCGCGTCCGCGGCTGATCGGGACGCGATTATAAAAAAGGGAGGTACCACATGAAAAAACTGATCGCGCTGCTTCTTGCCCTGGCGCTGTGCCTGGGCCTGGGCGGAACGGCCATGGCCGGCATGGACAACGACCATCTGTTCGAGCCGCTGGAGTGGTTCGAGGATTGGCCGGACGGTTCGGAACTGGTGATCTGGGATATCTATGACAACGAGAACGCCACCGGCCTGCTGCTGTATTTCTACACGGACCCACAGGTCGGCGTGGATTTGTTCGATGCCTATACCCGCCGGCTGGACATGTGCGGCGATGTGCTCCGGGTCGGCAAGGAGGATTTCGACAGCGGCTTCTCCGGCAACTACAACGACACGGACCGAGAGTCGCGGTACCGGTACCTGGGCCGGAAGGATGTGGACTCCATCACCGCTATGTGCAGCGGCGAATACTGCGACTTCGCGGTGCATCAGCTGTGGCTGGAAGAGGACATTTTGGTGGTGGCCCTGGCCTGGGGCGATGGCTTCCCCATAAAGGTGGACCCGGACGATCTGGTCGACGTCCAGCTCCCGGATGAGGGGACCGTCTCCGACCCGTCGGCCCCGTCGGCGGGCGGCGGAAACGTGACCTATGACGCATACAGCACCTATCTGCCCAGTCCGGACGCCTGGTTCGACGGTCAGCTCGCCCGGGGCGAGGATATGGACGCTTATGGGGGGCACCTGGTGTCCTACTACATGGATCTGGAGGCTCTGCCCGCCATAGAGGCGTATGTGCAGCTTCTGGCGGAAGACAGCCGGTTCCAGCTGAAGGAAGCGGACAGCGGGGAGGCTGATTTCACCAAGTACACCGGTCAGATATTCTATAGCAGCTTTTTCGACTATACCGGCAGCGCCTCCACAGGGACCGTCGATTATCCCTCTGATCACGGACCCTGTGCCGTGGTGGTGGCGTACAGCGAGGACTTTGTCCGGGGCGCCTGCGGCATGACGGTCTGCTATGCCAATGAGTTCACCCTTGTGGACGACGGCGACCGGTGGGACGGGGATGTGACGGATCTGAGCGGCGGCGCCTCCTCCGGCGGGGATCTGGACCTTTCCGGCGGCGGCACCGATTACAGCCCTCCCTGCAGCATGTGCGACGGCTCCGGCAAATGCGACAATTGCGGCGGCTGGGGCTATACATACGATTACGTCACCGGCCGGAACGACAAGATCTGCTCCGACTGCAACGGCACCGGCCGCTGCCGCTGGTGCGGCGGCACCGGCCACACGTGATAAGCGGGCGGGCGTCTGCCCTTTAAGCTTTCTATACCGTCCCGGTCCTGCCGGGACGGTATATTTTTTGTCCGGGCGGGAAAAATCCCCGGTATGGAAAAGATAAGCACTGAACGCCTGGCCGGATGGGGCGACGAAGCGGCCAGGAGCATCCCCATCAAAGGACATATCTCCGGCCGCCGAGCCGCCCGGCGGCTGGCCCGCGCCATGGACGCGGTGGCGGAGAAGGCCCGGGACCCCATGCAGCCGGCGTGGTTTGCCGACAACGAATATCTGGCCCGGCGGGAGACACTGCTGGCGCTGGCGGCCCTGCGGGCCGCTGGGAGCATGCGCCGGGGGCCGGGCGGCCCGATGCTGACGGCGCTGTGCCGGGCGCTGACGGACGCGGGCCCGGTGACGGAGGAGCGCATCCGGGCGTTCTTTTCCGGCGCCCGAAAGGCCAGGCCGCTGCAGGAGAACGAGGCGGCGCTCATCGGCGCGGCCCTGCGGGCGGCGCTGGTGGCGGCGCTGGCGGAGCCGGGGGTGGACGAGGCCCGGGCGGCGGAGCTGTTCGGCGGGCTGCGGGCCATGGCGGATATGGATCTGACCGACGTGCTGGAGAGCTCGGACCCGGTGGACGAGCTGCTGCGGCAGGACCCGGTATACCCGGCCATGGATGAGCGCAGCCGCGCCGGCTATCGGGAGCGGGTCCAGCGCCTGGCGAAAAAGCGGGGCATCCCCGCGCTGGAGATGGCCCGGCTGGCCATGGACGAGGGAGTGCACGACGCCCTGTTCCCCCAGACCCGGCGCACGGGCGCGGGGTATATCGCCGCGCGGGTGTTTTTGCCGGCGGCGCTGGCGGTGCTGGCCGGGGCGGCGGCGCACAGCGTCTGGACGGGCCTGCTGGCGGTGCTGCCCCTGTCGGAGATGGTGCGGGTGGGCCTGGACTCGGCGCTGCTGCGCCTGGTGCGGCCCCGGCGGCTGATGCGCCTGGAGCTGAAGGACGGCGTGGGGCCGGAGGGGCGGACGGTGTGCGCCATATCGGCGCTGCTGACCGACGATGAGACCGGCCCCCGGCTGGTGCGGCGCATGGAGGAATACAAGCTGGCCAACCGGGACTGCGGGGACCAGCTGCTGTTCGCGCTGCTGGCCGATCTGCCGGACGGGACGGAGTATCCCCCGGCGGCGGCCTCCCGGCTGGAGGCGGCGCGCAGCGCGGTGCGGGCGCTGAACGGGACATATGGCGGCGGCTTCTTTCTCTTGAGCCGGGACCCGGTCTGGAACAAGGCGGACCGGGTCTATGCCCCGTGGGAGCGCAAGCGGGGGGCCATCCTGGAGCTGGCCCGGATGGTCCGGGGCCGGCCCACCCGGCTGAAGTGCCTGGAGGGGGACTGCCGGGCGCTGCACGCCCGGTATATCCTGTGCCTGGACGGGGACACCCGCCTGCCGCCGGGGACGGCCCGGCAGCTGATCGGCGCGGCCATGCACCCGCTGAACGCGCCGCAGGTGGAAAAGGGCGTGGTGGTCCGGGGCCACGGGGTGCTCCACCCCCGGATGGCGGTGGAGCTGGACCGGGCCATGGCCACGGATTTCGCCCGGATATGGGCCGGCCAGGGGGGCACGGACCCCTATGGCGCGCCCACGGGGGAGCTGTATACGGACCTCTTCGACCGGGGCGGCTTTGCCGGGAAGGGCATCGTGGACGCGGAGGCCTATCTGGCCTGTCTGGAGGACCGGCTGGGAGAGGGCCGGGTCCTGAGCCACGACGCGCTGGAGGGGGCCTATCTGCGGGGGGCCTATGTGGGCGACGTGGAGCTGACCGACGGCGCGCCGGTGACGGCGGCGGCCTGGTTCCGCCGGCTGCACCGGTGGACCAGGGGCGACTGGCAGAACCTGCCGTGGCTTTTCAGGGACGGGAAGGACCTGCTCGCCTTGGAGCGGTTCCGGCTGCTGGACAGCGTGCGGCGGAGTATGGTGGCCCCGGCGGTGCTGGCGGCGGTGGCGGGGAGCTTCTTCCTGCCGGAGCTGCGCTGGGCGGCGGCCGTTGCGCTGGCCTGCCTGGGGGCGGACGCGGTCCATGACGCCTTTGCGGGGCTGTTCGTCCGGACCCGGGACGCCCGGCTGCGGTGCCGCAGCGGCGTGCTGCGGGGCTTGGGCGGGTCGCTGACCCGCCTGTTCGCGCGGCTGATCTTCCTGCCCTGGGAGGGGTATACCTGCGCCTCGGCGGCGGTCACGGCCCTGTGGCGCATGACCGTCAGCCACCGGAACATGCTCCAGTGGGTGACGGCGGCTCAGTCCGAGCGCAGCCAGGCCCGGCCCGCAGCCATGTGGTTCGATCTGGGGCTGGGGCTGGCGTTGGCGCTGCTGGCTCCCGGCCCTGCGGGCAAGGCGGCGGGGGTTGTATGGCTGGCCGCCCCGGCGGCGGCATGGGCCCTGGGCCGGGAGCAAAAGCCGAAAAACGAGCTGACCGATGCCGACCGGGCATTCCTGACCCGGTCCGCAGAGGCCATCTGGGCCTATTTCGACGAGCTCTGCGTCCGGCCGGACCACTGGCTGCCGCCGGACAACATCCAGATCCAGCCGCCCAAGGGCGTGGCCCACCGCACGTCGCCTACCAACATCGGCATGGCCCTGGCGTCGGCCCTGGCGGCCATGGAGCTGGGCGTGGCGGCGGAGAGCGCCGCCGCGGAGCTGGCCGGGCACATCCTGGACACGGTGGAGCGGCTGCCCAAATGGCGGGGCCACCTCTATAACTGGTATGACACCCGCACCTGCGCGCCGCTGCAGCCGGCCTACGTGTCGGCGGTGGACAGCGGCAACCTGTGCGCCTGCCTCATCTGCCTGGCGAACGGCATGGCCGCCCATGGCCGGCCGGACATCGCCGAGCGGGCCCAAGCGCTGGCGGACGGGATGGACCTGGGGGCGCTCTATGACGAAAAAAAGCGCCTGTTCCGCATCGGGCTGGACCCGGCCGACCAGGAGCCCAGCCCCGGCCACTATGACCTGATGGCGTCGGAGGCGCGGCTGACCAGCTTCATCGCCTGTGCCCGCGGGGAGGTGCCCGTGCGCCACTGGCAGAGCCTGAGTCGGGCGCAGCTGGCGCTGGACGGCTGGCGGGGCCTGGCCAGCTGGTCCGGGTCCATGTTCGAATACCTGATGCCGGAGCTGTTTCTGCCCCTGGCGCGGGGGTCCATGCTGTGGGAGACGGCCCG
The DNA here is from genome assembly GCA_947624065.1 of uncultured Oscillospiraceae bacterium. Classification (GTDB taxonomy): domain Bacteria; phylum Bacillota; class Clostridia; order Oscillospirales; family Oscillospiraceae; genus CAJOIG01. Next base: position 25,753 of record CANQIO010000003.1, on the reverse strand, counting down.
GTTCTGTCTGTATGCCCAGCGGCGGCGGGGCGAACGGGCCCGCGCCCCCTGGGGCAACTCCGAGAGCGCCTTTTTCTCCCTGGACGCGGGGATGGACTACCGCTACAAGGCCCACGGCACCGGCGCTCTGGCGCTGCGGCGGGGCATGGACAGCGAGCTGGTGGCGGCGCCCTATGCCAGCTTCCTGGCCCTGTGCGTGCATCCCAAGGCGGCGGTGAAGAACCTGCGCCGCCTCAGGCGCATGGGCATGTGGGGCAAGTACGGCTTTTACGAGGCGTTGGACCTGACCCCCGGCCGGACCGGCAAGGGCGGGCAGCCGGTGGCCTGCTTTATGAGCCACCATCTGGGCATGAGCCTGTGCGCCGCGGCCAACTGCCTGACGGGGGGCGCGCTGCGGCGGTATTTCATGGCGGACGCCGCCTTTGCCGCCTTCCGGCCGCTGCTGTGCGAGCGGGTGCCCCTGGGCGGGGCGGTGCTCCGGCGCAGCCGCAGCCCCATCAGCCGCCCGCCGGAGAGCCGGCCGGACCGGCCGGTGTTCCAGTGGGAGGGGCCGGGCCACGTGCCGTCGGCCCCGGCCTGGTTCCCCATGTCCAACGGCGTCTACAGCCTCTTGGCCTGCGACGACGGCCGGTGCCGGGCCGAGACGGAGGGGCTGCTTCTGTACCGGCCCGAGGGCTTTTCCCTGGCCATCGACGGCATCCCCGTGACCCCCTCCCGGCGGGAGGCGGCGTTCTATCCCTGGCGGTATGAGGCGGGGTGCCTGGCCTATACGGCCCGGCGGAGCGAGGGCGTCATGAGCGCGTCCATGGCCGTGGCCAGCGGGGAGAGGGGCGAGCTGCGGCGCGTCACCGGCCCCAGCCGGGGCCGGCTCACCGTCCGCTTTGAGCCGGTACTGGCCCGCCGGGCGGACTATGCGTCCCATCCCGCCTTCTGGCGGCTGGGTCTGGAGGTGAGCGTCCACCGGGGAACGGTGGCGGTGCGCCGCCTGGCCCGGGGGGAGACGCCCGAGGCGTGGCTGTGCCTGGCGGCTACGGTGGACCTGCGTGTGAGCCGGGGCGCCGGCTGGCAGATGCTTGAGCCGGTGACGGTGGAGGCAGTGCTGCCCGAGGGCGGATGCGCGGCGCTGGCGCTGTGCTTCGGCGGCAGCCGCCGGGAGGCGGAGGAAGGCGCCCGGCGCATCCTTACCGGCGGCGCGGCGGATATGGCCGGGGCCATGGGGGCCCTGCTGGGCATGAACGGGGACGGCCTGCGGGCCGCTTTTGAGCTGGCAGCGACGGTGTGCCAGCCGCGGATCGCGGCCCGGCCCGATTCCACCAGGGAGGTCCTGTGGGAAACGGGACTGAGCGGGGACCTGCCCATCCTGTGCGTGACCGCCGGGGAGGACTTGGACCCGGCGCGGCGCATGATCAAGCGCCACGCCCTGCTCACGGCCTGCGGCGCGCAGTCCGATCTGGTGATCCGCACCGGGGAGGAGGGGGCGTATCTGCACCCAAAGCGGGACGCGCTGCGCCGGTATCTGGACAAATACGGCCTTGCCGCCTTTGAGGGGGTCCGGGGTGGGATCTGGTTCACCGATAGTGAGGCCGTCGCCGCCGCGTCGGCGGTGGTCCGGCCGGCGCAGGAGCGGCGGTATGCCTGTCTGCCGGCGCTGCGCACCGCGCCGGTCCGGGGAGACCGGGCGCCCGCCGTGGAATACCTCGCCGGCGGCGCGGTGCGCTATGAGACGCCGCCTCTGCCGCCCAGGGCCTGGTGCAACGTGCTGACCAACGGCATGTTCGGATACCTGGCCGCCGACTGCGGCACCGGCTTCATGTGGCTGGAAAACGCTCGGGAGCGGCCGGTGGACCCCTGGCGCAACGACCCCATGGCCACCTCCGGCGGGGAGACCCTGGAGCTGGTGACGGCCCATGGACGGCGGAGCTTTTTCGCGGGGGACGGGGCCTGCCGGGTGACCAACGGCTTCGGCTGGACCAGCTGGGAGCGGGAGGATACCCGCCTTACGGCTTTCGTGCCCAACGGCTATAAGGCCCGGATCATGCTCATCGAGGGGGGCCAGGACGCCTATGTGGGCTGGTACCTGCCCCTGGCGCTGACGGCCAGCGCCGCCGACGCGCCCTGCGTCATCACCGGGTCCGAGGACGGCTGCCTCACGGCGGTCAACCCCCGCTGCGGGGAGCCGGAGGCGGTGTTCCGGGCGGTGTGCAGCCGCAGGCTGTCCGGCTTCACCGGCGACGAGGCCGCCTGGCTGGCGGGCCGGATGGACGGAAAAACGGGGCCGGGGCTGCGCCCCTGCTTCGGCGCGCTGTGGAAGGGCGGCGGGACGGCGGCGCTGGTCTGCGGCTATGAGAGCGCCGAGACCCTGCGGCAGCTGGCGGACCCGGAGCGGGCCGCCAGGGAGCTGGCAAAGGTCCGGGACAGCTGGCGGGCCCTCACCGGCCGGGTGCGCATCCGGACGCCGGACGCGGACTTGGACCGGATGATGAACGGCTGGGCGGCCTATCAGACCATGGCCTGCCGGATCATGGGCCGGACCAGCATGTATCAGAGCGGCGGGGCCTGGGGCTTCCGGGACCAGCTGCAGGACACGGCGAATCTGATCCTCATCGCGCCGGGCCGGGCAAAGAAGCAGCTGCTGACCTGCTGTACCCGGCAGTTCCGGGAGGGCGACGTGCTCCACTGGTGGCATGACGGCCCCAAGGGCGTCCGGGGCGTGCGGACCCGGTGCTCCGACGATCTGCTGTGGCTGGTGTGGGCGCTGTGCGAGTATACGGAAAAGACCGGCGACAGGGACATCTGCGGTCTGACGGCCCCCTGGCTGGAGGCGCCGCCCCTGGGACAGTCGGAGCGGGACCGGTATTTTCGCCCGGCCGCCTCCAAGACGGAGAGCACGGTGCTGGACCATGCCCGCCGGGCTATGGACTGCGTGCTGGAGCGTGGCCGCGGGCCCCATGGGCTGCTGCTCACCGGATCCGGGGACTGGAACGACGGCATGGACAGAGTCGGCGGCGAGAGCGTCTGGCTCACTTGGTTCTTCGTCCACATCGCCCGGCGGTTCGCCGGTCTGCTCCAGACGCTGGGCCAGCCGGACGCGGCCCGCTATGCGGAGGCGGGGAAAAACTACGCCGCCGCCGCGGAGCGCAGCTGGAACGGCGGCTGGTACCTGCGGGGCTGGTGGGACGACGGCGCTCCTCTGGGTGGCGCGGGAGCGCCGGCGTGCGCCATCGACTCGATCGCCCAGAGCTGGGCGGCCTTCTGTCCCGAGGCGGACCGGGAGCGGGTCCGGGCGGCCTTAGGGGCCGCGGTGGAACACCTCTATGACCGGGCCCACGGGCTGGTGAAGCTGTTCGCGCCCCCCTTTACCGAGGAGGGGCGGGACCCGGGATATATCCGCTCCTGCGGCCCCGGCTTCCGGGAGAATGGCGGGCAGTATACCCACGGGGCGGTCTGGCTGGCGTCGGCGCTCTTGAAGGAGGGGTCCACCGACATGGGCGCGGCCATGCTGCTGGACCTGCTGCCGGCCAAGCATGACACCGGCATCTGGGGCGCGGAGCCGTACGTGCTGGCGGCGGACGTGTCCGCCGAGCCGGACCATTACGGCCAGGCCCTGTGGAGCTGGTATACCGGCTCGGCCGGGTGGTTTTTCCGGGTGGTGCTGGAGGACCTGCTGGGCATCCGCCTGGAGAACGGCCGGCTCACCGTGTCCCCCCGGCTGCCGGAGGGCTGGGACGGCTATGAGGCGGATATCTGCGGCCGCCATATCGTGGTCCGGGACGGAAAGGCGGTCATAAAGTGATGATGGGGAGGCGGCCGCCTCCCCATTGTTCACAATCTTGTCATTTCCAAAGGTGGAATCATATGGTATAATGACAATATAAGTGCTATCATACCTCAGCGCTGACGGCCGCGTGAGCGCGAAAAGCAGTGATATTTTCGCCGGAATGGCAGTATATTCCAGATACGGGCGGTGAACGGGATGGAGAAAACGCGCAGGGAGATCATGCCGGGGGTGTTCGTGACCTGTGTCCGGACGGATAAGTTCCGGACCGGCATACTGAGCCTGCATCTGCTGACGGCGCTGGACCGGCAGACCGCCGCCCAGAACGCGGCGCTGCCCGGCGTGCTGCGCCGGGGCACTGTCAGCGCGCCGGATCTGGCGGCGCTGGCCGCGCGGCTGGACGGGATGTACGGGGCGCACATCGAGCCCTCGGTGCGCAAGCTGGGGGAGATCCAGGCCGTGGGCTTCACGGCGGACTTCGTGGATGTGCCAGGCCGGGACCTGCTGGGCCCGATGGCGGAGCTCATGGGCGAGCTGCTGCTGGCGCCTAACACCCGTGGCGGACTGCTGCTGCCCGGCTATGTGGAGGGCGAAAAGCGCAAGCTCGTGGACCTGATCCGCGCCCGGATGAACGACCGGGCCGAGTATGCCCAGGCCCGGCTCGTCGAGCTGATGTGCCCCGGAGAGGCGTACGGCGTGGACGCGCTGGGCGACGAGGCGTCGGCGGAGGCCATCGGCTACGTGGCCCTGACCCGGCACTATAAGGCCCTGCTGGCGGCCAGCCCCATCGAGATCTTCTACTGCGGCTCGGCGGACCCGGCGCGGGTGTGCGCCGCCATGACCGACGCGCTGGTGCCCCTGCCCCGGGGGGAGATCGACTTCGGCATCGGCACGGACATCCGGCTGAACACCGTGGATGAAACGCCCCGGACGTTCACCGAGGAAATGGACGTGAGCCAGGGCAAGCTGGTGATTGGCTACCGGATGGGCCAGGCCATGGAGGACCCGGACATGGCGGCGCTGTGGGTGACGGACGCGCTGTTCGGCGGCGGATGGCCCTGCAAGCTCAGCGCCAACGTGCGGGAGCGGCTGAGCCTGTGCTACTACGTCTATTCGGAGCTGGACCGGATGAAGGGGATCATGACCGTGGCCAGCGGCATCGACCCGGCGGACTATGAAAAGACCCTGGCGGAGATCGGCCGCCAGCTGCAGGCCGTGAAGGACGGGGATATCACCGACGGGGAGATGACCGTCGCCCGGGCGGCCGTGTCCAGCCACATGCTGTCCCTCACAGACGATCCGGCGGCGCTGGAGAAGTTCTGGCTGGAGCAGAACCTGCTGGGGCTGGACTACGGTCCGGAGGAGCTGGCCGCCCTGGCGGAGGACGTGTCCCGGGAGGACGTGGTCCGTGCTGCGGCGGACATCCAATGCGACGCGGTATATTTCCTGTACGGCGGGGAGGAAGAAGATGCGGAGGATTGAACATCCCGAACTGGGGATCGAGCTCTGGCAGGGAACGCTGCCCAACGGGCTCCCCATATACGTTGTGCCAAAGCCCGGCTGGCGCAAGTGCCGGGCGGCGTTCGTGACGGATTACGGCGGCGCGGACCGGCGCTTTGCCCTGGACGGCGAGACATACGACACCCCGGCGGGGGTGGCCCATTACCTGGAGCACAAGATGTTCGACATGCCCGGTGGCAGCGTGGACGATGTGTTCGCCGCCAGGGGGGCCAACGCCAACGCCTATACCTCCGAGGCGGTTACCAGCTATCACTTCACCTGCGCGGATAAGTTTGAAGAAAATCTGCGCACGCTGCTGGAGTTCGTGTCTACCCCCTATTTCACCCCCGAGACGGTGGAGAAGGAGCGGGGCATCATCGGCCAGGAGATCGCCGAGTTCGAGGACGACCCCGGCGCCGCGGCCTATATGGGCTGCATGCGGCTGCTGTTCGGCGCCGGCCCCCTGGGGGACATGGTGGTGGGCACGGCCGCGTCCATCGCGGACATCACGGTCGAGACGCTCCGCGCCTGCCATAAGGCGTTCTACGCCCCGGCCAACATGGCCCTGTGCGTGGCGGGGGACGTGGACCCCGAGGCGGTGGAGCGCGCCGCGGCGGAGGTGCTGCCGGCGGAGCGCGCGTCCCGGCCGGTGCGGGACTATGGGCCGGAGCCGGGCCTGGAGCCGCTGGAAAAGCGCTGCTCGCGGACCATGGACGTGTCCGCGCCGCTGTTCTGCGCCGGGGCAAAGCTGGGGCCGGCGGCCACGGGGCCCGACGGGCTGCGGCAGCGGCTCACGGCGGAGCTTGCCATGCGCTGCCTGTGGGGCCGTAGCGCCCCGGCCTATCTGGAGCTCTATGAAAAGAGCCTGCTCAACGACAGCTTCCGCTTTGAGAGCAGCTATGCCGGCGGGGAGGAGTATATCTACCTGGAGGGAGAGTCGGCCGACCCGGAGGCCGCGCTGGCGGCGCTTCTGGCGGCGGCGCGCAGGGACATCGACCCGGCCTTCTTTGACCGGCAGAAAAAGGCGCTGTACGGCGGCTTTATCCGGCTGCTGGACGACTTCTGGGAGCTGACGGAGAGCCTGGCGGACGGCTGCTTCAACGATTTTGATCTGTTTGACGCCCCGGCCGTGCTGGAGAGCCTGACATGCGCCGACATCGCCGCCTGGGCGGCGCGCCTGACGCCGGAGCGCGTGGCCCTGTCTATCATCCGTCCCAAGGAGGAACGTTCATAAGTATGTCATCCGCGTCCATTTCCTTCCCCATGCTGGGGGACTGGTCCATCTGTCCGTCCAATTCCTTCACCCTGTTCGGCCACACCTTTTACTGGTACGGCGTGATCATCGCCTGCGGCTTTCTGCTGGCGGTGAGCTACTGCTACCGCCGGTGCCGGGAATTCGGCATCAAGCAGGACGACCTGATCGACAACCTGCTGTTCGCCGTGCCCCTGGCCATCATCGGCGCCAGAGCGTATTACGTGATATTCTACGGCGGATACACGAATCTGTGGGATATGGTGAAGGTCTGGGAGGGCGGCCTGGCCATCTACGGGGCGGTCATCGCCACGGTGCTGACGGTGTTCGCCGTGTGCCGGTTCAAGCGCATCTCCCCCCTGGCCATGCTGGATCTGGCGTCCTTTGGCCTGCCCATCGGCCAGTGCATCGGCCGCTGGGGCAACTTCATGAACCGGGAGGCCTACGGCTACGAGACCGGCGTCTTTTGCCGTATGGGCCTGACGCTGAACGGCGAGACCATCTATGTGCACCCCACGTTTTTGTATGAGTCCCTGTGGAACCTGGTGGGATTTCTCTTGCTGCACATCCTCTCGAAAAAGACCCGGCGGCGGTTCGATGGGCAGTTTTTCCTGTACTATGTGTTCTGGTACGGCCTGGGCCGGGCGTGGATCGAGGGACTGCGCACCGACTCGCTGTATCTGGGCGCCACCGGCATCCGGGTGAGCCAGCTTCTGGCGGGGCTCACGTGCCTGGCGGCGGCGGTGACGCTGGCGGTGATGCTGCGCCGCAGAAAGCGCGCGCCGGCCATGCTGTGGGCGGAGCGGGCCGCCCCGCGGGAAACGGAGATATCCTCCGGGGAGACGCCCCGGGATGACGCATAAAAATCTACCAGCGAAGAAAAAGCGGAAGGAAGCAAACTAGAAAAAGAAAAAGGAGGCTATCGCAATGTCTGGATTCAACGATTTCTTGAGCAAAGCCGGCGCCGCCGCGTCCAAGGCAGCCGAAAAAGCCAGGGACCTGGCTGTCGCGACGGCGGCCAAGACCAAGCAACTCAGCCGCATCGCAAAGCTGAACATGGATATCTCCAGCCAGAAGGACACAGTCAAAAAGGCCTATACCGAGCTGGGAAAGCTGTACTATGAGGCCTATCACGACGATCCGGCGGAGGGGCTGGCCCAGGTCTGCCAGCAGATCGACATGGCCCGCGCGGCCATCGAGGCGCTGGAGGAGGAGATCGCCAGCCTTAAGGCGGCGGAGAACGAAGAGGCCGTGGACGCGGACTTTGCCGCCGTTGTGGACGAGACGGAGGCCGACGTGGAGGTGGAGATCCAAGAGGAGCCCATCGCGGAGGTGCCTATCGTGGAGGAGCCTGTCGCGGAGGTGCCTGCCGTGGAAGAGCCCGTCGCGGAGGTGCCTGCCGTGGAAGAGCCCGTCGCGGAGGAGCCTGTTGTGGAAGAGCCCGTCGCGGAGGAGCCCGCCGCGGAGGAGCCCGTCGTGGAAGAACCCCACTGGGACTGAAGAGTGCGCATAAAAAGACCGCCGCAGATCTTTCTGCGGCGGTCTTTTTCTATGTCAGGCGTCTTTTTTCTTGCGGAAGGCGATGAATTTGGACAGGAAGTAATTCAGGATGATGACCACTATGGAAATGACCACCTTCGCGGCGAAGCCCTCCACGCCAAAGAGGGTCTGGTCCAGGCCAAGCCACATGAGCAGCGGCAGCCCGCCCAGTTCCACCAGACCGGAGAAGATGCGCCCGGCATAAAAGGCGCCGGCCTCCTTCAGCCATTGGGGGAAGGCCCAGCTTTTGGAGTCAAAGACCCACAGCTTGTTGGTGACGAAAGCGAAGCTCACCGCGCAGACCCAGCTGAGAAGGTTGCCGGGGGTGACCGGCATGTCCAGCCAACCCACGGCCAGAGCGTAGACGCCCCAGCTCACCAGCGTGGTCAGACCGCCGAAGAACAGGTAGTTCACCGGCTCCCGGTATCGCAGGTAGAGCGCTTTCAGCTTTCCGATCATTCGTCCAGACCCACCTCATGCACGGTCTCGCCCTCGGCGGTGCGGACGGTCCAGACGTAGAACCCGTCATAGAGCAGCATACCGTCCTCGCCGCCCTCTACCAGGCAGGAGGGACCGTAGGTGGGCTCCGACAGAGGCTCGCCCACGGCGGCATAGAGCTCTTCCACGGGCCGGCCCTTGCAGGCCAGCGCCTTGCCGTAGTCGCCCTCGGAGGTCTGGGCATCGGTGCTGGAGACGGGGGGCGTGTGCTCCGCGGCGGCGGTGGCGGTATTCGTGTCGGAGGCGGCCTGGAGGGCCTGTTCGTCCGGCGTGGGCTCCGGCGTGGGTTCGGCCTCGGCCGGGGCTTTATTGCAGGCGGCCATGCCCGCCAGCAGGGCAAACAGCATCAAAACAGCGATCAGTTTTTTCATATGTATCTCCTTTTTTCGCCGAAGGGATGGCATGTCTCAACGCCCATTAGTATAGCACATTATGTCGTGATTTGGAAGATGCTGATGCCGTCCTGGCTGTAGATCAGGGGATAGTTCTGGGTGAAATAGTCCATGTCCACCGCGTAGGCGCTCCGCTCCGACTGGCTGATATACACGTAATCGACGCCGTACACGCGGGCGTAGGTCTCAAAGGCCTCTCCGTCCTGGAACATCCGGCCCACCTGGCTCTCCCGTTCGGCGTAGTCGACGCCGTGGTAATAGAGGTACAGCCCCGGCCCGCACAGGATGTTCCGCCCCGACAATACCGCCGGCGGATTGACATGGGTGACGGCGGTGAGGAACAGGCTGTCCGCCGGGGTGTTCTCCGTGATGAAATCCGCTGCCTCCACCTGGGCCCGGGAGAACAGCTGATACTCGCTGACAGCCTCCCGCAGCAGGGACATGGCCCCCGAGAGGGTGCCCAGCACCAACAGCGCCGCCGCTGCGGCGGACGCCAGGGCGCGGGGCCGCACCTTTTGCAGCAGCTCCCACAGCCAGGCGCAGACCTGGATGTCGGCGATCATGAACCAGATGTACAGGAGCTTGTTGTCGTCATAGGGGTTGGGCTGGAAGGCCACCAGGTTCCCCAGGGCGAACAGGGCCGCCGCCCCCAAAAACAGCCGCAGCCGGTCCCCCCGCAGGAAGAACAGCATGGGCAGCATGGCGCAGAACACCACGCCGCCGTTGATGATCCAGAACAGCAGCCATGGCGTGTCCCCATGGACCCAGCCGGGATTGAACCAGATCAGCCGGCCGGTGCCGGCGGCGTCGAAGGTCCAGGCGATGAGCTGGGGCAGGGCCAGGGCGAGGCAGATCACGCCATAGAGCACATAATTTTTCACCAGCGCCGCCGCCCGTCCCTCCCGGCGGGCCTTGCCCAGCCAGGCGAAGAACCAGACCCCGGACAGCACCCCCAGCGCCAGGAAGGTGTGGGTGTGGATCATGGGCATGGACCCGGCGGTGACGGCCAGACTGACCGTCTCCCGACGGCAGTCCTCCCCATTCATGGTCTTTTCCAGCACCGTGATGAGCAGATAGATGGCGGCGAGCCCCACGCACCAGCCGGCCATGGTGGTCCGCTGGGGGATCAGCATGTCGCAGATCACGTTCACCCAGCGCAGGTCCTCCTCCACCAGGTTGGTGGGCGTGACGTAAAAGCCGGTGAGCAGATCGTGGAGGCTGTATTTTCCGGAGAGGAACCAGAGAAAACCGAAGCCGCCGTTGAATACGAACAGCAGCCAGGCCGCCACGGTGGGTGCCAGTTTGCCGATGAGCTTGTCCGCCAGCAGCCAGAAGCCCCAGAACACCCCCAGCAGCATCGCCAGGCTGGGCACGATCACCGCCATGCGCAGACTCAGCCCGAAAAACCGCAGGCTGGCGGAGGCGGCGTCCACCAGGAAGGGATAGTCCAGGATCTGGCCGGGGAAGATGCTGTACTCCGGCGGGAACTGTCCCTGCCGATAGAGGCTCTCCACGAATCCCAGGTGCATGGCCAGGTCCCCATAGGTGCTCTGCCCCACCCAGAGGCTTCCGTCCTCATGGGGCATCAGCACATGGGTCAGCAGCAGATAGCCGCAGAAGGCCGTGGCCAGCAGCGCCGCCAGCAGCCCGGCCAGGTCGCTCCGGCCCATCTGGGGCAGGCGGGGCCGTGCCGAACGCAGAGAGGGGGCCTTTTTCCATGGCACCAGCGCCGCCGAGCCGACGGCCGCCAGGGCCAGGGCCATATATTGAGCCGTGACGGTGAAGCCGGTGAAAAACGCGAACAGGCAGGGCATCCACATCAGGGCCACACAGCCAAATACCAGCCCCAGCCAGCACCGTACCGCCGGCCGAAAGGCGGGCAGCATGCGCCAGGCCAGAAGCTGGCCGAACAGCAGATAGAGAAGCAGAGCGAGCATAGGCGTTCCTCACGGCGTCTGTTGAGATGGGAGCGGTCTTATTCTATCGGGCCCTCAGAGCGGGGGGCCCAGCTTGTCCAGGACCTCCCGGAACCAGTCCGGCAGGTCGGTCCAAAGCTCGATGGGCGCGCCGGTAGCGGGGTGGATGAACCGCAGGCCCCGGGCGTGCAGGCACTGGCTTTCCAGACCCTTGTCCCTCCGGCCGCCATAGACCGTGTCCCCCAGCAGGGGGTGGCCGGTATAGGCCATGTGGACCCGGATCTGGTGGGTGCGGCCGGTCTCCAGGTGGCAGCGGATATAGGTGTGTCGGGCATAGCGGCTCAGCACCTGCCAATGGGTGACGGCCGGCCGGGAGTTTTTGTCCGTCACGGCCATGCGCTGGCGGTTTCTCGGGTCCCGGCCGATGGGCGCGTCCACGGTGCCGGCGTCATCGTGGAAGCCGCCGTGGCACACCGCGTCGTAGACCCGGGACAGGCTCCGGTCCTTCAGCTGGGCGGACAGGGCCTCGTGGGCCCGGTCGTTTTTCGCGGCGATGATCAGGCCGCTGGTGTCCTTGTCGATGCGGTGGACGATGCCGGGGCGCAGCTCGCCGCCCACGCCGGAGAGGGAGTCCCCGCAGTGGGCCAGCAGGGCGTTCACCAGTGTCCCGTCCGGATGGCCGGGGGCGGGGTGGACCACCAGGCCCCGGGGCTTGTTCACCACGATCACGTCCCCGTCCTCATAGACCACGTCCAGGGGGATGTCCTGGGCCAGGGCGGCGGCCGGCGCTGCCTGGGGCACGGTGACGGCGTATACCTCCCCGGCGGCGGTGCGGTGATTTTTCCGCAAAGGCGCGCCGTGCCAGGTCACGAGCCCGGCCTCCAGCAGCTTCGCCGCGGCGCTGCGGCTGCGGATATCCTCCTGGCGCGCAAGGAGAGCGTCGATCCTCTCGCCGCTCTCCTGTGCCGTTATCAGTATGGTCTTGTCCATCAGATGTCCCGGAACTCGGACAGGATGTCCTCCAGGGAATACTCCTCCAGGTCCAGCGCCGGCGCCTTGGAGGCGGGAGCGGCGGGCTTGGCCGGGGCCGCCGGCGTCTTGGGCGCCGCCCTGCGCGGAGCGGGGATCTCCGGCTCGTCCCAGTCGTCGGCCTCCACAGGCGCCGCCTTCTGGCGCCGGGGCGCGGGGGCCTCCGCCTTGGCCGGAGCCCGGCGGGGAGCGGCCGTGGCCTTCGGGGCCTCATCCGGCCCGCCAAAGCCCCATTCCGCGAAGGGGTCGTCCGGATCGGCCAGCTGCAGCTCGTCGGCCAGGGTGCGATGCTCGCCCCGGTGGGGGATGTTGGCGTAGGGATCGTCCTTCTCCCTGGGCTTGACGGTATGGCTCCTGCGACCGCGGGCGGGCTCGGCGGGGAGATCCTCCTCCGGCTCGGCCTCCCGGATCCTGGCCTGCTTGGGCTGTTTGGGCTGCTTGGCCTTCTTGGGCGCGGCCGTGGCAGCCGCCGGGTCCCGGTAGACGATCACATGGATGCAGAACAGGATACCGCAGACGGTGATGAAGATATCCGCCACGTTGAACACCGCGAAGCTGAACAGCTCGATCTCGAACATGTCCACCACGTAGTGGTAGAACACGCGGTCGATGGCGTTGCCCAGCGCGCCGGCCATCACCAGCACGGCCGTCCAGCGGCCGAACTTGGTGTTGATGATCTCCATATTGATGAGCACGATGATGCCGATGATGAACAGCACGGATACCGCCACCAAAAACCAGGTGGCGTTGGCCAGGATGCTGAACGCGGCGCCCGTGTTGTGGACGTTGGTCATATGGAGCACGCCGGGGATCAGCTGCACGCAGTCCTCACCGGTGGCCCCGAGGGGGATGTTGTTGGTCGTCCATAGTTTCACCGCCTGGTCCAGGATCAGGACCAGAGCGGCCACGATCGAGTAGATCATCGGTCGTTCCTCCTAAGTGTATCTCCCGGCGGCCCGGGCCGGCGGCTCAGGGCACGGGAACGTATTTCAGCGCGCCGGCGCACCGGGCGCAGAGTTCGGGGTAATCGCCGTCGCTGCCCACCGTGGCGCTGTGGGTCCAGCAGCGGGGGCACTTGGGCAGCCGGGAGGGCTCTACCTCCACGGTCACGCCGGGCAGCTCCGTGCCGGCCCAGCCGGCGCCCTCGCCGTCGGTGATCTCCGCCTCGGAGACGATGAAGAAGCTCTCCAGGGGTTGGGCGGCGATCCGGTCCATGGCGGCCTTGGCCTGGGGTCCCACATGGAGGGTGACCTTGGCCTCCAGGGGCTTGCCGATGGTCTTGTCGGCCCGGGCCAGCTCCAGCGCCTTGTTCACGTCCGTGCGCAGGCGCAGGCAGTCCTCCCAGAAGGCGGCGTCCTCCTCGCTGAGGGCCCACTCGGCGTGGCCGGAGGGCATGTCGTTGAGCATCACGTGGCGGGCGTCGTCACCGGCGCGGTGGGGCATGGCCAGCCAGATCTCGTTGGCGGTAAAGGACAGAATGGGGGCCAGCAGCCGCACCATGGCGTCCAGGATGAGCCAGAGCGCGCTCTGGGCGGCCCGGCGGGCAGGGCCCGCGGCGGCGTCGCAGTACAGCCGATCCTTCACGATGTCCATGTACACGTTGGACATGTCCACCACGCAGAAATTGTGGATGGCGTAGGTGACGGACCAGAACTCGTATTTCTCGTAGCTGGCCAGGCACTTGTCGATGAGCGCGGCGGCCCGGCTCAGGGCCCACCGGTCGATGGGCTGCAGCGCGGCATAGGGCACCAGGTCCCGGTCGGGATCGAACCCGTCCAGGTTGCCCAGGATGAACCGGGCGGTGTTGCGGATCTTCAGGTATTTGTCGCTCAGCTGCTTGAAGATGGCGTCGGAGCAGCGCATATCCAGCCGGAAATCGGCGCTGGCGGCCCAGAGGCGGCACAGATCGGCGCCGTATTTGGCGGTGAGTTCGTCGGGGGAGACGCCGTTTCCAAGGCTCTTGTGCATGGCCCGGCCCTCGCCGTCCACGGTCCAGCCGTGGCACAGCACGGACCGATAGGGGGCGTCGCCCTTGGTGGCCACGGCGGTCAGCAGACTGGACTGGAACCAGCCGCGGAACTGGTCGCCGCCCTCCAGATAGAGGTCCGCCGGCCAGACGCCGGGGGCGTCCAGCTCCATGGACGCCACGTGGGTGGAGCCGGAGTCGAACCAGCCGTCCAGGGTGTCGGTCTCCTTCTCGGTGACCTTCCCGCCGCAGTGGGGGCAGACGAAGCCCGCCGGCAGCAACTCCTGGGCGGTCATGTCGAACCAGGCGTTGGAGCCCTTCTCGCCGAAGATGCGGCTGACGGACTCGATGGTCTCCGGGGTGCAGACGGGCTTGCCGCAGTCGGCGCAGTAGAACACCGGGATGGGCAGGCCCCAGCGGCGCTGGCGGCTGATGCACCAGTCGGCCCGCTCCCGGATCATGCTCTCCATCCGGTCCGCGCCCCACTCGGGGTTCCACTGGACCTTGCGGGCGGCCCGCACGGCGTCCTCCTTGAAGGCGTCCACAGAGCAGAACCACTGGTCCGTGGCCCGGAAGATGATGGGGTTCTTGCACCGCCAGCAGTGGGGATAGGAGTGGGTGATGTCCTCGGAGGCCAGGATGGCGCCGCAGGAGACCAGATCCGCGAAAATGGGCTCATGGGCTTTCAAAACGCTGAGGCCCTCGTATTTCCCGGCGTCGGCGGTGAAGCGGCCGGTGTCGTCCACGTTGACCACCAGGTCCCGGCCGGAGGGGATCTGGGGATACTTCTGGCAGACGAAGAAGTCGTCGGCGCCATAGGCCGGCGCGGTGTGCACGCAGCCGGTGCCGGCGTCCAGGGTGACGTGGTCGCCCAGGATCACCAGACTGGTCTGGTCGAAGAGGGGGTGCTGGGCGGTCATGAGCTCCAGCTCGGCGCCCTTGAAGGTGGCCAGGACCTCCTGTACCTCCAGGCCGGCCTTTTTGAGGACCGGCTCCGCCAGCTCCCTGGCCATGATGTAGACCTCGCCGTTGGAGGCGCGGGTCAGGGTATAGTCGTAGGCGGGGTTCAGGCAGATGGCCAGGTTCCCCGGGATGGTCCAGGTGGTGGTGGTCCAGATGACGAAGTAGATGTTGTCCAGCGGCTCGATGGCGCTGAGCTTTCCCAGATCGTCCTTGACCCGGAACTTCACAAAAATGGTGGTGACGGGGTCGTCACTGTACTCGATCTCCGCCTCGGCCAGGGCCGTCTCGTCCTTGGGGCACCAATAGACGGGCTTCTTGCCCTTGTAGATGTAGCCCTTCTCATACATCCGGCCGAATACCTTGATCTCCTGGGCCTCGAACTTGGGGTCCATGGTCCGGTAGGGCTTTTCCCAATCGCCCAGCACGCCCAGGCGCTTGAAGCCCTGGCGCTGCACGTCCAGATAGTGGGCGGCATAGTCGTGGCAGGCGTTGCGGAATTCGGACACGCTCATGGCCTTGTGGTTGAGCTTCTGCTCCTTGATGATGGCCGACTCGATGGGCATGCCGTGGTTGTCCCAGCCGGGGGTATAGGGGGCCTGGAAGCCCGACATGGACTTATAGCGGACGATGAAATCCTTCAGGCACTTGTTCAGGGCGGTGCCCATGTGCAGGCCGCCGTTGGAGAACGGGGGGCCGTCATGGAGGATGAACGAGGGCTTGCCCTCGTTTTTCTTGAGGATCTCATGGTACAGGTCCATGTCCTCCCACGCTTTGAGCATATCCGGCTCCCGCTTGGGCAGGCCGGCGCGCATGGGGAAATCGGTTTTGGGCAGGTTTACGGTGGCGTTGAAATCGGTGGGCATAGTTCTTCTCTCCAAGGCAGATATAGTTTGCAAGGGCGGAGCTGGATGCTCCGCCCCGGATGGCGATGTGGATCAGATGTCGTCGTCGAAGCTGAAATCGTCAAAGCTGCGCTTTTTCTTTTTTCCGCGCTGGCCGTGGCCGCCGGGGAACAGGCGGGTGGGCTCGTCCTCGTCGGACGCGTCCTCCTGGGCGGGGGCCTCGGGCTCCTCCGGTTCGGGCTCGTCCAGGGCGGCCTCCGCGGCGGAGGCGGCGATGGAGCGCACGGTCTCCTCCATGTTCACGGGCTTGGCAGCTCTGGCGGCGGGCTCCGGCTGGGGTTCCGGTTCGGGCTCGGGCTGCGCGGCGGCTTCGCCGCCCACCAGCTGCATCTGGCTGAGCTTGTCATAGAACTCGATCTGCTTCTGGCAGACGGAGCGCATATGGTCGAAGAACCGGTTGGTGGCCTTCTTGGCCTCCTCCAGCTTGGCCTCCTCGTTGGCCATGCCGTCGGACACCTGGCGGGTGAGCCGGTCGGCATAGGCCTGGGCGTCGGCCACGACCGTGTCGGCCTTCTCCCGGGCATCCGTCTCGATCTGGGAGCTGAGCTTCTGGGCGGAGAGAAGGGCCAGACGCATGGAGTCCTCCGTCTGGCGGTACTCGTCCACCTTCTGGACCAGGACCTTCAGCTTGGCCTTCAAAGCCGTGTTCTCCTTGGCCAGCGTGGTGAAATCGGCGGAGAGCTCCTCCAGAAACTCGTCGACCTGGGCCATATTATAACCTTTACCGGCTCTCTCGAATACTTTCTCCTGGATATCCTGTGCTGTGACCATATCCAAACCCTATCCTTTCTCAAATATACGGGGGGCGCGGGGCCAGATCCGCGGTCAGATATAGACCCCGTTGTTTTCCAGCTCGTCGATCAGGTCGCCCATGATATCCACGTTGAAGGGGGTGATGATGTATGTATTGATGGCGACCTTCTTGATCTTGCCGTCGTTGGCATAGGCTACGCCGGACAGAAAGTCCACCAGGCGGCGGGCCACATCCTTGTTGGTGGTCTCCAGATTCATCACGACGGTGCGCTTCTCCCGCAGATGGTCCGCGATCTCCGCGGCCTGCTCGAAGCGCTCCGGCTTGGAGAGCACCACCTGCACGGCGGTGGTGGTGTGGATGTTCACCACTTTGTTCTCTTTTTTGGGGGCGCGCTCTTCGAATATGGGGGTATCCGTGTCCTCGAAGGGGTTGCGGCGCTCGGCCTTTTCCGCCCGCTCCTGGCGCTCTACCCTGGGCGCGATGATGGTGGGGTCGTCATCCTCCCCGCCCTGAAGGTCGCCGCCGAAGATATCCTCGTCCTCGTCGTATGGTTTAGTCAGCTTTTTCAGTTCATCCAAAAACCCCATGGTGTGCCTCCTGCTTTCTCATGTATAGTTCCGGGGACCAAACAGCAAAGAACCGACGCGGACCATGTTCGCGCCCTGGCGGATCGCGTCTTCATAATCATCGGACATGCCCATGGACAAAAAGTCCATAGAGACATTATCGTATTTTTTTTCGTTATTGTCAACAAAAAGGTGAACCATCGGTGCAAAATACGCTCTGGTATTTTCTGCCGGCGGGATGGCCATCAGCCCCCGGACCCGGACGCCGGCCAGACCGGCGGCGGCGCCCAGCAGCTCGTCCAGCGCCTCCGGCAGGATGCCGGACTTGCCGGGCTCGCGGCCGATGTTCACCTCGATGAGGACGTCCTGGGTCGTGTCCATGGCCGCGGCCCGCCGGGCGATCGCCTCCAGCAGGGCCCGGGAGTCCACCGACTGGATCATGGCGACCTTCCCGGCCACGTATTTCACCTTGTTCTGCTGCAAATGGCCGATGATATGTACCGCCGCGCCCTCATAGGCGCCGGCGTCGCTCTTCTCCCGGAATTCCTGGACGTAATTCTCCCCGATGACGTCTATCCCCGCCCGGATGGCGCGGGCCACCAGCGATCCCGGCTTGGTCTTGGCCACGCCCACCAGCGTGACGGGCCGGCCGTTGGCGGCGCGGTCGATGTTCTCCCGGACCAGCGCGATCCGTTCCTCCAGCGTCAACTCCATGGCGGCCTCCTTATGAAAATACTTTGCCGTTGTAGAGGTTTCTGGCCTCTATGATGACCTCGTTGCCCTCCCGGAGGGCGTCAGTGCCCGTGGAGGACAGCAGGCAGTATTCCTCCCCGGCGTATACCAGCCGGACCAGCTTCCGCTCCGCCTGCATGCCGGTCATGGTGAACACGCACAGCCGGTCCTGGGCCTCGGGGTGCTCCGGGTCATAGTCGTAATAGTTGACGGCGGAGAAGGCCAGGCCGCTCGCCGTGGTGACGGTGCCGCCGCCGGAGGAGGTGTCGGGCCCGTCGGATTCGGCGTCCCATGGCCAGCAGAACACCACCAGCCGCCTTCTGGGGCGGGTGTCCTGCTCGCTGCCGGACTCCACCCCGGGGGGCAGGTCGCCGAAGCGGGAGGACGAGCCGATCTCCGAGATGATGGCCTCATAGGTGGTGTCCCCCAGGGTGAGGGCCACGGTCTCGCCCTCGGACAGGTCCTGTCCGGCCTCGTCGGCCAGGTAGCCGGCATAGTAGCGGTAAAGCCCCTTCAGAGGCACCCGCAGGCCGGTGTATTCCTCATAGATCAGCTCCGCCGACACGGCCCGCACGGCCAGCATATCGGTCATGCCCTTCTCGATGCGGAAGATGACCAACTGGCTGTCCCCCTCGGCCTTCCCGACGAATTCCACCGTGGCGTCCAGATTGCCGCTGTAATACCGGCCGAAGGACAGTTGCACGCCGGTCTCCCCGGCCAGCATGTTCCGGGCGTACTCCCGCGGGAGGATGGCGGCGTAATACCAGTTGTAGGAGGTGATGAGCTTGCCGAGCGAGCCGCTCTCGATGACGCGGTCGGCGGCGATCAGCTCCCGCAGGTCGCTGGGGGACAGGTCCTGGGCATAGGCGGGGCTGACGCCCTCGTAGCCGTCCACCACCGAGGAAAAGGTGCCGCTCTGGCTGACGGAGATGGAGGAGGTGTCGCCGGCGCTGGTCTTGCGCAACTCGTCGTATTCGGCCTGGAGTTGCTGCAGGTATTCCTCCGTGGCGGTGGCGCCGGAGTCGGAGGGGAACAGCAGGCTGGCCAGCGCGCTGGACCGGGAGTCCATGTCCGACAGATCCCCGCCCCGGAGACTGGTGGACAGACTGATGATGGCGCTGTAGATGGACTGCTCCCGGTTGCCCTCGACCTGGACGGTGCCGGCCTGAGAGAGCGCGGCGGTGACGTCCTCGATCTCCCGCTCCAGGGCGCTGAGCCGGGAGGCCCGCTCCAGGGCCTCCTCGGAGCTGTACGCCACGGCGACCGTCTCCCCGGCGGCCACCTTGGCCCCGTCGGCGGCGGTCACGTCTATGTACTGGTCCTGGCTGTTGATGAGCAGCTCGTCCCGGATGACCAGACCGCTCATGGGCGCGGAATCGCTCATGGTGGCGGTGACGGTCAGGGAGGTGCGCACCGGGTTCATGGCCCGCTGGGCGATGTATATGGTCATGTATGCCGCCAGGGCGATGAATACCAGCAGCGAGGTGATCCTTATGAGGGCGTCGGTTTTTTTCAAGTCAGACTGGCTCCTCTGTCAGCGAGAGGGCGCGGGCCGGGGCGATGGTGGAGATGGCGTGCTTGTAGATCATCTGCTGTTTCCCATCGGAGTCCACGAACACCACGAAGGAGTCAAAGCCCCGCACGGTCCCCCGCAGCTGAAAGCCGTTGACGAGGAACACGGTCACGATGACCCGCTCCCGGCGCGCCTGGTTCAAAAACATGTCCTGAAGATTCTGTGATTTCTGCATCTTTTCCGTCCCTTCCGGAACGGCGGCGCAGAAATTTAAATAATAGTGTAGCATACTCCGCCGCTCCGTAAAATAGTGATTTTGTACAAATTCTCTGTACAGCGCCTATTTTACGGCTTTTCGCGGGGGAATGGGGTCGAAACCGGTCGAGCCGGGCATGTCAGGACGCAGTTTTTCCGATCTGCTCCGCGGCGCGCTGGAGCGCGGCGGCGTCCGGCTCCCGGTCCCAGCGCAGCCAGTGCACGTCCGGCCGGCTCCGCAGCCAGGTCAGCTGCCGCTTGGCGTATCGCCGGGAGGCCCGGCAGACCGCGTCGACAGCCTCTTCCAGCGCGCATCGGCCGGCGAGGTACGCGGCCACTTCTTTATAGCCGATGGCCTGCATGGCGGTGGTGTCGGGACCGACACCCGCGTCCAGGAGCCTGCGGACCTCGTCCACCAGCCCGGCGTCGAACATGGCGCGGGCCCGCCGGTCGATCCGCTCATAGAGCATCCCGCGGTCGGCAAAATCCAGCGCCACGGTGTACGCCGTATACCGCGGCCGGACCAGCCGGGACTGCTCGTCGTGCCAGGAGATGGGCCTGCCGGTCAGCACATAGACCTCCCAGGCCCGGACCAGCCGCTTTTTGTCCCGCGGATGGAGGATGGCCGCCCGCTCCGGATCGACGGCGGCCAGCCTCTGGCGAAAGGTATCCCCGCCCATGGCGTCATACTCCCCTTCGATGGCCCGGCGGGCCTCCGGGTCCGACGGCGCGGCGGCGTAGGCTGTGCCCCGGACAAGGCCGTCGATGTAGAGGCCGGTGCCGCCCACCACGATGGGCCGCTTCCCCCTGGCCAGGATGTCGTCGGCGCAGGCGGCGGCCATGCGGGCGTACTTGGCGGTGGAGAAGCGCTCCGCCGGGTCCGCCGCGTCCAGCATGTGGTGGGGCACGCCGTCCATCTCGGCGGCGGTGGGCTTGGCGGTGCCGATGTCCATGCCCCGGTAGATCTGCATGGAGTCGGCGGAGATGACCTCCCCGTCCAGCAGCTTGGCCAGCGCCACCCCCAGAGCGGTCTTGCCGGTAGCGGTGGGGCCGGTGATGACAAGAAGATCGGTCATGGCGTCATTGGGTCCTTCCGAACTGCCGGTCCAGCTCCTTTTTCGTCAGCGTCACGGCCACAGGGCGGCCGTGGGGGCAGTATTTGATCTGGCCGGAGGCCACCTTTTCCGCCAGCACCTGCATCTCCATGGGGTCAGTGTCCCAGCCGGCCTTGATGGCCGCCTTGCAGGCCACGGTCTGCAAGATGCCGTCCCGGGCCAGGTCCCGGCCGCCCTTTTGGAGCTTTTCGCAGATCTCCTCCAGCGCGGCCGCCGTCTCGGCCGGGTCCAGGTCCTCCGGCACCGCCCGGACGATCAGATCCTCGTCGCCGAAGGGCTCCAGCTCGAAACCCAGTTCGGACAGCAGCGCGCCATTCCCGGTCAGAAGGTCCATGGCCTCCGGGCCGGGCCGCCAGGTCTGGGGCGTGAGCAGGGTCTGGCTCAGGACCTCATGGCCCTGGGCCTTCAGCCGGTCGAACACCATCCGCTCGTGGGCGGCGTGCTTGTCGATGAGCAGGATCTTGTCCCCCTGTTCGGCCACGATGTAGGTGCGCAGCACCTCCCCGGCCACCCGGACGGGCGCCGGCTCCTGGACGGGGGGCTCCGCCGCCGGCGCGGCGGCTTGTTTTTCCTTCGCGGGGGGGACCGTCCCGGCGGGACGGGACGGGGCCGGCCGGACTGGCGGGGCCTGCTGGGGCCGGACCGGCGGGGCGGGGCTGCGCCGGGGCGCGGGATAGGCGGGGGCGCTCCGACGGGCGGCGCCATAGGTGACGGCCGGGCTGCGCAGGTCCATGGCCATCTGGCCGGGGCCGCTGTCGGCGGGCGCCTCCCGGACGGCGGGCTGAGGCGCCAGCTTCTTCTCCGTGGAGGGGGACAGGCGCACCTGCAATGTGCCCCGCTCGCTATCCAGCGCGCTGAGGCAGCTATAATAGACCGCGTCGAACACCCGCTTTTCCGAGGAGAACTTCACCTCGTTTTTCGTGGGGTGCACGTTCACGTCCACCGCGCCGGGGCTCAGGGTGATATACAGCACGCAGGCGGGGAATTTGCCCACCATCAGGGTGTTTTTGTATGCCTGCTCCAGCGCTGCCTGCAGGCTCTGGGAGCGGATGGACCGGCCGTTGACGAAGAAGAACTGGGTGGCCCGGTTTCCCCGGCCGGCGGCGGGGGAGCTGATGAAGCCGGCGACGGCCACGCCCTCGTTCTCCCCCTCCGCGGGGAGCATGGTCAGCGCTGTCTCCCGGCCCAGCAGGGCGTACAGCGCCGACTCCGGCCGGCCGTCTCCGGGGGTGAAGAATTCCTCTTTTCCGTCCTTGACGCACCGCACGGAGACGTCCGGCCGGCCCAGAGCCACCCGGGCGGCCTGCTGCACGCAGAAGGACCCCTCCGCCCGGTCGGACTTCATGAATTTGAGGCGGGCGGGGGTGTTGTAGAAGATGTCCCGGACAGTGAACACGGTGCCCTTGGGACAGCCGGCGGCGTGCATGTCCTGGATCTCGCCCCCGGCCACGGACACATAGGTGCCCTCGTCATCCTCCGGCCGGCGGGTATAGAGCTCCATCCGGCTCACCGCCGAGATGGCCGCCAGCGCCTCGCCCCGGAAGCCCATGGTGGTGATGGCCTCCAGGCCGTGCTCGTCATGAAGCTTGCTGGTGGCGTGGCGGAGAAAGCAGTTGCCCGCGTCGTCCGGCGCCATGCCGCAGCCGTCGTCGGTGACCCGGATATAGGTGGCTCCGCCGCCCCGGAGCTCCACGGTGACGCTGCGGGCCCCGGCGTCCACGGCATTTTCCAGCAGCTCCTTTACCACGCTGCCGGGCCGCTCCACCACCTCGCCGGCGGCGATCATGTCCGCCACCAGAGGGGATAAGATGTTGATAACTGCCATGACCTCTCCTTTGCGCTGCGTATACTTTTCATTGATTATAACACAGAAAAATGTTATTATAAAGTGCTATATCGTGACCAAGGAGAACGCCATGTACAATCGCCGGGAGATCACCACCCAGGAACGGCTCCAGCAGGAGCGGTTCTGCCAAGAGATACGCGCCCGCATCGCCGGACGGCCCCACTATGCCCTGGTGGACACCTACGGCTGCCAGCAGAACGAGTCCGACAGCGAGATATTGCGGGGCTGGCTCATCCAATGCGGCTATGCGCTCACCGACAGCGAGGAGCGTGCCGACCTGATCGCCGTGAACACCTGCGCGGTGCGGGAGCACGCGGAGAAGCGGGTGCTGGGCAACGTGGGCGCCCTTGCCCACAACAAAGCCAAAAACCCGGAGCTGATCGTATGCGTGGGCGGGTGCATGGCCCAGCAGGAGACCATGCGCGAGCGCATCCGCCGGTCCTACCGGGTGGTGGACATGGTGTTCGGGCCCCATGAGGTGTGGCAGTTCCCCCAGCTGCTGCTGGAGACCATGGAGCGCCGGGGCCGCCGGGGCAGCAAGAGCCGGCTCATCGCCGCAGCTCCCTCCGAGGGCGTGGTGGCCGAGGGCCTGCCCCGCCAGCGGGACAGCGCCGTCAAGGCGTGGCTGACCATCATGAACGGCTGCGACAATTTCTGCTCCTACTGCATCGTGCCCTACGTCCGGGGCCGGGAGCGGAGCCGCCGCCCGGCGGACATCCTGGCCGAGGCGCGGGAGCTGGTGGCGGCGGGCTATAAGGACATCACACTCCTGGGCCAGAACGTCAACAGCTACGGCAAGGGCTTGGAGGAAGGGATGGACTTCCCCGACCTGCTGGCCGAACTGGACAAGATACCGGGCGATTACGTGCTGCGGTTCATGACCAGCCACCCCAAGGACGCCACGGAAAAGCTCTTCCGCGTCATGGGATCGAGCGAGCACTGCGCCCACCATATCCACCTGCCCCTCCAATCTGGCTCGGACCGCATCCTGAAGGAGATGAACCGGCATTACGACCGGGCGAAGTACCTGGAAAAGGTGGCCGCGGCGCGGGCCGCCATGCCGGACCTGGTGCTCACCACGGACATCATCGTGGGCTTCCCCGGCGAGACCGAGGCGGACTTTATGGACACCCTCTCCCTGGTGAACGAGGTGCGCTACGACGCCATGTTCACCTTCATCTTCTCCCCCCGGACAGGCACCCCGGCGGCGGCCATGCCCGATCCGGTGAGCCGGGCGGAGAAGCAGGTCTGGTTCGACGCTCTCCTGGACGCGGCCAACCGCATCTCCGGAGAGAAGCACGCCGCCTACGTGGGCGGCACATATCGGGTGCTGGTGGACGGGGAGACGGGCCAAAGCCCCTATAACCTGTCCAGCCGCACCAAGGGCGGCCGGCTGGTCCACCTGGCCGGGGACCCGGCTTTGGTGGGGCAGTTCATCGACGTGAAGATCACCGACAGCACCACCTGGGCGCTGTATGGGGAGCTGGCATGAATATGGATGACAGAAGCCCCTGGCTCTCCTGGGCGGTGGAGCTGCAGGCCCTGGCCCAGGCGGGACTGGCCTATGGGCATGACCGGTTCGACATGGAGCGCTACGAGCGCATCCGTTCCATCGCGGCGGAGATGCTCGCGTACAAGTCGGACATCCCGGCGGACAAGGTCCGGGACCTTTTCTGCGGCGAGACCGGCTACCAGACTCCCAAGCTGGACACCCGGGCGGCCATCTTTGAGGGCGGAAAGATCCTGCTGGTCCGGGAGCTGGACGGTTGCTGGTCCCTGCCCGGCGGATGGGTGGACGTAGACCAGTCGGTGGGGGACAACGCGGTGAAGGAGGTCCGAGAGGAAGCCGGGCTGGAGGCACGGGCGGAATTCCTCATCGCCGTGCAGGACCGGGACCGGCACAATGTGCCCGTCTATGCCCACAAGATCTGCAAAGTGTTCGTGATGTGCACTGCCCTGGGCGGCGCGTTCCATGAGAGCTCCGAGACCACTGCCAGCGGCTGGTTCTCCCTGGACGGGCTGCCGCCCCTGGCGGAGAACAAGACCACCGCCGAACAGATCAAAATGTGCTTTGAGGCCCATAAGGCGGAGCACTGGGTGACGCGGTTCGACTAGGAGGAGACATTATGAAGCTCATCACATACCTGGAAAACGGAAGAGAAAAGGTGGGCGCGCTGACGGCGGACGAGGCGTCCGTGCGGCCGCTGCCCTTCGCCGATATGACCGCCGCCATCGAGGCGGGACGGGACGCGCTGGTCCCGGCGGGGGAGCCAGTGGCGCTGAAAGACGTGACGCTGCTGGCCCCCATCCCCCGGCCCCGGCAGGACGTCATCTGTCTCGGCATGAACTACCTGGCCCACGCCAAAGAGGCGGCCCAGTACGACAAAGAGGCGTTCCAGCAGGAGAAGCCCGTGGCGGTGTACTTCTCCAAGCGGGTGACCGAGGCGGTGCCCCCGGAGGGATATATCGACAGCCACCCCGGCCTTGTCCGGCGGCTGGACTACGAGGCGGAGCTGGCGGTCATCATCGGGAAAACGGCGAAGGACGTCCCGGCGGAAAAGGCGGGAGACTACGTTTTCGGCTACACCGTGCTCAACGACGTGTCTGCACGGGACGTGCAGACCGGCCATAAGCAGTGGTATTTCGGCAAGGGACTGGACGGGTTCACCCCCATGGGCCCCTGCATCCTCACCGCCGACGAGGTGCCCTTTCCCCCGGCGCTGGACATCTCCTGCCGGGTGAACGGCGAGACCCGCCAGCACGCCCGCACGGACGAGCTCATCACCAGCATCGCGGACACCATCGCCGAATTAAGTTCCGGCATGACCCTGCTGCCGGGCACCATCATCGCCACCGGCACCCCCGCCGGGGTGGGCATGGGCATGGACCCGCCGGTGTTTTTGAAGCCCGGCGATGTGGTGGAGTGCGAGATCGAAAAAATCGGCCTGCTGCGCAATACGGTGAAGTAAGGCGGAGTAAAATGCAGGTGATCGAGTACGGCGGCAGCGACCGGCAGGAGCACTGGCTGGAGCAGATCGGCAAGAGCGACTGGGGCGCGGGCAAATTCCTCTTTGAACTGCTGCGGGATGGCACGTTCCGGCAGACGACGGGAGAGCGCTCCCGGGTGCTGCTGCTGACGGACGGGGACGAGCTTGTCTCGTTCTGCACCTACGCGGAAAAGGACGACATCCAGCCGACGGACCTGACCCCCTGGATAGGCTTCGTTTACACCTTCCCGCC
>CANQIO010000002.1 GCA_947624065.1 uncultured Oscillospiraceae bacterium | reverse complement strand
TTCTCCGTGGTGGAGGCGATGAGGGTGATCTTGCCGTTCTCGATGAAATCCAGCAGGGACTGCTGCTGCTTTTTGTTGAAGTACTGGATCTCGTCCAGATAGAGCAGCACCCCCTCCGGGGCCAGCAGGGTGTCCAGCTCGTCGATGATGGCCTTGATGTCCGCTAGGCCCGCCGTGGTGGCGTTCAGCCGCCGCAGGGGGCGGTCCGTGCGCTGGGCGATGATGCGGGCCACGGTGGTCTTGCCGGTGCCGGAGGGACCGTAAAAGATCATGCAGGGGATATGACCGCTGGCCGCGATGCGGCGCAGCATCCCGTCCGGACCCAGGATATGCTCCTGGCCGAACACGTCGTCCAGGGTCTGGGGCCGGAATTCGTCTGCCAGAGGACGGTACATAGCGTCAGGTCCTTTGCTCATAGGATAACCAAATTATAAAGAAAGCACTTGGAATTTGCAACAGGCCGTGATAAGATTTTGAACGAGAGAAAGAAAAGGTGGGATGTGTCATGCGGACGCCCGAACAGGTGGCGCATATCGTGAAGGCCCTGGCGGCGGAGTATCCCCTGGCGGACTGCACCCTGGACCACAACGGGGCATGGGAGCTGCTGGTGCAGGTGCGGCTGGCCGCCCAGTGCACCGACGAGCGGGTGAACAGCATCTCCCCGGCGCTGTTCGCCCGGTTCCCCAACGCCGAGGCCATGGCCGCGGCGGAGCCGGAGGACGTGGAGCCCTATATCCGCTCCTGCGGATTCTACCACGGGAAGGCCAGGGACATGGTGGGCGCGGCCCGGATGCTGGTGGAGGACTTCGGCGGCGTGGTGCCGGACAACATGGAGGACCTTCTGAAACTGCCCGGCGTGGGGCGCAAGAGCGCCAACCTTATTTTGGGCGACGTGTACCGCAAGCCCGGCAGCGTGGTGGTAGACACCCATTGCATACGGCTGTCCAACCGGATGGGCCTGGTGGATGATCTGAAAGACCCGCCCAGGATCGAGACCGCCCTGCGGGCCATCCTGCCGCCGGAGGAGAGCTCGGACTTCTGCCACCGGATCGTGTACCACGGCCGGGCGGTGTGCTCGGCCCGGTCGCCGAAATGCGAGGATTGCTGCGTGAAGCAGTGGTGCCAGACCTACGAAAAGGAACGTACATAATGGTTTATAACTTTGAAGGTATCGAGAACTTCCGCGAGCTGGGCGGCATGGTCCGGCTGGACGGGGCCCGCGTGAAAGAGGGCCTGCTGCTGCGCGCCGGCCACCTGGGCCATGCCTCGGAGGCGGACGTGCGCCGGCTGTCGGACATGGGCCTCGCCCTGATCGTCGACATGCGGGACAAACATGAGCGGGACCGCTCCCCGGATAAGGAGGTGCCCGGCGCCCGGAACCTCTGGCTGCCCCCGGCGCCGGACCTGCCCGCCATCATCCCCATGAAGGCCGAGTCTCCTGCCCAGGTGCGGCAGGTGTTCCACGAGTTTTACCGGTACCTCTCCCTGCACCCGGACGCCATCGAGGCGTATGCCGGCTTTTTCCGGGAGCTGCTGGCCGCGGAGGGGCGGCCGGTGCTGTGGCATTGCACCCAGGGCAAGGATCGGACCGGCGTGGGAGCCATGCTGCTTTTGAGCGCCCTGGGCTTTGAGGAAGAGCCGATCGTCGGGGAATATCTGCTGACCAACCGGTTCGCCGCCCGGCAGCTGGAGGCCATGCGCCTGGCACGGGCCAGCGAGGAGGAGATCGCCGTCATGGCGGAGGTGTTCCCGGTCCGGGAGGAGAACGCCCGGTATTGGTTCGACTGCGTGCGGATCGAGTACGGGTCCGTGCAGAATTATCTGGAGATGGCCCTGGGCCTGGACCCGGAGGCGATCGCCCGCCTGGAAGAGGCCTATTTGGAATAACTGCCTCCGCATGAATAAGAAGCCCCGCTCGGTGAGCGGGGCTTTTGTTTGTGTTTTTACCGGCCGAAGAGTTGGGTGAGGGTCTTGATCTTCTTGGCCAGGGCGGGGCTGGCCTCGCCGGGGAGCATCCGCCACTGCCAGTTGCCGTCGGGGATGCCGGGCCGGTTCATCCGGGCCTCGTCCCCCAGACCCAGGTAGTCCTGCATCTGGGCCACGAACAGCCTGGCCACGGAGCCCATGCCGCCCCGGAGGATGCCCCAGTCCGGGCCCTCCGCCTCGTTCAGACCCAGATAGGCCGTGGCCTTGGCCAGGTCCAGCGGGTCCGCCTCCGCCATCCAGCCCCGGACCGTGGTATTGTCGTGGGCACCGGTATAGCAGACGCAGTTGGCGGGGTAATTGTGGGGCAGATAGTCGCTGGGCTCCCGGTGGTCGAAGGCGAACTGGAGCACCTTCATGCCGGGAAAGCCGGACATGGCCAGCAGTGCCTGGACCTCCGGCGTCAGATAACCCAGGTCCTCGGCGATGATGAGGCTGTCGGGGAACCGCTCCCGGAGCATCCGGATGAACGCCGCGCCGGGGCCCTTTTCCCAGTGGCCGGGGGCGGCGGTGGGGGCGTCCGGGGGCACGGACCAGTAGCTCTCCAGGCCCCGGAAGTGGTCCAGCCGGGCCACGTCGAACCGGTCCAGGGTGCCGCGCATCCGCGCCTCCCACCAGGAGAAGCCGTCCTCGGCCATCCGCTGCCAGTCATAGAGCGGGTTGCCCCACAGCTGGCCGTCGGCGGTGAAGGCGTCCGGCGGCACGCCGGCCACGGCGGTGGGCTTGTTCTCCCGGTCCAGCTGGAACATGCGGGGGTTGGCCCACACGTCGGCGGAGTCCATGGCCACATAGATGGGCAGATCGCCGATGAGCCGGATGCCCTTCTTCCCGGCATAGGCTTTCAGGGCGTCCCACTGCTTTTGGAAGAGGTATTGCAGGTAGGTGAAAAACCGCACGTCCCGGTCCAGATCCTGCCGCCAGCGGGCCACGGCGGCGCGCTCCCGCAGGCGGATGTCCTCCTGGGGCCATGTCGTCCAGGCCGCCATGTTGAAATGGCGCTTCAGGGCCATGAACAGGGCATAGTCCGGCAGCCAGGCGCTGTGCTTTTCCGCGAAGGAGGCCACAGCGGAGCTGTCCCGGTCCCAGCCCCGGTCAAAGGCCTTTTCCAGCAGGTCGAACCGGCCGCGGTACACCGCGCCGTAGTCCACCCGGCGGGGGTCGCGGCCCCAGTCATAGGCGGCGATCTCCCCGGCGGTGAGAAGCCCGTCCTCCGCCAGCATGTCCGGGTCTATGTAATAGGGGTTGCCGGCAAAGGCGGAGAAGGACTGGTAGGGCGAGTCGCCGTAGCTGATGGGCCCCACGGGGAGCATCTGCCAGTATTTCTGACCGGCGGCGGTCAAAAAGTCCACGAAATCATAGGCCGCTTTCCCCAGCGTGCCGATGCCGTGGGGGGAGGGGAGGGATGAGACGGAGAGCAGGATGGCTGCTGCGCGTTCCATAAAGCGTCGTCCTTTCGCGGCGCCTGTAGCCGGCGCCATACTGCAGTTATACACCAGGGCGGGGCGCTCTGTCAATGCGCAATATGGCCGGCAGCCTTTCGCGATAATGCTCAAAAGCGGCGGCGGACGGCGGGGAAAAATCATATAGTTTTGGTCTGGAATTCCGCAGGGCGGGCGGCTATAATGTGCCGAGACTCAGAGTTGAGCGCGATCATTTTTCCCGGGAGGGACCGTTTCCATGACAAAGGATCTGACCGTCGGCAGCCCGCTGCGGCTCATCGTGAGCTTCACGCTCCCCACGCTGGTGGGGCTGGTCTTTCAGCAGATGTATAACATGGTGGATACCATGATCGTGGGCAAGCTGCTGGGGGCCAGGGCCCTGGCGGCGGTGGGGGCCACGGGCTCCATCAGCTTTCTGATCATCGGCTTCTGCCTGGGGGTGTGCAGCGGCTTCGCCATCCCCGTGGCCCGCCAGATGGGCGCAGGAGAGCACAGTCTCATGCGCCGCTATGTGGCCAACGGGGCCTATCTCTCGGCGGTGGTGGCCGCGGTGATGACGGCGGGGACGGGCCTGGCCTGCGGGACCATCCTCACCGCCATGGACACCCCGGCGGACATCTATGCCGACTCCTATCGCTATATCTTCATCATCTTCATGGGCATCCCCGCCACGTTCCTGTATAACCTGCTGGCGGGCGTGATCCGTTCGGTGGGCGACAGCCGCACGCCGGTGGTGTTTTTGGCGCTGTCGTCTGTGCTGAACATCGTGCTGGACGTGACGCTGATCCTGTGGGGCAACATGGGGGTGGCCGGCGCGGCGGTGGCCACGGTGGTGAGCCAGGCCCTGTCGGGGCTGGGCTGCCTGCTGACCGTGCGGCGGCGGTTCCCCATCCTGCGCCTGAGCCGGGAGGAACGGCGGCCGGACAGGAAACTGTGCCTGGACCTGTGCGCCATGGGGCTGCCCATGGGCCTGCAATACTCCGTCACCGCCGTCGGCTCCATCATCCTCCAGTCCGCCGTCAACGGCCTGGGGAGCCTGTATGTGGCGGCGGTGGCCGCCGGGTCCAAGCTGACCAACCTGCTGGCCGCGCCCATGGACGCCATGGGCGGCACCATGGCCACCTACTGCGGCCAGAACGTGGGCGCCGGCAAGCTGGACCGGCTGGGCCAGGGCATCCGCGCGGCCACGCTGGTGGGCCTGGGCTGGTCGCTGCTGGCCTTCGGGGCCATGGCGCTGTTCGCGCCGGACTGCGCCCGGTGGTTCATCGACAGCCAGGGGGAGGAGGCGGCGCTGCTGGTGCCGCTGGTGAGCCGCTATGCCGTGACGGCCACGGTGTTCTTCTTCCCGCTGGCGCTGATCTATGTCACCCGGTTCTCCATCCAGGGCATGGGCTACAGCCTGTTCGCCGTGCTGGCCGGGGTCATGGAGATGATCGTGCGCACGGCCATGGGATGGCTTCTGGTGCCGGCGCTGGGCTTCGGGGCGGTGTGCTATGCCTCCCCGGCGGCCTGGATCGGGGCGGACCTGTTTTTGATCCCCGCCTGCGTGTGGTGCATCCGCCGGCTGCGGCGTCATCAGGTCCAGTACCGGCGCAGCCAGCAGTTCATGGCCCGCGAGCCGGTCCATATCCACCGCCGGCCCGGCCGGTGGTATGCCGACCCGGTGCAGCTGCACCGCCACCGGGCGGCCCATGACGGGGAGAACGCGCCCCGCCATCCCCACCGCCGCATCGCCTGAAAAAGAAAAAGTCCGCCGGAGGCCAGCGCCTCCGGCGGTATCGTTATGTTTGGCTCACGATCCAGCTGACGATGAGATCTGCCGAATATTCGCCGTCGTTGGTCAAATAGATCTCATAGGTGCCGTCCTCTTCCGGGGAGAAGGTGACCGTCAGGGTATGGCCGGCCTTAAGACGCACGCTCTTGTCCATGCTGTCGCCGCCGCTGCGCAGCGACACCGTGAGCGAGGCGTCCGTCCGGCTCTGGAGCCCCACCGACACCGTGCTGCCCTTGGCGGCCGTCACCTGGCCGGCGCGGATATTCCCGCCGCTGTCCAGCTCGCCGTAAGGGCCCTCCGCCTGGCTGAAAAACACCGTGACGCTCTCATCGGGCGGGACGGTCACCGTCCCGTCGGCCTCCGGCTCCGCCGGGGGCGCGGCAAAGTCCGGAACGCCGGATATGCCAGAGGCGGCCCGCAGCCAGTCCCACTGCGCCTGTTCCTTCTCCGTGGCCAGACGCAGGCCGGTCAGCTCCCCGTCGGTGTACACGGCGATCAGCTCCACCGCGCCGTCGGGCCAGTCATCCCCGGAATGGCCGGTGATCCAGATGCCCGCCGTGCCGTCATAGAGGCCCCGCACCACCCGGCCGTTCCAGGTCATGGTCAGCTCGCCGGTGGGCACGTCGTAGCTGTATTGCAGACCGAAGGGCAGGTACGGCCCGATGGCGTCATCCAGCTCATCCAGCGCGCTTTGCAGCTCGTCGGTGAACACGGTCTGGACGGAATAGAGCTGCTGGTCTACCGTCACGTCCAGCGCGTCCCGCAGCTGATCGTTTCCCAGCAGCACATCCAGCGCCTCGCGCTCCTCCTCCGTCAGCTCCACGCCCTCGCTGCCGCGGAAGCCGTAGGTAGCCGTGCCGCCGGACGAGACGATCTGCTCCGTGCCGAGGGCGGGGGCAAAATTCGCCAGCAGCTCCTGTGCCTCCGCGGCGCTCAGCCGGCCATCCGCTACCCGGGCGCCCATCTCTTCCTTCAGGGCTTCCTGCAGCGCCTCCGGGGTGTCATAGGGGCCAAGGGTGGTGCGGCCGTCCCCGTCCAGGAAGGTGTAGGAGTAGCCCATGTGCAGCCCGGACGGGCTTTGGTCGCCCTGCAGGACGATGGTGTCCCCGGAGGACAGCTGCACGTCCTGGCTGCCCTGCATCAGGACGGCGTCGCTCCTGCCGCCCACGGTCTTGGACACCTGCAGGCCGCTTTTGATCATCTCCAGGATCTGCTCGTACGTCTCGATGGTCCCGTCGATCTTCTCCTGGGTCCAGGTGAACCAGCCGTCGGAGTTGGTCCAGGCCCGCTGGCCCAGGCAGTCCTGCAGGTCCTTTTTCTCCTGCTCCAGCCAGGCGGCGTATTCCTCGGCGGTCCACCACTCCACCTCCACGGGGTCAAAAAGCAGCTTATACTCCTGCTGGGTCATGCCCACCGGCTCGCCCTCGGGAGTGAACACGTACACGGTCCCGTCCGAGGACGCTATCACCTCGCCGGCAAAGCCGTCGGGCACGGCGGCAGCCTCCGGCTCCGGCGCGGCGGTGGCGAACACCGCTCCCACGGAGAGCACCAGCGCCAATGCCAGCGCGGCGCTCAAAAATGATCTGGGTTGGTTTTTCATGATAGAGTGTATCCTTTCCTCAATGGCAAACTTGGAAAACCCGCTGACCAGGGGCGCCAGGCCCGCCCGGCGCTCCTCCATGTCCAGCAGGGTACGGGCGTAGTCCCTGCGGACGCCGGGACCGAAGAGGTCCACCACCGCCCGGTCACAGGCGCGCTCCATGTCCCGCCCCGCCAGGGCGGCCATGGCCCACACCAGGGGGTTGAACCAGTGCAGGCACAGCGCCGCCGCCAAGGCCAGCTTCCGGGCCGCGTCGAAGCGGCGGATGTGGGCCCGCTCATGGGCCAGCACATACATCACCGTCCGCTCGTCCGTCAGGTCCATGCCCGCGGGCAGCAGGATCACCGGCCGCGCTATGCCGTAGGTCAGCGGCGCGGATACCGCCTGGCACCGGCGCACCGATACCCGCCGGCCCAGAGGCCAGGCGTCCCAGAACCGGACCGCCGGACCATCCGTCACCGGCAGGGCAGATGCATACCGCTTCCGGCAGCGGACATAGCTCACCGCCAGCACCAGCGCCAGGAGCAGCGCCCCCGCCGCCCACAGGATGGGCCAGGGGGAAGGGCCCGGCGCGGCGGGAGCCGTCCCCTCAGAGAGATGTATTATGTCAACTTGCGGCAGGACGGGCAGGGCCTGCGCCGCCGGCATGGCGGCCGGCAGGGCCTCCGCCGCTGGGGCGGACCGCTCCAGCAGGGACCAGACGCTCAGCCGGAACGGCAGGCGCACCGGCAGCGTCAGCCGCAGCCACGCCAGCGTCCACAGACACTCGAAGGCGCCCACGGGCAGCCGGTCCCGGCCCAGGGCCCGGACGATCATGGCGGCCAGGATGATCATGCCCCCGGCCAGGCTCATCTCCACCAGGCTCATGGGCTCACTCCTGCCGGTCGATCCAACTGCGCAGCCGGTCGATCTGCTCCTTGGAGAGGGTCTTTCCGCCCAGCAGGGACGCGAACAGCGCCTCCGCCGAGCCGTCGAACAGCTTCGTCACCAGCTCGCTGGCCTCTTCCGCCCGGACCTCCTCCTTGGAGATCAGCGCGTGGCACTGAAACCCCGGCTCCGAGCGCCGGATGGCCCCCTTGGCCACGCATTTTTTGATGACCGTGTAGGTGGTGTTCATGTTCCAGCCGATGGACCCGGCCAGGATGTTGGATATCTCCTTGGCGGTGGTGTCGCCATTGCGCCACAGCACGTCCATCACCTTCAGTTCGGAGTCGAACAGCTTCATGGGATGACCTTCCTTCCACACTATTGCAATAGTTTATGGCTATACACTATCACAATAGTGCGGCTTTGTCAACACTATCACGATAGTTTGGCGGAAAAAATCATCGCCCGGAGCGGCTGCCCCGGACGATGGATGGATCGGTGTTCAGTTTTCCGGGCCGGCGTTCTCCAGGCTCTTGGCCACCTGCATCATGATGGCGCACTCCATCCGCTTGCGGAAGAGCTTGCAGCCGTATTCATAGACGCCGGTGATGGAGCCGGTGGCGTGGTAGGCGTTGGCGGCGCAGCCGCCGGAGCAGTAGAGCCGCGCCCAGCACTCGCCGCACTCGGGCCGGGCATAGACGTTGCAGCGGCGGAACTGGTCCTGCAGGGCCTCGTTCTGCACGCCGTCCCAGATGTTGCCCAGCAGGTATTTTTCGTCCCCCACGAACTGGTGGCAGGGATAGAGGTCACCCCAGGGGGTCACCGCCATGTATTCCGTGCCGGAGCCGCAGCCGGAGATGCGCTTATAGATGCAGGGGCCGTGCTTGAGGTCGATCATGTAGTGGTAGAAGGTGATGGGCCGGCCCTCTTTTTCCCGGCGGAGCATCTCCTTGGCCAGGATCTCATACTGCTCGAAGAGCACCGGCAGGTCCGCCTCGGTGAGGGCGCAGGGATCGTCCGGCGCGCAGACCACCGGCTCCATGCTCAGCTGGGTGAAGCCCAGGTCCGCCAGGTGGAGGATGTCGTTGGAGAAGTCGGTGTTGTAGTGGGTATAGGTGCCCCGGACGTAGTAATCCCGCTGGCCGCGGGCCTGGGCGAAGCGCTGGAACTTGGGCACGATCTTCTCGTAGCTGCCCTGGCCGGCGTAGTCCACCCGGAACCGGTCGTGGACCTGGGGCCGGCCGTCGATGGACATGACCACGTTGTGCATCTCCCGGTTGGCGAAGTCGATGACCTCGTCGTCCACCAGCACGCCGTTGGTGGTGAGGGTGAAGCGGAAGTGCTTCTTGCGGTCCTTCTCGATGCCGCGGGCGTATGCCACCAGGCGCTTGACTACGTCCCAGTTCATCAGCGGCTCGCCGCCGAAGAAGTCCACCTCCAGATTCACCCGGCTGCCGGAGTGCTCCACCAGGAAGTCCAGCGCCCGCTTTCCCACCTCGAAGCTCATGAGGGCCCGCTCGCCGTGGTATTTCCCCTGGCTGGCGAAGCAGTAGGAGCAGTTGAGGTTGCAGGTGTGGGCTACATGCAGGCACAGGGCCTTGATGTCCCGGGAGCGGGCTTTCATGTCGAAGGCCCGGCCGGCGTAGGCGTCCTCGGAAAAGAGCTTCCCGGCGGCCTTCAGGGCGGCGATGTCGTCCAGGCACTGGCGCAGCTCTTCCTCCGTCACGTCCGCCCGGTCCGCGTATTTTTCCAGCATGGCGGCGACGATCTCGTCGGGCGCGGCGGCCTCGTACATGCCAATCATGTCGTAGGCCACCTCGTCCACCGCGTGCACCGAGCCGGAATTCACGTCCAGGACGATGTTGTAGCCGTTCAGTTTATACGGATGTATCATGGTCTCACCTCGGAAAATACCGCCTGCGCCGGGCGCAGGCGGTATCCTCTTGTTAGATTATTCCTCGTCCTTATGCTCGCAGCTCTGGTTGGCGACGCCGCAGGAGGTCTTGCAGGCGGACTGGCAGGAGGTCTGGCACTCGCCGCAGCCGCCGGAGACGGCGCTCTGCTCCAGATCGCGGGTCTCGATGGTCTGTATGCGTTTCACGTGGATGGTTCTCCTTTCATGAGTACTCAATGACAATATTTTACACTATCTTTCGCCCTGGGTCAATACAAAAAACCGTTCCGGCGCGCCGCCGCGGGTGGAGCGGATGTTGACGCCGCCGGCGACGCTGTCCAGGACCGCCCGGTCCAATACCTCGCCGGGCACGATCAGGGGCGCGCCGGGGGGATAGGCCCAGACGTACTCCCCGGATATCCGGCCCAGAGCGTCGGCAGCGGGGACGCTCTCGCCGGGAGCGGTCAGGGCCGCTCGGGCGTCCATGCGCCGTTCCGGCAGGACGAAGGGGCGGGCCGGGGCCGGCTCGGCGGGGATGAGGCCGGCGTCGATGTCCGCCAGGGCCTCCGCCAGCCGCGTCAGGGACGCGTCCGTGTCGCCCATGCCGGTCATGGCCAGCGCGTAGGGCCCGGCGGCCATCTCCAGCTCGATGCGGTATCGCTGCCGCAGCCGGGCCATGAGGGCCGCGCCATCGATGCCAGCCCCAGCGGCGGAGATCACCAGCTTGGAAGGATCGTGCTTGGCGCCGCCGCCCCGCCACAGGCGCAGCGCCCGCAGCCGGTCCGCGGCGGCATAAAACCGCTCCAGCGCGGCCAGCCAACGGTCCGCGGCGGCGTTGCCCTCCGCCTCCAGATACCGCAGGCACCCGTCGATGGAGGCGGACAGCAGATAGGAGGGGCTGCTGGACTGGACCATGGCGGCGTTCCGGCGCACGTCCGCCGGGTCGATGCGCCCGCCCTGGATGTGCAGCACCGCCGTCTGGGTCAGGCTGGGCAGGGTCTTGTGGAGGCTCTGGACCACCAGGTCCGCGCCCTGACAGACTGCCCCGGCGGGAAAGCCGCCGAAGCCCAGATGGGCCCCGTGGGCCTCGTCCACGAAAAGGAGTGCGCCCCGCTCGTGACACGCCGCCGCGATGGCGGCGATGTCGCTCATCACGCCCTCATAGGTGGGGCTGGTGACGGCCACCAGGCGGATGTCCGGATGGGCGTCCAGCGCCGCCGCCACGGCCCGGGCCGATACGGGGCCCCATGTGCCCAGGAGCGGGTCTGTGGGGGGGACCAGATAATAGACGGCTGCGCCGGCCAGCTCCGCGGCGTGGTATACCGACCGGTGGCAGCCCCGGGCCATGAGCAGCGCCCCGCCGGCCTCCAGCGCGGCGCGTACGGCGGCCAGCACTCCGGCGGTGCTGCCGTTCACCAGGCAGACGCTCTGCTCCGCGCCCCAGAGCCGCGCCGCGCGCGCCTCCATGTCCCGGAAGAGCCCCTGCGGGGCGTTCAGATCGTCAAAGCCGTCGATCTCCGTGATGTCCAGACGGCAGCCCAGGTCCGCCAGCCAGGGGAAGGCGGCGGCGTTGCGCTTGTGGCCGGGCATGTGCATGGGGAGCGCGTCCGAGGCGGCGTAGCTTTGCAGCTTTTCGCCCAGGCCGTCCATCACAGACGCACCAGGCCCCGCTCATAGAGCTTTTGCAGGCTCATGAGGATGCCGGTCTTGGCGTGGTACCAGGTCAGGCCGCCCTGGAAGTACACCGCGTAGGGCGGGCGGATGGGCCCGTCGGCGGAGAGCTCGATGGACGAGCCCTGGACGAAGGCCCCGGCGGCCATGATCACGTCGCTGTCATAGCCGGGCATGGGCCAGGGGACCGGGGTGACGTGGCTGTCCACCGGCGCGGCGGCCTGGATGCCCAGGCAGAACGCCTCCATCCGCTCCGCCGACCCCAGCGTCACCGCCTGGATGATGTCGTGGCGGGGCTCCGTTGCGTTGGGCACGCAGGCAAAGCCCAGCTTTTCATAGATGTTGGCGGCAAAGATGGCGC
Source organism: uncultured Oscillospiraceae bacterium (assembly GCA_947624065.1). Lineage (GTDB taxonomy): Bacteria > Bacillota > Clostridia > Oscillospirales > Oscillospiraceae > CAJOIG01. The sequence continues at coordinate 84,649 of CANQIO010000002.1, read as the reverse complement.
CCTTCAACGCCCCGGCGGTCACGGTGGGGGCCAGGAAAAAGCCCTGGTACATGCTGGGCAGCTGGCCCAGGTTCGCGCCCACCTCTTTCCCCAGGCCGGGGGCGGTGAGCCGCCGGGCGCAGCGCTCCACGCATTCCGCTGTGCCGCAGATGTATCCCCCCGCCGCGGCCAGGCCGCCGCCGGGGTTCTTGATGAGGGAGCCCACCGTCATGTCCGCCCCCACGTCGGAGGGCTCGATGCGCTGGACAAATTCGCCGTAGCAGTTGTCCACCATGCAGATGAGGTCCGGCTTCACGCTCTTGCAGAAGGATATGAGCTGACAGATCTGGTCCACGGAAAAGCTGGGGCGGGTGGCGTAGCCCTTAGAGCGCTGGATGGTGATGAGCCGGGTGCGGTCGTTGATGGCGGCGCGGATGGCGTCATAGTCAAAGCCGCCGTCGGGCAGCAGATCCGCCTGGGCGTAGGTGACGCCGTATTCCGCCAGGGATCCCACGGAAGGGCGGATGCCGATGACTTCCTCCAGAGTGTCATAGGGCGCGCCCACGGGGGAGAGAAGCTCGTCCCCCGGACGGAGGTTGGCGGCCAGAGCCAGGGCCAGCGCGTGGGTGCCGCAGGTGATCTGGGGCCGGACCAGGGCGGCCTCGGTGTGGAACACGGCGGCGTAGACTTCCTCCAGCGTGTCCCGGCCCAGGTCATTGTAGCCATAGCCGGTGCTGGCGGCAAAGCAGGCCCCGCTGACCCGGCATTTCTGCATGGCGGCCAGCACCTTGGCCTGGTTGTACTCCGCCGTCTCGTCGATGGCGGCGAACCGGTCCTTTAGATCGGCCAGCACCGCCTCGCCGTATTCGTATACCTCCGGGCTGATGCCCAGAGCGCCATAGACACTCAGCATACGCAGCTCTCCTTTTGTTATCCTGTATAACTTACCATCCCGGCGAAGGGCTGTCAAGAAGAACCGGGCACGGAACTTCCGTGCCCGGCCCATGGCTATAGGCTCTTATATTTTCGCCGCGTGGCCTCGCCGCCCCGCAGGTGCCGCTCGGCCTTGTTCTGTTCCAGCACGGCCCGTGCCTGGGTGTACAGCGGCCGGTCTACATGCCGCAGCCGCTCCGTCAGGTCCTTGTGCACCGTGCTCTTGGAGACGCTGAAGTGGGACGCGGCGTCCCGGACGGTCGCGTTGTTCTCGACGATGTAAAGCGCCAGGTCCCGGGCGCGCTGTTCGATATCCTCTCGCACTCATACCACTCCCAATCGCTTACTTGGCACAGTGTATGCGATGGGAGCGGGGGATTAGAACCGGGAGCGGGATAGGGGACGCGCGCCGGATGAGGGCCGGACGTCAGGCAGTTTCCGCCTCGCCGGCGTCCATGGCGATGGCGGCCCGGATCACGTTGGCGGCGCAGAACTGCAGGTCCGCCAGGGTGAGGCGGTAGCCGTCGATGCTCTCGCCGGTGGTCACGGCCCGGACGATGTCGTCCACATTGCCCTGGCAGCCGGGCATCTGGATGTCGTTGCCGGCATAGACGCATCCTGTGGAGGCGGAGATGGGATAGGGCGGCTCGGCCTTGCCGGTCAGGTTGGGCATGCGCTGGGAGGTGAACCAGTCGGTCATCACCACGCCCCGGTAGCCCCACTCGTCCCGGCAGACGGCCTGCAGCAGGTCGTAGTGGTTGGCGGTGTGGATGCCGTTGAGCAGGTTGTAGCTGGTCATGACGGCGAGCGGCTGGGCCTGGCGGACGGCGATCTCGAACCCCCGCAGATAGATCTCCCGGATGGCCCGCTCGCTGATGTGGGAGTTGGTGAAGTAGCGGTTGTCCTCCTGGGAGTTGGCGGCAAAGTGCTTGATGGTGACGCCCTTGCCGGGGTGGCGCTGCACGCCGCGGGTGATGGCCGCGGCGGCCAGGCCGGCGACGAGCGGGTCCTCGGAGTAGTATTCAAAATTCCGGCCGCACAGGGGGTCCCGGTGGATGTTCAGGGCCGGCGCCAGCCACAGATCGACGCCGAACAGCTCCATCTCTTCGCCCACGACGCTGCCCGCCTCCACCAGCATCGCCGGGTCCCAGCTCATGGCCAGGGACCAGCCGATGGGAATGGCGGTGCAGTACTGATAGTAGGTGTCGGAGTTGGTCTCGTCGTACTGGGGGTCGAAGGGGAGGATCATGTCGCCCATCACCTTGCCGCCGGGCAGGATGTTGCCCGCCTTGTCGGCCTTGAACACGGGCTGCAGGCGCAGACCGGCCGGGCCGTCGGCCATGACGATGGGCTTCACGCCCCGGCTTTGGAGCAGGATGGGGCTGGTGTCGCCCGCCGCGCCGGGGACAGTCTGGGAGGCGTTGCCGACGATGGAGCTGTCAAAGCGCAGCGTCCCCACGCACAGCGTGGCCATCTCCTCCACGGTCAGCTGGGCGGTGAGTTCCTCGACCGTGCAGCGGCCGGCCTTCACGTCCGCCGCGGTGAGCGTGCCCGCGCCGGGGGCGGCATAGGGCTTCCGGGGCCCCTGGTAGGAAAAGGTCCCGGTGGGGATGGAGCGGGGGTCTATGGCCACACGGGGCAGAGCGGGGTCGATCGGCCGGCCGGCGGCGGGCGGGGTCAGCTCGGTGAGATCGCCGGCCCCGGCAAAGAGGTTTTTCGCCTGGGCCGTGACCACCGTCTCCGGCAGGACCAGTGCGGCGACGGCGGCGGTGTTCCGGGAGCTGGCGCCCACCCGCAGGACATACTCGCCCGCCTCCAGTATCCAGGCGGCCTTGTCCTCGCTGTAGGAGGCCAGGTCCGCCATGGAAAAGCGCAGGCATACCGTCTCGCTCCCGCTGGGGGCCAGCAGACCGGTCTTTTGGAAGGCGGTCAGGGCCTGGTAGGGCTTGGGAAGGCTGCCGGCAGGGGCGGAGACGTACAGCTGGACCACCTCCCGGCCCGGACGGGCGCCGGTGTTGCGCACGGTCACAGGCACGGCGACCGTCCCGCCGTCGGCGGTCACGGTCCCGGCGGACAGGGAGAAGCTGGTGTAGGACAGGCCGTAGCCGAAGGGATAGAGAGGCTCCACGCCAAAGCTGTCGAAATACCGATAGCCCACGAACACGCCCTCGGCGTAGTACTCGTCGTTCACGTCGCCGTCGTTGTGGCTGAAGGTGGCCGCGGCGGGATAGTCGGCATAGCGCTTGGCCCAGGTGTCGGTGAGCCTGCCGGAGGGGTCCGTTTTCCCCAGCAGCAGATCGGCCAGCGCGTCGCCGCCCACGCTGCCCAGCTGGCCCAGCAGCAGCACCGCGCTGACGCCGGGGATGGTGTGCAGTTCGCTCAGGTCCATGACGCCGCCCACGTTCAGCACCACGATGAGCTTTTCATATGCCGCGCCCAGCGCCGTCAGCTGCTCCCGTTCCTCGTCATAGAGCAGATAGTCGCCCCGCCGGGCGAAACGGTCCGCGCCCTCCCCCGACGTGCGGGAGATGACGTACACGGCCGCGTCGGCCTGGCGCATGTCCTCCGGGGCGATCGCCACCGGCGCGGGGATCTGGAAGGGATAGGAGAACACCACCAGAAACTCGCTCATGTCCTTCTCCTTGGCATAGGCGGGCACCCAGGCGGCGTAATCGGCCTTGGCCTGGGCGTGGTGGGCGTCCTGCCGGTCCAGCCAAGGCCCGGTGACCACCTCAAAGCCGGCGTTTTCCAGGCCCTGGGCGATGTTCACCGCCTGGCGGACGTTCACGTCGCCGGAGCCGGTGCCGCCCCGGACGGTCTGGCGGGCGCCGTTGCCGAAGAGGGCGATCCTCCCCGGTCCGGCCAGGGGCAGCGTCCCGTCGTTTTCCAGCAGCACGGCGCACTGGCCGGCCAGCCGGCGGACGAGGGCGGTATGTTCTCTCTCCCGTGCCGAGACGGCCGGGTCCTTCGGGGCGCGGATATGGTTCATCGCACAAGTCTCCTTTTCTCAGCAATAGGCGCGGAAGAACGCGCACTGTTCGTCGTTGCAGGCCCTTGCCTCCGGGCTGCGGATGTCCAGATGGAACACATGGCCCATATGCTCCTGGCCCGGCTCGCCGTAGAGCACATAGCGGCAGGGCACGCCCTTTTCCTCCAGCGCCCGGCACAGCACCGGCGCCTGGTCGCGGAGGAAGTCATACTGGGCGGTCATCACCAGAGATGGGGGGAAGGCGGGGGTGATGTGGGCAAGCGTGTCCACGAGCGGCAGCTTTTCTTTGGCGTCCGGCCCGAAATACGCCCGCATCACCGCCGAGTCCAGCCCCTCCTCCGAGCCGTCGAACTGGTAGTGGCCGCAGTGGAGGGCCAGGGCCCGGATGGTCAGAGGGGGCAGGGCAAGGTCATACATGGCCCCGAAGGCGGGGTCGGTGAGCATGGCGGCGTACTGGGCGGCCAGCTGTCCCCCGGCGGAGTCGCCCACGGCGAAAAGCCGGTCGGTGTCCAGCATGTGCTCCCGGCCGTGCTCTGCCACCCAGCGAAAGGCGGCATTCACGTCCTCCACCGCCGAGGGGAAGGGATGCTCCGGCGCCAGGCGGTAGGAGAAATTCACCACCGCGAAACCCCGGCGGGCCAGGTCCATGCAGTAATACTGGTACCGGTCCTTGTCCCCGTAGACCCAGCCGCCCCCGTGGACGCTGACGATGCAGGGGAGAGGGGTCTGCTCTGTGCCCCGGGGCCGGTAAAGATCCAGCAGGTTCCATTTGCCGTGGGGACCGTAGGGGATGTCGTCGGCGCGGACCACCTCCGGCGGGGTGGCGAGGCCCCGGTCCCGCTTGTCGTCGTTGGCGCCGAAGGCGGCGCGGATCTCGTTGGCGTCCATGATGGCTCCTTTCTCAGTCGATCTTCAAAATGAGCTGCAGCACCCGGCGGGCACAGGCGGCCAGGTCGTCGCGGGTGATGAGCCCCAGCTCCATGGCCTTCTCCAGCCGTTCGGGATAGCCGAGGGCCATCTTGACGTCGTTGCCGGCCAGCACCTCCTTGTAGTGCTCAGCCCGGTTCCACCAGTCGGTCATGACAAGACCCTCATAGCCCCACTCGCCCCGGAGGATGTCCGTGAGCAGCTCCCTGCTCTCGGAGGCGCGGCGGCCGTTAATGATGTTGTAGGAGCTCATGACGGCCCAGGGCTCGGCCCGGCGGACGACGATCTCGAAGACCCGCAGATAGAGTTCCCGCAGCGCTCGCTCCGAGACGCGGGAGTCGGAGTGCTTGCGGTTGGTCTCCTTGTTGTTGCAGGCGAAGTGCTTGACCGTGGCGGCCACGTTCTGGGACTGGATGCCCCGGACCATGGCGGCGGCGAGGACGCCGGCCAGCGTCGGGTCCTCCGACCAATACTCAAAGTTCCGCCCGCACAGGGGACTGCGGTGCAGATTGACGGCGGGGGCAAGCCAGATGGAGATGTTGTTCTCCTTCACCTCGGCGGCGGCCGCCGCGCCCACGGCATGTGCCAGCTCCTCGTCCCAGGCGGATGCCAGCAGCGTGGCGCAGGGGAAAGCGGTAGTGCGCACGCCGCACTCGGGGATGAGCCGCAGACCGGCGGGGCCGTCGGCGGTGGTGACGGTGGGCACGCCGTATTCAGGCAGGTTGCCCATGCCGAAGGTGTTGGAGACGGAGGTGTTGGGCTGCCCGCCCAGCAGGTGGGCCAGGTCCGCGTCGGACAGCTGGTCCAGGAACGCGTCCAGCGAGAGGGTCCCCTCCGCCACGTCGGCCAGGGGACGGGCGCCCTCCGCGAAAGGCTGCATCAGCCGCCGCCGGGGGAGCGCGCGGACAGCGGGGACCATGGCCTCCTCTGCCTCGGCCCCCATGCGGGTCAGGGCGTCCTCGTTGGGGTCCACGGCCGGGGCCGCGGGCAGGGGCTCATAGGTGCCGTCGGCCAGCAGACGCTTTTCCAGGTGGGAGGGCGCCAGACGGCTGGCCAGCCGGGAGACGGTCTCGTCCGCCGGCTGCTGCCAGACATAGTCCAGCCGCCGGGCGGCGCGGATGTCATGCCCCAGCCAGAAGCTGTACGCGCCCGCCTCCAGCACCCAGGCGGAGCGCTCCACCTTCCCCAGATCGTCGAAGCTGGCCATGTCCCCGATGGGGAAGCACAGCTCCACGCTCTCGCTCCCGCCGGGGGCGAGCTCCGCCGTCTTGATGAAGGCGGCCAGGACCCGGGCGGGCTTTTGGAGCCTGCCCTGGGGGGCGCTGTAATACAGCTGCACCACCTCGCGGCCGGGCCGTCTGCCGGTGTTGGTCACACGGGCGCTGACGCGGATCTGCCCCGCTTCCGCACCGGCGGACACGGGCTCGATGGTGAACTGGGTATAGCTGAGGCCATAGCCGAAGGGATAGCATACCTTTTCCGCGGCGCCGGGCAGGGTCTCAAAGTAGCGGTAGCCCATGTAGATGTCCTCGGTGTACTCCACATAGTGGGGCGAGGCGTGAAATCCCGCGGTGGAGGGCCAGTCGGCCACATCCCGGGCAAAGGTGTCTGGCAGCCTGCCGCAGGGACAGGCCCTGCCGGTGAGCAGTTCCGCCGCAGCCGTGCCGCCCTCCATGCCGCCCTGCCAGGCCAGCAGCGCCGCGCCGATGCGGCCGTCGTCCTTGAACCAGGACACGTCCACCGCCGCCCCCACGTTCAGTACCAGCACCACCCGCGGGAAAGCGGCGCACACCGCCTCGATCATGGCGGTCTCCCCGTCGCTGCGGTAGAAGTCGCCCCGGGGGAAGATGCGCCCGGCGATCTTGGGCATGGTGAGCTCGTGGGCCCAGGGGTTATACTCGTCCTCATACTCCGCGTCGGACCGGTCCCAGCCCTCGCCGGAGAACCGGCTGAGGACGACGACGGCCGTGTCCGCCGCCGCGCGGGCCCCGGCCAGCAGGTCCGCCGGCAGCGCGGGCTCCGCCATCATGCCCGGCGCGTCCCCGGCGGCGTACCGCTCAGACACATAGGCCCGGTAATAGTCGGAAAGAGGCTCATAGATGGGCACGCCCAGCGCCGTCAGCCCGTCATAGAGGTCCCGGACGTAGACCGTGGTCACGTCGCCGCTGCCGCCGCCGCCCTTCACATAGTCGAAGCTGCCCTTGCCGAACAGGGCCACGGGCCGCGCCGGGTCCAGGGGGAGCAGGCCATTCTCGTTCTTCAGCAGGACCATGCCCTCCCGGGCGGCCCGGCGGGCCAGAGCGATATGCGCCGCGCTGGCGGTCACGGGACCGTCCTCCGTCAGCGGCAGGTTCGGCTGAAACAGCGCGCGGGTCCATTTTTTCATGTCAGTCTCCTTTTTCCTCCCGCCGGGAGGAAGATTTTTTCTCAGTATACCGTCCTTCCCAGGGGATGGGAAGGTGTCATTTTTTCAGTCAGGTGTCATTTTTCTGCGGATACCGGCGCGGAAACCTCTTGCAATGGGGCGGCGGTATCCCTTATAATGATCTCAATAGAAAAAATGAAGATGCCGAAGGGTGATGGCATGTATCACGACAACAGGATCGCAGTTTTTGTCTCCCATCTCTATGGGGACTACCAGCGCAGCCTGTGCCAGGGGGTAGTGGACCGGGCCGCGGAATACGGCTACCGGACGGAGATCTATTGCTCCAGTGACGGGGAGGCTCTGGGAGAATATGTGGCCGGAGAGGACGCCATCGTGCGCGTCCCCGATTTCCGGTCGGTGGACGGCGTTGTGTTCGTATCCGGGCCCTATGTGGACCGGGCCCTGCGGGACGAGATCGCCGACGTGCTCAAGGAGCAGGGACTGCCCGTGGCGGAGGTGACGGAGCATGACGCTCGGTTTCCCGCCGTGAGCCTGCGGAACAACGAGCTCTTCCGGGATATCACGGAGCACCTCATCCGGGTCCACGGGGCCCGGCGGATCTGCTATCTGGGCTATCGGCCCCAGAGCTTCTATTCCGACTGGCGGCTGGACATCGTGGGGCGGACGGCGGCGGAGCACGGTCTGCCCTTTGGCCCGGCGGAGAGTTATGCCTGCGAGGACACGGCGGAGGACTATGCCGCCGCCCTGCGCCATTTCACGCAGACGGGGCTGCCTGACGCGGTGGTGTGCTACAACGACCACGCGGCGGTCCGCTTCTGGGAGGCGGCCCACCTGACGGGATACGAGATCCCGCGGGATTTCGCCGTCACAGGCTGCGACTGGGACGAGGAGGGGCAGATCCTAGACCCGCCCCTGACCACGGTCACCTTCCCGGCCTGGGAGGTGGGGGCGGCCGCCGTCAACAGCCTGATGGAGCAGATGCACGGCAGGACGGAGCCGGTCGTCCATGTCCCGGCGGAGCTGGTGCTGGGCGGCTCCTGCGGCTGCGGCTGCGAGCGGAGGGGCGACACCTTCCTCTACCAGCGCAAGCTCTCCAGGCGCATCGTCCGCACGGAGAACACGCTGATCGACTCCCTGCACATGGTGGCGGAGCTGTCCCGGGCCGCCAGTGTGGACGAGGGCATGGACGTGCTGGAGAAGTATGTCCGGGCCACGGCGGACTACAGCGACTTCTATCTGTGCCTGTTCCAGCAGTGGGACGCCCTGCCCGACGATCTGCGCCGGCTGGCGGGGGTGCCCGCCGCGCCGGACAGGGAGGAGGATGTGCTGCTGAAGCTGGCCATTCGCGACGGCAAGCGGCTGCCGGAGTGCTCCTTCCAGTCCAGCCAGCTGCTGCCGGACTTCATCCAGCGCGACTCTGAATCGGCTTACATCGTCTCGCCGGTGGCCTTTGGCAGCCGGGCCTTCGGATACATGGTCCGGGCGTTCCGGGACGACCGGATCGGCTATCAGTTTTTGGACGTGCTGTGGCTGACCAATACGGCCCAGTTTTTGCAGAACATCTGCGAGAACCGCCGGCTCCACGCCGTGAGCCACCGGCTGGAGAGCATCTATGCCAAGGACGGGCTGACGGGGCTTTACAGCCACCCGGGCTTCATGGACCGGCGGAGCGCGGTCCTCCACACGGTGGAGGGCAGCTTGGTGGCGGCGACCATCTTCGATGTGGATCACCTGAAGGCCATCTCCGACCATTTCGGCCACCGGGAGGGCGATTTCGCTCTGATGACCGTCGGCCAGGCGCTGCGCAAGAGCTACCGGCAGGAGGATCTGTGCGCCCGGTTCGAGGGCGACGAGTTCTATGTGCTGGCCAAGGTGGACGATCCCGCCCGGGCGGAGCAGGCCGCCGCCCAGGTCCGGTCCTATCTGGACAACTTCAACAAGCTCAGCGCGAAGCCCTATTTGGTGTCCGTCAGCGCCGGATGGGCCTGTCTGCCGGCGGAGGGACTGGGGGAGGAGGATCTGTCCGAGCTCTTTTCCCAGGCGGACGCCCGGCTGCGCCAGGCCAAGAAGAAAAAGCCCGCGTCTTATATGCGGTGAAAAAGAGAGCCGAGAGGCTCTCTTTTTTGTCAGGGGTCCTTGCGCATGTTGCGGCGGTATTCGCTGGGGGACACGCCGCAGATGGCCTTAAAGACCTTCATGAAGTTCTTCTCGTTGGTGTAGCCCACGCGGCGGCTCACGTCCAGCACCTTCAGATCCGTCTCTGCCAGCAGCCGCCGCGCCTGGCGGATGCGCATCTGCTTCAGATAGGAGACGAAGCTGCTGCCGGTCTGGAGCTTGAAGAGATGGGAGAACAGGGAGTAGTTCATGGAGATGTAGTTGCTCACCACCGCCATGTTCAGGTCGCTGGCGTAATTCGCCTCCATGTACTCGATGGCCTGGGCGATGCGGGCCTGGTTGCGGTTGAACTCCAGCCGCTCCGCCAGCTTCCGGTGGAACGACAGCAGCCACTGCATGAACGCGCGGCTGTAGTCCTCCAGGGTGGGGAAGGAGAGCGGCCGGCCGCACCACTCCAGCGCCTGCAGATCCTCCCCGTCCAGACTGCCGCTGTAGATCTGCAGCACGCCCTCCGGGAAGGCATACTGCTCGCCCAGCAGCTGCTCCGGGGGGATCAGACCCTGACGGGCGGCGCGGAACAGCTCTTCCCACCGGGCGGCCAGCTCCTCGCCCTTTTTCGTGCCCAGCAAATGCAGCCGCTGGCTTCGGGCCTCCTCGCTGAGGAGCCGGCCCGCCTCCGGGGACAGGGGAGCGTTCCCCATGGGGGCGGCGGTGATATGCTCGCCCCGGCAGAAGGCCATGGCCCGGGCGGACCGTGCCTCCGCGTGGGCGAGGCTGAGCTCGTCCACGGTGCGGTGGACAGCGCTGATGCCCGCCGCCGCGCCGGGCAGCTCGCTGCGCAAAAAGGGCATCAGGTCCCGTTCCTCCAGCACGCACAGCGTCGCGTCCGGCAGCTGCCGGTGGAGCAGCAGCCGGGGGTTCTCCCGGATGGCGGCGCCCCGGTGGAACAGGCACACCACATAGCCCGTCTCCCCGAACAGCGGCTCATACAGCTGCCGCAGCAGCGCGGTCTCCGACGGGGTGGGCCGCTGGTCCATCAGGAAGCTGAACACCATCCGCATGGTCAGCAGGTCCAGCATCTGGCTGCGCTGCCGCGCCGCGGCCGCCCGTTCCTCCAGCATGCGCAGGATGCCGTCCATCCGCTCCTGCTCGACGGGCTTGAGTACGTATTCCAAAGCGCCGTTGCGCATCATCTCGATGGCGTTGTGCAGCTCGTCGCTGGCGGTGATGACCACCACCATGGGGGGGTTCTCCAGAGCCTGGACCCGGCGGACCAGCTCCAGACCGTCCATGCCGGGCATGCCGATGCCGGTGAACATGGCGTCCACCCGGTATTTTTGGATGATGTCCAGCGCCGTCAGACCGTCGCCGCACTCCATGATCGCCTTCACCGGTACGCCGCTGCCGCGGATGAGGCTCTTCAGATACAGCCGGACAGGCCGCTCGTCCTCTACGAGCAGGATCGTATCCATGGCCGCGCCCCCCTTTCCGTTCCCGGTATCCGGTGTATTGCTGCATTATATCATATGAATACGAAAAAAGCACTACCCCGATGAGGGGGCAGTGCTTTTTCTTGATGCAGGGGGGATCACTCCTTGACGGCGCCGGCGGTGACGGAGCTGATGATGTACTTGGAGAAGCAGGCAAACACCAGCAGGATGGGGATCACCGAGATGGCGACGGCCAGATAGATGGCGCCCTGGTTGCGCTGGATGTCCGTGGAGGAGCGCAGGGTGGCCATCATGACCGGCAGGGTCATCTTCTCGTTTTTCGTGATCAGGATCATGGGCAGCAGGTAGTTGTTCCAGTTGCCGATGAAGGCCATGATGCCCATGGTGGCCACGGCGGGCTTGGAGATGGGCAGCACGATCCGGTTGAAGATGTAGAACTCGCTGGCGCCCTCCATACGGGCCGCTTCGATCAGGGCGGGGGGCATGCTGGAGATGATGTACTGTCTCAGGAAGAAGACAGTGCCCGCCGAGGCGATGCTGGGCACGATCAGGGGGATGTAGGAGTTCACCAGGTGCAGCTTGGAGCACAGGTTGTAGAAACCGATGAGGCTCAGCTGGCCGGGGATCATCATGAACATGAGGATCATGAAGAAGATGAACTTGTTGCCGTGGAACTTATAGAAGCCCAGGCCATAAGCCGTCAGGGTGGAGAAATAGGCGCACAGCAGGGTGGCGGGCACCGCCACGATGATGCTGTTGCGGATGCCCAGGAAGGGGTTGAAGTAATTGAACACCTGGGTCATGTTGTCCTTCAGGCTGCTGCCGGGGATCAGGGTGAAGCCGCGGGTGATCTCCACGCCGCTGCGGGTGGCGTTGACCATCATCAGAAGGAACGGGAACAGGCAGGCCGCCGCCAGCAGTACCAGAAAGGCGTAGAGAAGGCCTTTTTTGATTCTATATCCGACCATGTTCAACGCTCCTTATTGAAGAATTTGTACTGCACGATCGACACGCTCAGGATGATGAGGAACAGGCAGTACGCCACGGCGGAGGCATAACCCGTCTGGGTGGAGCCGGTGGTGAAGCCGAAGCGGTACAGGTACATCATCACCGTCTGCACGTCCCTGTAGGCCGCGCCGGACTGGCTGACCATCAGGAAGGGCAGGTCGAACATCTGCAGACCGCCGATCAGGGAGGTAATGGCCACATACATCATGATGGGCCGGATCAGGGGCAGCGTGATCCTTCCGAAGGTGGTCCAGCGGTTGGCGCCGTCGATGGCGGCGGCCTCGAAGTACTCCCGGTTGATGCCCTGGACGGAGGCCATGAGCATCAGGAAGGAGTTGCCGAACCACATCCAGCTCTGGATCACCGCCAGGGTGTACGGCGCGGTCTTGCCGGAGCCGATCCAGTCGATGGGGTTGTATGTAGCGCCGAACAGCTTGTAGATGGAGTTGAGCAGGATGTTGAAGGTGCCGTAGCGCCAGTCCAGAAGGGTGTTGAACAGGAACGCGATAGACGTGGCGGCGATCAGGTTGGGCAGATAATAGAGGATACGGAACACCGGCAGGCCCCGCATCTTGTACTTGACGTCGCTGAAGATGATGACCAGCAGGAACGCAAGACCCAGCTGGAGCACGATGTTCACGCTCCAAATGCGCAGGGTGTTGCCCAGAGCGCGCCAGAAGAACTTGTCGGTGAGCACGCGCTTATAGTTGTCGAACCAGATCCAGTTGCCCTTGCCCAGGATCTTCAGGTCCGTAAAGCTCAGGTACAGGGTGCGCAGGACGGGGTAGATGCTGAAGATCGCGAACACGATCACAAAGGGAGCCACGAAAGCATAGCCCCAGCGGTTATAGGCTGTGAGCTTGCTCTGCTTTTGCAGTTTCATTGGACACTTCTCCTTCACAAACCCAGTTTATCCGAACGTGGCCCGCCGCGGCGGGCCACGTCAGCTTTATGTGATGTCAGGACCGTGGTCCGGGCGCTCAGCGCTCGATCTCGATCTCGGGGTAGGTGTAGGCGACGGTGTCGTAGAACTCCTCGATGGCGTCCTCCTTGGTGGAGACACCGGTCTTGACAGCACTGATGGCAGCGCCCCAGGCGTCGCCGATGATCTTGTCATACTGGGTGACCTTGGAGTAGTCGATGCCCTCGGCCTGCTTCTGCCAGAAGGCGTACAGCTTCTGGTTGCCGTAGACGGGGTTCTCGTCGTCCTTGTGGGCCTCCAGAACGCTCTTCATGGAGACGGTATCGCCCTCGGAGAAGGTGATCCACCACTCAGCGGTGTCCTCGTTCAGGGTGCAGAACTTCACGAAGTCCCAAGCCAGCTCCTTCTTCTCGCTGAGCTCGGAGATGCCGATGAAGGTGCCGCCGCTCATGCCGTACTCAGGGCCGGCGCAAACGCCCCACAGGCCGGAGGTCTCGCCCACGTTGTCGCGGAGGGTCAGCACGCCCCAGGAGGGCAGACCGAACGCGAACACTTCCGTCTGCTGCATGTCCGCAGTCTGCTCAGCGAAGGCCTCGGCGTCCCAAACGTTGACGGAGTCGTCAGCATAGTTCTGGATGTCGGCGGTCAGGATGGGGACAGGGCCGCTCATGGCCTGATACCAGGGGGTGGACCACTGGTTGGCATAGGCGGTCAGGTCGCCCTGATACAGGGCCACGACCAGGTCCATGTAGTCCAGACGGGCCTGGGCCAGGTTCAGCTTGCCGTCCACGACCCAGGGCTCCAGGCCGGCGAAGAAGCCGATCTCAGAGTCGGAGGAGAAGATGCGGTAGCCCGCGTCCTTCAGGGTCTGGGCGGTCTCCAGGATGGTGGAATAGTCGGCGAAGTGCTTGCCGATCTCGTCGGGATCGTCGGTGCCAAAGACCTTCTCAGCGATATCGCGGCGATAGTAGATACCGGCCGGAGTGATCTGATAGGAGATGGCGCGCTGCACGCCCTCGGGGTCCTTGCCCACGGCCCAGACATAGTCCACGATCTGGTCAGCGTAATCCTCGGCGCCCAGGGCGTCCAGGTCGGCAAAGGCGCCATAGCTGAACATATCGCCCAGCATCTGGGGCTCGCCCACGATGATGTCAGGCTCGGTCTCGCCGCCCACCAGAGCGGTCTGGACCTTGGTGGGGTAGTCCTCGGGAGCGATGACGACCACTTCCATCTCGACGCCGGTCGCGGCCTGATAACGGGCGCCGAAGTCCACCAGGTCGTCGGCCAGGGTCCACACGACCAGCTTCTCGCCGGTCAGCTCCGCGGGCTCGATGCCCTCGGTGGGGTCGGCCTTGGTCGCACCGTCGGCGAAGGCCACGGTGCCGAGGCTCAGCACCAGGATCAGAGCCAGAGCAAGAGACAGCAGTTTCTTCATGATTGGGTTCCTCCTTGAAAAATTAGTTGACGAGTTTTCGCTATAATCACTGTCACCGGCATTATAAAGCCATTTCGATTTTGTGGAAATGAGCCAAATTTTAGAAAGGTGTCGTTTTTTTATCCCTCGGCCGGTCTCAAAGCAAAAAATGACACCGGCCGCAGGAAAAGAGCGGCCGGTGAGGAAGAAAACGATAGAGGAGCCAATATTTACCGGGTGAGCGTCACGTCCAGGGAGGCGACCCGACCCTCCCGGAGGGCCAGGGCCAGCTCGCTCCGGAGCGCGCCGTCCGTGACGGTGGCCTGGCTGCCGTCACGGAGGCGGACGGCGATGGTCCCCGTCCGATAGCCGCCGGGGATCAGGTCCTCCCGGTCGGGCAGGTGATAGGTCACGTCCGTGCCGCCCAGGAACCGGGCGGAGACGGTCTCGTCCCCGCCGATGAGGCAGGCGGGGATGGCCGGCGCCAGGCGGCAGACCAGCTGGCCGTCCTCCAAAGCGAAGGGGCGCTCGCCGAAGAACATCCGCCGCCAGATACTGAGGAACTCCGCTGTGGAACCGCTGAGCCGGGCCACGAAGCCCCGGCCGTGGACGCTCGCGTCCGGGTTGGCGGAGCTGGCGATGAAGGAGGAGTTCTCCAGGGGGCTGCGGCCATAGACCGCCGGGTCCAGGAAGGGCACGAGGGCGGTGCGGAGGTCCCGGAAGAAGTCTGCGTACAGCCCGCCGCGCAGCAGCTCCAGCAGGTATTTGTATTCCATGTGCAGCCAGATGGAGGCGTTCTCCAGCCAGCCGGGGGTGAAGGCCCGGCACCGGCCCAGCTCATAGCTGGCCTCCTGCAGGGAGGCGTTGATCCGGTACATGGCGAGCTTTTTGTCATAGAGCTCGCTGGATCGCACCGTGTCATACAGCGCCTGGCGCGTCTGCGGGGGCAGGTCCAGCTTCATATAGCGCACCGGACCCTCCAGGAAGGCCGGGACGGGCCGGACGGCAAAGTGCCGGGGGTGGATGCCCGCGCCGTCCCTGGTGTGGTCGGTGACCTCATAGGAGAAATAGGTGGGGCAGATCGGGCCGGAGGCGGTGCCGAGGCGCTGGGCCTTCGCGATGCCGAGGTCCACCGTGGCGGCCAGGGCCTTCAGCATCTGGGCCAGCCGGGCGGAGCTGTATTCGATGCGCCTGCCGCTGACGCCGTCCCATGTGCGGGCCCGGTAGGCCTCCTTGGCGTCGTTGACCGCGTTCCAGAAGCCGGGGACCTCGCCGGGGCCCGCCAGCTCGTCCCGGCAGGCGTCGTTGATACGGACGACGTCCTCCAAAAACCGGGTGATCTCCTCCAGCAGCGCCACCGTGCCGGGCACCCGCTCCAGGGCGGAGACGGTGTGCTCCATCATGCGCCGCAGCTCATAGGTCTCCGCCATGGAGGACCCCAGCAGGCCGGGCAGGCCGTTGAGCGCGTCGTACCAGCCGGGCTTGCCGCCCTCCATCTCCACGCCCATGCCGTAGCCGTCCAGGGTGGCGAACTTGACGGCGCAGAGCAGCGTCAGCTTCTCCAGAAGGGTGCTCTTCACCAGAGCGCCGTCCGCGTCATGCAGATATCTCTCCGCCGTGGCGCGGCGGCTGTCCTCGTCCAGGGCGTGATACTGGCGGATGCCGTTTTCCGTTTCCTCATAGCGCCGGGCCCGGGGATTGACGCAGATCTGGGACAGGAACCAGGTGTGCTCGGGGGTATAGAGGAGCTCCCGCTCCTTCTCCGGGAACACGGCCAGATATTCCTCCACCAGATCCAGGTTGTAGGTCCAGTGGTCGGACCAGTAGCCCTCGCCGAAGCTGGCGTTCAGCTGCCCCTCGGAGGCGGTGAGGATGGCGGTGAACAGCGCCTCCGCCTGGGGGCCGTCCAGCCGGTCCGCCAGGGCCATATAGAGCCGCCCCGGCGTGAAGGGCCTGGCCAGCACCGGCTCCAGCGCCTGCCGCGCGGCGGTGGGGAGCGCCCCGGTCAGCTCCGCCGCGGCGGCGGGGGAGAGCGTATAGGTCTGCATCTCCACGGACAGGGGGTTGCAGCCGTCCAGCTGGATGAGGCTGTAGAAGGCGCGGATGTTGTGCCGGCCCACGAAGGGGGAGAAGAACGTGTCGCTGCGCCGGTTCTGGTCCACGTCCCGGAAGTTGCCGTTGCCCTGGGAGTAGAATTCCGGCAGCATGGAGAAGAAGTTGTAGTCCCGCTCCAGGTCGCCGTGCTTGCGGGAGTAGACATAGAAGGGCTTGTCGCCCAGCAGGACGGGCTGGCCGCCCCGGAGGACGTTGTCCATATAGGTATACCGGCAGTAGGCGTCAAAGACCCCGTCGCCGGTGTGGGTGTCGATGGGATCGGTCAGCTCCCGCGCCAGCGCGCGAGCGCGGTCCAGCTTGGCGTCGAACCAGGCGCCGTCCGGATGCAGGCGCAAAAACGCCTCCAGCGGGGCGCGGTCCTCCACCTGGCCGATGACCTCGTCGATGTGGAGGCTCTCGCCGGGGGCCAGGGTCCCCTCCGCGGCAAAGAAGGCACAGGGGAGAAGGTTGGAGCTGTGCTGCTCCCGTCCCAGCACGGCAGTCAGGCCGCCCTCCGCAAAGACGACCGGCCGCTCCAGGGCGGTGTCCCAGGCAAAGACCGCCTCCGGGTCCGCCACCACCGGCAGCAGCTTGCCTGCCCCGTCCAGACCCAGGGCGAAGTTGCCCCCCGCCACCATGCCCACATGGGCGGTGTCGGCCATGCTGGCCCGCACCCGGTAATAGGGGACGCGGGAGGACACGTCCTCCACCTGCATGGAGGCCTTGGCCGTCTGCAGGATGTGCTTGAGAGGCACGTCCGCCACCCCGTAGGGCACCAGCTCCGGCATTCCGTCCAGCAGCTCCAGGGCGCAGGGCGCGCCGCCGGTATTGGTCACGGACAGCCGCCGCACCAGCGCGCCCAGCCGTTCCTCGGGCAGCACGAAGTACTCCGCCCGGACGCGCAGACCGCTGTCCCGGCCGTCGTCCTCGACGCACAGCACGTTGCTCTCCACGGTCATGGCCCCCTGTTCCGGGCGGGTGAAGGCCTCCATAAAGCGCCCGTCCCGGCGCAGGAACGTGCGGAAGCCCCGCCGCCCGGCGGCCTCATAGGCCCGGTGGGCCGGCAAAAACTCCATGATGGCGTGGTCCTTGTTGTCCACGCCGAAGCTGATGACGCCCTGCCCGCGGTTGACATAATAACACCAAATGGGGATGCCCCTGGTCCCCGCGATGCCCGGCAGAAAGCTGGCAAAGGGGGGCTTCTGGGCATATTGCTCCATGCGGAAACGATCGGATGTAGGTCTCATGGCTTGCTCCTATCCCAAATATACGTCTATGGTGTGGATGCGCGCCGGGTCCAGCGCCTGCAGCTGTTCCCGGGTCAAGGTCACGCCGCCGGCCGGGTCCAGCGCTCCGCCGTCCAGCGCGGCGGCGACGGCCTGATACGGGGCCGGGCCCCGGCCCTCCGGGGCATGCGCGCACACGCGCAGCCGCCGCCCGGCGAAGGTCAGCTCCAGCTGGGCCGTCCCGTCCGGGCCGAACTGCTCCGGCATGAGCTGCGGCGCGATGTGCAGCGCCCCCAGCCGGCCCTGGACGCCGAACACCAGCCGCACGGCGGTGAGCAGATACCAGCTGGCCGCGCCGGTGAGGTAGTGGTAAAGGCCCCGTCCGTCCCGGCCGAAATACTCGGGCAGGCCGGGATAGATGCGGCTGCGGTCGAAGTCCATGGCCTGGCGGAAGAGGCTGGACAGCGCTTTGTGGCCCTCTTGGGCAAAGCCGCGGCTGTAAAGCGCGTTGGCGTACATCACGGCCATGTGGGAGAACACCGCGCCGTTCTCTTTCTCCCCGTAAGCGAAGCCGAACATCCGGCCCATGTCGCTGTCAAAGCGGGTGTTCAGCCGGTAGCCGCCGCAGTCCGGATCGTAGAGATACGCGTCCGCGCTCCGGCATATGGCGCGGACCTGCTCGTCGTTGGCGGTGCCGGCCATGATGGCGAACACCTGGCCGGTGAGGGTCATGCGCACGGCGCCGTCCCGCTCGCCCTCCAGCATCTCGCCGTGGTCGTCGTAATAGCCGTTGAACCAGCCGTTGCCCCGGCTGTCGGTGAGCCACTGGGTCCGGCGGATGTGCTCCATGAGCCAGGCGCTCTTTTCCCGCAGATCTGCCGCCAGCGCCGCCGCGTCCAGCTCCACGCGCCGGCCGCTGACGGTATGGACGCAGCTGGCCAGGTACCGGCCCAGCAGGGCGGTCTTGGCCTCGACGCTCTCATACAGCGCGCCGCCGCTCTCCAGCAGGACCGTCATCTCCTCCAGCAGGGAGACAGTCCGCTGTCCCCGGGCGGACCGGGCCTCGATGAGCCCAGCCAGGTCCGCCAGGTTCTTGGCGCAGGCGCTGGAGAATGCCACGCTCTCGCCCCGATGGGGCGCCATATCCAGCGCGTCGTTCCAGTCCGCGTCCCGCAGACGCAGACAGTTGTGCTCCCCCACCTCCCAGAAGGAGGCCAGGTTCTGGATGAGCAGGTGCTCCAGCACCGTGCCCCGGTATTCCCGGCCGGACGCGTCCAGCTGCCAGGTGCCCGCCGGGTCCCAGCGCTCATCCACGGCGGTGCCCCGACGGACCTGCCGGTCCTTGAAATAGCGCTGCTCCCGGTCCAGGATCGCCAGGTCGCCGGTCTGGTCTATGTACAGCGCCACGGTCATCATGGGCCACACCCCGTGGTCCATCCAGACGCGGGTGATGGCGTTGCGGTCGGCCTTGAACTGGCCGGGCCCCTGGCCGATGATGGTAGCGTTGGTGCCGTCCAGCCGCACGCCGGCAAAGTTGTCCGTCAGCATCCGCCCTACAGGCTCCGGGTCCATCAGCAGCAGCGCCAGGCAGTCCTGCCACAGATCCCGCCAGCCGCGGCCGCCCTTGCCGTAGTCGTGGTGGGGCAGGAAGGAGCAGCCAAAGATGCGCCGCAGCTCCGGCTGGAAGGCCACCCAGGCCATGAAGCCGTCGAAACGGCTGTCCCCGGTGCGGAAGCGGATGTTCACCTTATCCTTCCAATGGGCCTTCGTCCGCTCCCAGGCGGCGTACACGCCGGCCTTGTCGGAAAAGCGCTCCCTGGGGGTGGGCAGGGGCGCGCCCCGTCCGGTGACGGAGAGGACGACGGTATACTCCCGGCTCTGGCCGGGGGCCAGGGTCACGGGCGCGAAGCGCAGCCCGCCCAACGCCTCCTGCCCGGCGGAGGCATGGCCGCTCTCTACGCCGGGGTCGCCATCCAGGAGCGCCTGGGGCCACTCCAGGGTCCCGCCGGGGCCGGCAAAGGCGTCCTGTTCGGGGTAGAATTGCGCCGGCGGCGCGCCGGTCTCGTCCATGCCCTGGGCCGCGTAGGTGCTGTCTCCGGGCTGATGGCCGCGCTCGTCAAAGGAGAGGGTGGGCGTGACCGTCACGCCGTATTCGGTGACGGCGATGCGGTGCAAAAGGCTGGTCACATGCCGGTGATCCCGCAGATCGTCCGCGCTGCGGCCATAGAGAGGCACCGCAGCCACGGGGGTGAAGGTCACGGGCGAGCCGGAGATGTTGCTGACGCGGATCTGATGCACCTCCGCGTCCCCCTCCGGGGGGATGAAGGAGAGCGCCTCCGCCCGAAACACCCGGCCGGTGCGCGTCATCCTGTGCCACATGTATCCGGCGGTGACGAAGCAGGTCTCCTCCTCCGCGGTGCCGGCCAGCGCCATCTGCGCGGCGGAGCACCCGAAGGCGGACCAGGGCGCGCCGCCCTCCGGCACGCACCAGAAGTTGCGGCCCAGGCGGCTGGCGCTGAGCTCGCCGATGCTGGCCGGGGCCAGCAGGAAATGGTCCTGGTCGGTCTTGGCGTCCCCTGCCAGATAGGGGGTCACGGCGCTCTTCAGGCCGGTCTCTCCGGCCAGGGGGAAATAGAGCCCCCGAAAGGCCCCCGCGTCCTCCAGCAGGAAGGACCCGTTCTCGTCGATGAACCGGCAGCGCTCCATAGGCTTCTCCTTCCGGCGGCGCTGGGCCGCCATGATCGTTCTGTGGTCATATTACCGGAAATGGCGGAGGAAGTTAAGGTGCTTTTTTTCTTATTGGTCTCCACATTTTATCAAATAAAACCGGGAGCCCCGGACAGTCCGGCGCTCCCGCGGGCATATTGGGTTCATTCCTCGTCCGGGACGGGCGGCTCCAGCTTTCGCAGGACGGGCCGGAGGATGAGGCAGTCCAGATAGCAGATCGCCGCGAAACCAATCAGCACCCAGACGGCGATGCTGTACATAAAAACGCGCAGCGAGACCCACGCCAGTACTGCCGGCAGGACGTTCAGCGCCAGCACCGGCAGGGTGAAGGGCAGCTTGGCCACCGCCAGGCTCAGGGCGTTGATCAGGTGCTGCCAGAGGGTGTTGTCATACCGGGCGATCAGCGGGAACAGATATCCCGCCGCCGCCAGGACCACTACCAGCAGCGCTCCCATGACGTACCGCAGCGCCATGGCCGCCGCGCCGGTGAAGTTGGCGCCGATGAGGAAGAAGTTATAGCCCAGCACCGCCGTCAGCGCCGCCGTCAGGAGCCAGGCGAGGGTGGCCTGCTTGAAGTTCTGCCGCCAGGCGCGGAAAAACGTCCGGAACATCCCCGGCTCGGACCCGGTCAGATAGCCCTGGATGATCTTGAGCATGGCGGTGAGCGACGCGCCCACCGTCACCAGCGGCAGAGAGCAGACGAGAAACAGGGCGTTGAGCATGATCAGATCCCCCACTCGCGCCATGAAGCGCACGATGGGATTGTCCATATCGAAGATGTTTTTCAGCAAATCGCATCCCCCCGATCTTCCTGCCTATTATAACAGCGCCGCGCGATCCTGTAAATTGAAAACCGGACTAAAAAATGCGGCCTGTTATTCCGGACCGCTATGTGGTATATAAAATGTATCGAAGCCAGACCCGAAAGGAGACCGCCATGCAGTACGGATACTTTGACGAGGAAAAAAAGGAATATGTCATCACGCGGCCGGATACGCCGGCGCCCTGGGCCAACTATCTCGGTTCGCCGGAATACGGCGCGCTGATCTCCAACAACGCCGGAGGATACAGCTTCGCCCGCTCCGGGGCCAACGGGCGCATCCTGCGCTATGTGTTCAATCAGTTCGACCAGCCGGGCCGGTATATCTATCTGCGGGACAACGCCTCGGGGGACTTTTGGTCCGCCTCCTGGCAGCCGGTGGGCAAGCCCCTGGAGCAGTATAAGAGCCAGTGCCGCCACGGCACCGGCTATACGAAGCTGCTGGCCGACTATGGCGGCATCCGCAGCGAGGCGGCCTATTACGTGCCCCTGGGCGCGCGCCATGAGGTCTGGGCACTGACGGTGGAGAACCGGTCGGAGCGGCCCCGGTCCCTGACTGTGACCGGCTACGCGGAGTTCACCTGCAACGGGAATTATGAGCAGGACCAGGTGAACCTCCAGTACTCTCTGTTCACCACCAGGACCCTCTACGGGGACGGCTGCATCCGGCAGCAGCTGCACGGGAATCTGGACGCGCTGGACGCGGAGAGCACGGTGGATGAAAAGCGGGTGACGGAGCGGTTTTTCGCCCTGGCCGGAGCGGAGGTCAGCTCCTACTGCGGCGACAAGGCGGCCTTCCTGGGGCCCTATCACGGCTACGGCGACCCGGCGGGGGTGGCCGCCGGCGATCTGGGCGGCGCGCTCAACTATAACGGCAACTCCTGCGGGGCGCTGTCCGCCGTGCTGGAGCTGGCGCCCGGCGAGAGGAGGACCCTGGCCTTCCTTTTGGGGGAGATGTCCCCGGCGGAGAGCGCCGCCGTCCGGGCCGGCTATGGGGACGCGGCGCGCACGTGCGAGCGGGAGCTGGACGCGCTCATCGCCCATTGGCACGGGCGGCTGGCCCACTTCCGGGTCAAGACGCCCTGCCCGGCGTTTGACACGATGGTCAACACCTGGAACGCGTATAACAGCTTCATCACCTTCACCTGGTCCCGGGCCGCCTCCTTCATCTACTGCGGTCTGCGCAACGGCTACGGCTACCGGGACACGGTCCAGGACATCCAGGGGATCATCCATCTGGCCCCGGAGATGGCGGCGGAGAAGATCCTCTTCATGCTCTCCGCCCAGATGCACCACGGCGGCGGCCTGCCCCTGGTGAAATTCACCCACCGGCCCGGCCATGAGACCGGCCCGGAGGACCCGGACTACGTGCGCGAGACCGGCCACCCGGCCTACCGGGCGGACGACGCGCTGTGGCTGTTCCCCACGGTATATAAATATGTGGCGGAGACCGGCCGGGTCGACTTTTTGGAGCAGAGCGTCCCCTTTGCCGACCGGGACGAGGGGAGCGTGTATGAGCACCTGAAGCGGGCCCTCCGCTTCTCCCTGGAGCACATGGGCCCCCACGGGATGCCGGCGGGGCTCTATGCCGACTGGAACGACTGTCTGCGCCTGGGGGCCGACGGGGAGTCCAGCTTCGTGGCGTTCCAGTTTTACTACGCGTTCACGGTGCTGCGCGCCTTTGCCGGGGCGCTGGGCGACCGGGAATACCTGGACTGGCTGGAGCGGGAGCAGGCCGCCCTGCGGGAAAAGCTCAACGCCCTGTGCTGGGACGGCGACCGGTTCATCCGGGGCTTTACCGAGGCCGGCGAGGTCATCGGGAGCCGGGACGCGCCGGAGGCGGATCTGTGGCTCAACCCCCAGAGCTGGGCGGTGATCAGCGGCCTGGCGGACGAAACACAGGCCCAGGCGGCCATGGACAGCGTCCACAGCCGCCTGAACACCCCCTATGGCGCCATCCTCATGGACCCGCCCTACCACGCCCACGCCTTCGACGGGGCGCTGGCGGTGATCTACAACGCCGGCGTAAAGGAGAACGCAGGCATCTTCTCCCAGTCCCAGGGATGGCTCATCCTGGCGGAGGCCCTGCTGGGCCACGGGGACCGGGCCTTTGCATACTTCATGGAGAACGCCCCCGCCGCCCAGAACGACCGGGCGGAGATCCGCGTGATGGAGCCTTACTGCTATGGCCAGTTCACCGAGGGCAAGGCCAGCCCCTGCGCGGGCAGGAGCCATGTCCACTGGCTCACCGGCACCGCCTCCACTGTGTCGGTGGGATGTGTGGAGGGCATTTTGGGCATACGCCCGGATCTGGACGGGCTGCGCCTGGCGCCCGCCATCCCCAAAGAGTGGAAGCATCTGGAGATCGAGAAGGATTTCCGGGGCCGGCGGCTGCACATCTTGGTGGAGAACCCGGATGGGAAGCAGTCCGGCTGCGCGCGCCTCACGGTCAACGGCGTGCCCATGCCGGGCGATCATGTGCCCGAGAGCGCCATGACGGACGTGACCGAGATCGTGCTGGTGCTGTGACCGGCCCGGTCACCCCTCCGCCAGCACCGCCGCCCCCCAGGGGGACAGGGAGAAGGGCTCGTCCGCGGCGATGGCCCCGCCCTCGGGAAGGAACGTCCCGGCGGGATGGGGGACCGACACCGGCAGGACCGAGCCGGAGAAGTTGAGCCAGAAGGTCATTTCCCTTCCGTCGGGGGCTGTGCCCCGCTTTGCGATGAGGGGGAACCGGGCGGGACCCACCTCCACGCTCAGTTGGGGCAGAAGGCCCTCCAGCAGCGCGTCCAGCCCCTTGGGGGAGAAGCAGCAGGCCAGATAGGCCGCCCGGCCCGCGCCGTAGTCGTTCAGTGTCACGGCGGGCACGCCGCTCCAGGCGGGGTGGGCGTAATTGCACAGGGCCGTGGCGGACGTCGGCCGCAGCAGCTCCATCCAGTCCGTGACGGCGGTGTCCGCCAGCGATATGCCGCCGCCGCGGAAGGTGAGCCCCGTGCCCGGCTCCGGCTTTGTGAAGCGGTCGTAGGTCAGTCCCAGGCACTCGGTGAGCATATGGGGCTGGGCGTCGTGATAGATCTTCAGGTGCTCATCGGCGAAGGCAGTGCGGAAGGTGGCCAGGATATGGCCGCCTTTTTGCACATATCCGTCAATGGCGCGCAGCAGGTCCTCCGGCGCGGCATAGAGGCAGGGCAGGACCAGGAGGGCATAGCCGGAAAAGTCCCGCTCATCGTCGGAGATCACGTCATATTCCACGTTCAGCCGGTAGAGGCTGTCACAGAGCCAGCGCAGATAGTCGCTGTAGTTTTTCTCCGGCGCCTGGCCCATGGGGGCGGTGGGGAACCAGCCGAAGGCCGCCTGGGACCGGGAGCTGACCATCACGGCCACCCGGTTTTTCTTGCGCATGCCGGCGAGGTAAGGGGACAGGGCGGCCAGCTCCCGTCCGATGGCGGCGCACTCCCGGTATGTCTCTCCTGGCGTCAGGTCGTGGCTCAGCACGCCCTTCCAGTAGCTCTCGACGGCGTTGTGGATGCTGTGCCAGTGCCAGTACTCCACGCCCTGAGCGCCGCAGGCGATATGGCTGAAGGCCTGGAGCCGGAGCTGACCGGGATAGGGCAGCCAGCCAAAGGCCCCCTGGGCCTGGGTCTCCAGGACCAGATAGGGGGCTTTTTTCAGCGCATAGGCCATGGCGCCGCCGAAGGTGATCTCCGCGCCGGTGAGTCTGCTCTCGCTGGGGTGATAGATGTCGCAGCCGGCGACGTCCACCGCCTGTGCCGCCGCGAACTGGTCCACCTCCGGCTGCAGGCCGAAAGAATAGCCCCGCCACTCATAGTCGAAGTTGTGGGTCACGAACTGGTCCGGGCGCTTATACTCGTCGATGATGGACCGCTGCCACAGCAGAAATTCCGTCACCAGATGGCGCTGGAAGGCCTGATATTCCGCCCCCAGGCTGCCGTTGATGGTGCCGCGCACGTCCGGCAGCTCGTCCCAGTCGGCGAGGGAATTGGACCAGTAGGCCAGGCCCATTTCCTCGTTCAGCGCCTCCACGGTGCCGAAGCGCTCGCGGAGCCAGTCCTTGAAAAGGGCCTGGGCCCGGGGCGAGCAGGTGTCATAGGGCTTGGTCTCGTTGTCCAGCTGCCAGCCGATGACGGCGGGGTGGGCGCATACGGCCCGGGCCAGCTCCCGGATGATGCGCTCGGCGTGGAAGCGGTAGCCGGGATGGGTCAGGTCGAAGTTCTGCCGGGGCCCGTACCGGCAGGGGCCGGCATGGGTGTCGGAGAGGATGTCGGGGTATTTTTTCGCCAGCCATGGTGGGATGGCATAGGTGGGCGTGCCCACGATCACGGAGATGCCGCGCGCATGGGCCGCGTCCAGCACCCGCAGCAGCGGGGAGAAGTCGAACTGCCCGTCCCTGGGCTCCCAGGTGCTCCAGGCGGACTCCGCCACCCGGATCAGGTCGAACCCCGCGCCGGAGAGCAGGTCCATGTCCTGCTCCAGCCGGTCCTGGGGCATGTATTCGGCATAGTACGCCGCGCCGTACAGCAATTTTTCGCGCATGACCGCACCTCCACTTGACGGGGGAATGGATTGTTGCTATAAATAATAAGGTACACCACAGCCAGATTATACCGTATAACGCGGCGAAAGGGAACAGTGATCTCCTCTTTTTGACCGCGGGGAGGGACCGCCTATGGACCAATTCATCGTCAACATCATCCACCGGCCGGAGATGGTGCCGGAATACGCCGAGAAGGTCACCGGCCAGGGCAAGGCGGAGGACATCGGCCGCAAGGCGCTGCTCACCGAGAGTTTGGACATCTTCCGGCTCCAGCAGCAGATCGCCCATGATAACGGCCTTAAGACCACCATCCAGATGACCTACGCCAGCCTTTTCAACGACGAGGCGGTGGCCATCGCAAAGGAGCACCACGAAAAATACGGCGACGAGATCGCCCTGAGCCTGCTAGGCCTGCCATGCGAGCAGTTCCGGGAGAAATATAAGACCAAGGATTTCTGCATCTGGATGTTCTCTATGGAGGACAAGAAAGCCATCGTCCGGGACGTGTTTGGCAAGTTCCACGACGCCTTTGGCTTTTACCCGGAATCCACCGGCTCCTACTATATGGACGCGGACCTCATCAACTTCATCAAGGCGGAGTACCCCTCGGTGAAATGTGCCGTGGCCACCTGCTGGGAGGAGGGGCCCAAGGCCTACCACACCTGCAACAACTCCTGGTACACCCTCATGGACGGCGGCCCCTGGGCGCCTTGGATCCCGTCCAAGCAGAACACCCACGCCCCCGCCGCCGATGAGACCGAGGACAGCGGCATCGTGGCCATCCCGCACCTGAGCCGGGACCTGCTGGCCTGCTATGACGGTAACGGCTCCAACTTCGGCACCCACCCCCAGAACGTGCTCCGGGGCATGATCTACGATCCGGACACCTGGGAGTATCCATACTTATATAATTTGATCGACCAGTACCGGTCCCTGGCCAAGTTCAACAACGGCTACGCCTACAACATGATGTTCGTGGGCCCCGGCTGGATGAACAAGATGGGCCGGTGGGAGGCCCCCTTCGAGCTCTTGAAAAAGTCCTATGAGGACGGATGCGCCTATTACGGCCGGCTCAAGCGCGAGGGGAAGCTCACGGACATGACCATGAGCGAGTTTGCCGACTGGTACCGGGCAAACAAGCACTACACTGAGCCGGAATGCGCCCTGTGGCGGGACATCCTCTACGGCAGCGACAAGCAGCTCTTTTGGTACTGCGACCCCTATATGCGCGCCTGCGTGAACATGGACCAGGGCGGCGCCATCGTGGACCTGCGGCCGTACGCGGCCAAGCTGGAGTGGCCGGTGGGCATCGGTACGCCCCATGTCCAGGACGCCAGCTATCCCTTCCTCATCCAGGAGAAATACCGGGCCGGCTACTTCACCCACTATGCCGGCGAGGGCACCGTCCGCAGCGCCAAGATCTGCCACGACGGCGAGGAAGTGGATCTGTGCCTGTGCCGGACCCACGGCCATTTCTCCCAAGAGGGAACCGACCGCATCCTGACCCTGGACCCGGTGGACATCGAGTTTTCCGATCTCACCGTGAAGCTGCAGACCGTGATCACCTTCCCCGAGGGGACGGGCCGGATCAAGATCGAGCGGCGGGTGCTCTCCATGAGCGACCCTGGCGCGGAGGTCGCCGTCAACGAGTACATGGTGGCCTGCTACGGCACCACCGAGTACCCGGAGGACATGACCGGTCTGACGCTGGCGGTGTCGGCGGGGGAGCGGAGCGAGACCATCGACTATGCGTACAAATGCCGGGAGGCGTCGGCGGCCGGGGCGGAGAGTGTCTCCTGCACGCTGCCGCCCATCAAGACGAAGGTGACCATGACCTGCGAGGGGCGGGACAAGACGGGCTACGTCCGGGAGGGCTACGCCTTCAGCCCCATGTTCACCCTGGGATACACCGGCACGCTGCGGGAAAAGGAGGGCTTTGCCACATGGCTCAATCTGGAAAGGGCAGACTGAATTACCGGTGCCCGTCCTGCTTCATGCGGGACCTGGACATCGACATGTTCTACGACAAGGACAAGGACGAGTACTACTGCATCCGCTGCCAGTACCGTGGCAATGAGGCGGACGTGCTGGCCAAAAACCGCATGGCCCGGTTCCGCTACGGGGCCATGATGCGCCGGTTCACGGATTTCGAGGACTTCACCCGGGAGGACGAAAAGGCTTGAGCGATCTCTGCAAGGGCATGGACCTGTCCACCCTTCTGGAGGTGGAGGCGTGCGGCGGCCGATTCTCCGATGGGAGCGGCACCGCCGACGCCATGACGATCCTGCGCCGCCACGGCATGGACCTGGTGCGGCTGCGGCTGTGGAACGACCCCTATTCCGAGGCGGGGGAGCCCTACGGCGCGGGCACCTGCGACCTGGCCGCAGTCACGGCCCTGGCCGCGCGGGCAAAGGCGCTGGGCTGCCGGTGGATGCTGAACCTGCATTACAGCGACTTCTGGGCCGATCCGGGCAAGCAGATCACCCCCAAGGCATGGCGGGGGCTGGACGCGGACGGGCTGGAGCGGGCCGTCTATGATTTCACCCGCCACGTGCTGGAGCATCTGACGGCACAGGGCCTGGCCCCGGATATGATCGCCGTGGGCAACGAGGTGACCAACGGCCTTCTCTGGCCGGTGGGGCGGATGCCCGCCATGGACAACATCGCCCGTTTTCTCAGCGCGGGACTGCGGGCGTGCCGGGACGCATGCCCGGCGGCGGAGACGGTCGTCCACCTGGACAACGGCCCGGACCGGGGCCAGTACCGGGCCTGGTTCGAGCGCTATTATGCCGCCGGCGGCGCGGACTTCGACGTCATCGGCATGAGCTACTATCCCTTCTGGAACGGCCCCATAGCGGGTCTGGCCGCCAGCATGGCCGACGCGGTGGCCCGCTTTGGCAAGGACGTGATGATCGTGGAGACCTCCATGGGCTTCACGCTGGAGGACTATGCCGCCCATGAGGCCCTGCCGCCGGAGGGGCGCAAGGGCATGGCCGCCACGGCGGCGCTGGCGGCGGGCATCGGCTATCCCATGACGCCGGCGGGCCAGGAGTCGTTCCTGCGTGATCTGGCGGCGGCCATCCGGGCGGTGCCGGGCGGCCATGGCCGGGGCTTCGTCTGGTGGGAGCCGGCCTGGATCCCGGTCCCCGGCAGCGGCTGGGCCACGCCGGCGGCGCTGGCCTATACCGGCGAGCGGGGCCCTGGCGGCAACGAGTGGGCCAACCAGGCGCTGTTCGACTATGACGGCCGGGCGCTGCCGGCACTCGAGGCGCTGGACCGGCTATAAAAAAAGACCCGTGATCGGCGATCACGGGTCTTTGCGGGACCTTATCGGTGCATGGGCACGGTATCGGCGCCCATCTTTTTGAGATTTTCCAGCACGCCCCGCTTATCGGCCTGGCCGATGAGCGCATCCCGGGGCTTTTTGGACTCAGCCACGGTCATATTTTTGCTGGGGCCGCCCACGCAGCCGCCCTCGCAGACCATGCCCTCGATGAAGTCGGCGGGCAGCTTGCCGGCCTTCATGAGCAGCAGGGCCTTTTTGCATTCGGCGGCGCCGGAGCAGGTCATGACCTCGGGGCTGATATCCTCGCCCATCTCCTTGAAGCACTCCACGACGGCCGCGGTAACGCCGCCGCCGTTGCCGAAGCGCTTGCCATAGACGCTGCTCTGCTGGGTAGAGCGGGGCTCGCTCTCCAGCTCGACGCCCTTGCCGTACATCAGCGAGCGCACCTCGCCGTAGGTGAGCACATAATCGGCGTTGCCCTGGACGCCCTGGAGATTGATCTCGCTTTTCTTGGCGATGCAGGGCCCGACGAACACGGTGACGGTATAGGGATCCAGCTGCTTGAGATACCGGCTCACGGCGGCCATGGGGCTGACGGTGGTGGACACGTTCTCCGCCAGGGCGGGGAAGTGCAGCCGGATCATATTCACGAACGCGGGGCAGCAGGAGGTGGTCATTTTCTTCCCCTGCTTATAGGCCTCGGCCCATTCCTCGGCCTCGGCGGCGGCGGTCATATCGCCGCCCAGGCCCACCTCCACCATATCGGCGAAGCCGGTTTTTTTGAGGGCGGTGCGCCAGCTGTCCATGCTGATGCCCTCGCCGAACTGGCCCTCGGTAGCGGGGGCGAGCATAGCGATGACCTTTTTGCCGGCCTTGATCTCATGGATGACGTCCACGACGGCGGCCTTGGTGCCGATGGCGCCGAAGGGGCAGTTATGGATACAGATGCCGCAGCGGATGCACTTTGCCTCGTCGATGACGCACACGCCGTACTCGTCGTAGGTGATGGCGTCGGCGGGGCAGACCTTTTTGCAGGGCCGCTCCAGGTGGGCGATGGCGTTATACGGGCATGCCTGGGCGCACTTGCCGCACTCCCGGCACTGATTGGGGTCTATGTAAGCGCGGTTGGGTCCCATGCTGATGGCGTTGAACTGGCAG
Organism: uncultured Oscillospiraceae bacterium; assembly: GCA_947624065.1. Lineage (GTDB taxonomy): Bacteria > Bacillota > Clostridia > Oscillospirales > Oscillospiraceae > CAJOIG01. The sequence continues at coordinate 54,659 of CANQIO010000002.1, read as the reverse complement.
GAGTTCTGGCACGCCTTGCCCACGCATTTGCGGCAGTTATCGGTGACGATATAGGACGCGATGGGGCATTCCTCGCATGCCGCGTTGATGACCTGGACCATATTGTCGGAGCTGGTGCCGGTGGGGCATTTCCCCTCGGCCAGGCGCACCCGCTGGCGGACGATCTCCCGCTCCTTATAAATACAGCATCGGAACTGGGCCTGTGGGCCGGGGATGATCTCATAGGGGATGTTGTCCCGCTGCTCGTCCAGCTTTCCCTCCCAGGCCAGCCGGCATACCTCCTGCACCACCTGGTGCTTGACTCTTGCGATGGCCTCGTCGTTGGTCACCATATCTTTTTTCCTCCGTCCAGTGGATTTTGCTCAGTATAGCACATTGCCCCCGCCAGGGAAACCCCTTCCCGGAAATCTTTTTCACCGCCATGCCGCTGGATAACCCGTGAAAACTGCGCATAAACATCCAAAATCGGCCTTTGTCGCGCCGAAGAGCCGCAAAAATGGCTGGATATCGTCTGCATATCGGCCGGATAGACGCGCATATCTTGTATACCCTGCGCGGCCGCTCTAAAAAAGTCCGGGATTTCCAATGCTTTGCGGCGCGGTGAATGCTCCTGCATATGAAAAACCGCCGGAGTTGCCCCCGGCGGGGCCGGGAGACGGCCCGGTATACAATATAAATATATCGCGCATGGCGGCGTCCCGCCGGCGGCCCGGGCTGGGGCCGGGAACGGTTTTGCGGGCGTTTGCCTGGCTGGGATTGTAAAAAAATGAACTTTTTTTCAATTATCCCTTGCTTTTTCCAGCGAAGGGGGCTATAATCATCAACGTAAAGCTGGGCCTGGGGAACGATATTCCCATGCCTATGCCGTGGACGACCCGTCTGCGGCGGCGGCGAGGGCTCAAAAATACAATTTTTATTAGGAGGACATCAGACAATGACAAAACGTGTACTTAGCCTGCTTCTCGTGCTGGTCATGGTTCTGTCTCTGTCCGTCCCGGCTCTCGCGGCCGAGGGCGAGGAGACCGCTGTGGCCGCCGTGGAGCAGACTGAAACAAACCCTGTGGCTGCGGCCGCAGACGAACCTGCCGAGGCGTACGTAGTGAAGCCTCTTGAGGGCGGGTCCCTCGGGGATGCGATCGAATTGGCTGAAAAGACGGGTGAGACCGTCCAGCTGGTCTACAGCATCACGGACCCCCATCAAGTGACAGTCAACGCTGACGTTACCCTCGACCTGAACGGCTATAAGCTGGAGGTGCCCATGACCGTCGCTAAGGGCAACCTGACCGTGATCGACAGCAATGCCTACAACAAGAGCAACCTGGTGGCGATCACTGTCGGCCCCAAGGGCGAGCTGACTGTTAAGAGCGGCCTGGTCACCACAGTCACGAACAATGGCGTGCTCAACGTTGAGGGCGGCAAGGTCGTGAACACTGCTGGCGGCGATGTCAACGTCTCCGGCGGTGAGTTGGGCGGCTGGGATCCCACCAAGGGCGGCACCCTGACCGTCTCCGGCGGCAAGGTCTCCAGCGGCGTCTACTTCAATAAGTTGGAAGATGACGCTGAGATGATCGTCAGCGGCGGCTCTGTGGTTGGCGAGATCTCGCTGAAAGATGAGCTGGGCACTGTCACCATCACCGGCGGCACTGTCAAGGGCACCATCCATGTCAATGCTGGTTACCTGAACGTCTCCGGCGGCAAGATTGTTGCTGCCTGCTCGCACGGCAAGACAGAGGCACTGCGCATGGACGCGAAGCATCGTGCTGATGTCAGCGTAGAGATCAGCGGCGGTACCTTTGTTGCCGCAGAAGACGGGAAGTGCGCCATCTATGTGAATCCCGACACCAAGACCACCGATCACTACATCACTGGCGGCCGGTTCGTTCCCTCTGTCGGCGGCGAGACCATGGTTACCGACAATGCTACAAACACGGAGTGCCTGAAGGAGATCGCGAAGTCTGCCACCGTTGCCCACATCTGGGACACCGATGACCCTGACTATGTGGAGTACACCCTGCTCGGCAAGTCCGCCATCGAGGCTTTCGGCGCTGCCACCAAGAAGGCTTACATCAATGTTCTGCAGGGCTCCGCCACCTTCACCGACGTGGACGATGACGTGCAGATCAAGAACTCCACCAAGAAGGACATCACCGTCAACGGCACCACTGTGAAGCCCGGCGACCACTGGGGCAAGTGGGAAGCCAAGATCGGCGAGAAGAAGTATGAGCACTTCTCCGATCCTACTGACCCCACGCACTCCGCTGTCGACAACGTCAAGACCGGTCAGACCATCACCCTGCTGAAGGATGTCATCGTCTCTCAGACCACTCTGATTGCTGACAAGAACGTGACTCTCGACCTGAACGGCCACGTCCTGTGCCTCGACGCTGACCTCCATGTAGCCAACAACAATGCTTCCGTTCGCACCCGCACCATTAAGTTCACCGGCGAGGGCGACGTGATCGGCTCCAACAGCCAGAACTACCACGGCAACCTGGTCATCGATGGCAGCAATGTGAAGATCGACTTGGTTGATACCTACTTCCATTCTCCCATCGTTTGCCCGAACTCTGCTGTCGGCAACCAGCTGGTCGTCGGCAAGGACGCCTTCCTGGCTGGCATGGTCGGTGCTGAGGGCCGCCGCTTCAACGGCAGCGTGACCGTCATCGGCCGCGTTCTGGGCAACCTGTGGGTCGACTCTGTGGGTTCCTTCGAAGTCAACATCCAGGGCACTGTCGACCATGACGTTTATGTCTGCGGCGACGAGGGCATCTTCACCATGGTTCCCGGCGCGAAGATCGGCGGTCAGCTGATGCTCGGTTCCTGGGAAGGCCGGACTGGTGACCCGCGTGATAACGCGATGGATATCCAGATCACTGGCGGCGAGGTCCTGGGCAGCACTCACTTCTTCATTGAGCGTCACTCCTCTGCTGTGATCTCCGATGGCGATTTCGGCGGCGACTCTGTTAATTCCTTCTTCGCGACTGTTGACGATCCTGACGGCATTTCTCCGCTGGAGTTCCTGTCCGTCACCGGCGGTGCGTTCGCTTATGAGCCGTACAACGCTCCTCACGCCTATGTCGTTGGCAAGAACCCTGTGGCTCGCGTGGTCGACGCTGATGAGGATGATCCTTACGAGTACAGCGACTGGTGGCTGGTCGGCAACGCCCGCATCATCACTGCTCTGGCCAATGTTCCCAAGGGCGACCTGATCGTCGAGCAGGGCACTCTGACCCTGGCCTCCATCCCCAATGACATCATGGTCACTGTGAAGGATGGTGCTACCCTGAAGGTCGACGATGTGACCATCGGTTCCACTGAAGACTATGATCCTATCCCCGGGTCTTCCATCAACACCCTGAACACCCTGATCGACTATGCTTACACTGTCTCTGGCAGCGGCAAGCTGAGCGAGACGGATCAGCGGAACCTGGCTGACGCTCTGTTCGACGCTCTGGCCACCAAGCACGGCTGGGACGAGGATGCTGACGAGTACGTTGCGGCTACCTTCAATCCCGAAGTCCTGGTGCAGGATGCTGTTGACCAGCTGCAGAAGCTGATCGACTCCTGGCCTGACCTGGATCCCGATGTTCCTTGGGTTCCCGAGGGCTACACCGACTGGTTCAAGAACCCCACCACTGGCGACTGGTACTTCTTCGTGAATGGCCAGAAGCTCACCAACAAGTGGGTCTACAGCAAGCACATGATTTGGTACTATGTGGATGACGAGGGCATCATGCAGACCGGCGTCGCCTATGCGAAGGCTGCTCTGACCTATGATTGCAACACCGGCATCATCGGCACCAAGTATGAGCCCGCTGGCTGGTACTACTTCGAGACCTCTGCTGACTCTGATGCGCCTGGCCGCATCCGCGGTGGCTGGCATGAGACCGCTGAGTACGGCTCTGTCTGGTCCATCAAGGAGCACAAGGGCTACTACGGCATGATCACTTGGACCGATGCCTACAAGGGCCCCATCCCCACTCCCGCTCAGTAATCAGCACACGAGCATTAAAAACTAGCAACACTCCCGAGGGAGCAGGGTTCGTCCCTGCTCCCTCTCTTTTTTGAAAGGAGGCGTCCCATGGCCGTGGAGCTCTTGGCCGATCCCCTGGATGCGGCCCTTTTGGCGGACCTGCCCGCCGTTTCCCTGGACAGCGCCGCCGTGGAGGCCTTTTTGTCCGACCTGGCCGCCCGCGGCCGCGCCCCGGAGACCTGCGCGCGCTATCGCCGCTCCCTCTCCCGCCTGGCCCAGATGCTTCCAGAGCCCGGCCGTATCCGCCCCGGCTCCCTCGCCTCCTGCCGTGAGGCGCTGCTCCGCTCCGGCGCGGCCCCCCGTTCGGTCAATGTGATCCTCTCCGCCGCCAACAGCTTTTTGGCCTTTTGCGGCCGCCGGGACCTGCAATTGGCCGACACCCTTCCCGCCGAGACGGCCCCCCGTCCCGAGTTGACCCGCGCGGAGTACCGCCATCTTCTCCATACCGCCAAGCTCCTGGGCCGGGAGAGGGCCTATCTGCTGGTGTTGCTCTTTGCCGGAACGGATCTGCCCGTCTCCGACCTGGACCGCCTCACCGTGGAGGCAGCCCGCGCCGGCGCGGTGGTGACTGGCTCCGGAAAAAATGCCGCCCTTGTCCACCTGCCGCCTACCCTCTGCCGGGAGCTGCTGGCCTACTGCGGCCGCCAGGGCCTCTCCGCCGGCCCGGTCTTTTTGACCCGCGACGGCGCGCCCATGAGCCGCACCTATGTGAACACCGCCATCCGCGAGCTCTGCCTCGCGGCTCGGCTCCCCCTGGAAAAGGGCTCCCCCTCCGCCCTCCATCGGCTCTATTGCGAGAGCCGCCGGGCCGTGGAGGCCAACATCGCCCTGCTGGTGGAGCAGGCGCTGGACCGCCAGATGGAACAGGAGCAGCTGACCCTCGGCTGGGACGCTTGAATATTGGAGAGACGACGCGTGAGCGCCGTCTTTTTGCATGGTCCCAGCCGTTGACATTTGGCTGGAATTGTATATAATTTACGGTAGTGGACTAATGCTCGGTTTTAGGAGGTAGACGATATGCAGCGTGTGCAATTTGTGGAGACGGTGCTGCGGGACGCGAACCAGTCGCTCATGGCGACGCGGCTGCCGTATTCGAAGTTTGAGCCCATCCTGGAGACCATGGACAGGGCGGGTTATTACGCGGTGGAGTGCTGGGGCGGCGCCACCTTCGACGTGTGCCTGCGGTATCTGAACGAGGACCCGTGGGAGCGGCTGCGGAAGATCCGGGCGAAAATGCCCCATACCAAGCTCCAAATGCTGCTCCGGGGCCAGAACATTCTCGGCTATAAGCACTATCCGGACGACGTGGTGCGCAAGTTCGTGCAGCACGCGGTGAAAAACGGCATCGACATCATCCGCATCTTTGACGCCCTCAATGACCCGGACAACCTGAAGGTGGCCGTTGAGGAGACGGTGAAGTGCGGGGCGACGGCCTCCGGCGCCATCAGCTATACCACCTCGCCGGTACATACCTTGAAGAATTATGTAAACCTCGTAAAACAGCTGGCCTCTATGGGCTGCACCTCCATTTGCATCAAGGACATGGCCGGCATCATGGGCCCCCAGGAGGCATACGACCTGGTCAGCGCCATCAAGGACGCGGTGGACCTGCCGGTGGACGTGCACACCCACTGCACCACCGGCCTGGCGTTTATGACGCTGCTGAAATCCGTGGAGGCGGGCGCGGACATCATCGACACGGCGACGCCGCCCTTCTCCGGGGGCACCAGCCAGGCGTCCACGGATACGCTGGCATACGCGCTCAAGCAGCTGGGGTACCAGGTGGACCTGGACGAGGCGGTGCTGAAAGAGGTGGCGGACTACTTCAAGCCCGTGCGGGACGGCTTCATCGCGGACGGGACGCTGATGCCGAAATCCATGGCCACGGACACCCAGTGCCTGACCTATCAGGTGCCGGGCGGGATGCTCTCCAACCTTCTCAGCCAGCTGAAGACCATGAACGCGCTGGACCGGCTGGACGAGGCGCTGGCGGAGACGCCGCGGGTGCGGAAGGACCTGGGGTATCCGCCGCTGGTGACGCCGACCTCGCAGATGGTGGGGGTGCAGGCGGTGACCAATGTGCTGCAGGGCGAGCGGTATAAGAAGGTGTCCAACGAGGTGAAGGCCTATTGCCGGGGCGAGTATGGCAAGACGCCCGCGCCCATCGACCCGGCGGTGCAGAAGCTGATCCTTGGGGACGAAAAGCCCCTGGAGGGGCGGTACGCCGACACGCTGGAGCCCGCGTTTGAAAAGACCAAGGCCCAGCTGGGCGACACGGCCCGGAGCGACGAGGACGTGCTCAGCTACATCGCGTTCCCGCAGCTGGCGGAGGCGTTTTTCGAGAAGCGGCAGGCGGACGAGGAAAAGGTGGTCAAATACACCATCGAGGAGATGTGAGCCATGACAGGGATAAGTGAAACGCTGCTGCACCCCAGCATAGGAACGGGTGCGCTGGTGGCGGTGATGGGCTACGCGGTGGTGTTTTTGGGGATCTGCATGCTGCTGGTGGTGGTGACCGTCATGGGCAAGGTCATGATGAACAGCCAGGCCAAGGCGGCGGCCAAGGCCGCGGCCACAGCGGCTCCGGAGCCCGCGCCCGCACCTGCCGCGCCCGTAGAGAAGCCGGCGGCCAAGGGTACGGCCGGGGAGCTGAAGCTCTACGACACGGACCCGAAGGACGCGGCGCTCATCATGGCCATCGTGGCCCACAAGCTGGGCAAGCCCATCAACGAACTGCGGTTCCGCTCTATCAAGGAGGTCAAAGAGAAATGAAATATAAGGTGACATTGAACGGCCGGACCTACGAGGTCGAGGTGGACGAGGACAAGGCCATGCTGGTGGACGAGTACGAGGCGTATGCGCCCGCGCCGGCGGCAGCGCCCGTCGCGGCTGCGGCTCCTGTTGTGGCCGCGGCTCCCGCGGCTGCGCCTGCGGCAGCGCCTGCCCAGGCGGTGGCGGCGGGCGAGCCGGTGACGGCCCCCATGCCCGGCAACATCCTGAAGATCCTGGTGAGCCAGGGGCAGCAGGTGAAGGAGGGCGAGGTGGTGATGATCCTGGAGGCCATGAAGATGGAGAACGAGATCGTCGCGCCCAAGGCCGGCGCTGTGGCCCAGATCCTGGTGAGCAAGGGCGCTGTGGTGGAGACCGGCGCTGTCCTGGCGGTCATCGCGTGAGGAGGGCGGCATGAACATACTGGAAACACTTGGCAAGCTGGCGTCGGAGTCGGGCTTTGCCGGGTTCCTGGCGGCGGGGGGCTGGAAGAACCTCATCATGATCGCCATCTCCTGCGTACTGCTGTACCTGGGGATCGTGAAGAAGTTCGAGCCGCTGCTGCTGGTGGGCATCGCCTTTGGATGCCTTCTCACCAACCTCCCCGGGGCGGGGATGTATCATCTGGACATGTGGGACGCCTATGTGGCGGGGACGCCCTATACCACCGAGGCGGGGGAGGTCATCGAGCACCTGACCTTCACCACGGTGCTGCATGAGGGCGGGCTCTTAGACATCTTCTACATCGGCGTGAAGGTGGGGCTCTATCCCTCGCTGATCTTCCTGGGGGTTGGGGCCATGACGGATTTCGGCCCGCTGCTGGCCTACCCCAAGAGCCTGCTTCTTGGCGCGGCGGCCCAGCTGGGCGTGTTCGTGGCGTTCTTCGGGGCGGTCATGCTGGGATTCACGGGCCCGGAGGCGGCTTCCATCGGCATCATCGGCGGGGCGGACGGCCCCACGGCGCTGCTGCTGACGGCCATGCTGGCGCCGCAGCTATTGGGTCCCATCGCCATCTCGGCCTACTCCTATATGGCGCTGATCCCCATGATCCAGCCGCCTATCATGAAGTTCATGACCACGCCGGCTATGCGGCAGGTGAAGATGGAGCAGCGGCGGGAGGTGTCCAAGACCGAGAAGATCATCTTCCCCATCGCGGTGAGCGCGTTCGTGATATTGCTGCTGCCGTCCACGGCGCCGCTGATCGGGTGCCTGATGTTCGGCAACCTGCTGCGTGAGTGCGGGGTGACGGACCGGCTCAGCGACACGGTGCAGAACGCGCTGATGAACACGGTGACCATCTTCCTGGCCACTTCTGTAGGCGCGACCATGGTGGCGGAGCGGTTTTTGAGCCTGAACACCATCAAGATCATCATCCTGGGCCTCATCGCGTTCGCCATCTCCACCGCCGGCGGGCTCATCGGCGGGCGGATCATGTACCGGACCAGCGGTGGGAAGATCAACCCGCTGATCGGGTCGGCGGGCGTGTCCGCGGTGCCCATGGCGGCACGGGTGAGTCAGGACGTGGGTCGGAAGTACAACAAGACCAATTATCTGCTGATGCACGCCATGGGCCCCAATGTGGCCGGCGTCATCGGCTCCGCCATCGCGGCGGGCTTCCTGCTGAGCGTGTTCGGAGGCTGAGCGGACAGCGGTTTTCCTTGCGCCCGGCGGCAAAGACGTGTATACTGGGAGCAAATTCGACACGCCCAGCGGGATAAGGAGGACGCCCATGAGTTATGCTGATCAGGTATTTATCCAGAACTGCCATGACATCCTGGACAACGGGGTGTGGGACACGAACCAGCAGGTGCGCCCCCATTGGGAGGACGGCGCGCCCGCCCATACCGTGAAGAAGTTCGGGATCATCAACCGCTACGACCTGCGAAAGGAGTTCCCCATCCTGACCATCCGCCGGACCTATTGGAAGAGCGCGGTGGACGAGATGCTGTGGATCTGGCAGAAAAAGTCCAACAACATCCACGATCTGAACAGCCACGTCTGGGACCAGTGGGCAGATGAAAACGGCTCCATCGGCAAGGCCTACGGCTATCAGCTGGGGCTGAAGCACATCTACCCCGAGGGCATGTTCGACCAGGTGGACCGGGTGCTCTATGAGCTGAAGCACACCCCCGCCTCCCGGCGCATCCTCACCAACATCTTCAACTTCGAGGATCTGCACGCCATGGGGCTGTACCCCTGTGCCTATTCCATGACCTTCAACGTGTCCGGCAACGTGCTCAACGCCATTTTGAACCAGCGCAGCCAGGATATGCTGGCGGCCAACAACTGGAACGTGGTGCAGTACGCCGTGCTGGTGCACATGATGGCCCAGGTCTCCGGCCTGGTGGCGGGAGAGCTGGTGCATGTGATCGCCGACTGCCACATCTATGACCGGCATGTGCCACTGATCCGGGAGATCATCCAGAATCCCCAGTCCCCGGCGCCGCAGTTTTTCATGGACCCGGAGATCACCGATTTCTATCAGTTCACACGGGACAGCTTCCGCCTGGAGGGCTATGCCCCGGCGGCCTTCGACAAGAAGATCCCCATCGCCGTGTGAGACTTTTATACCAATGCCAAGGCCGCGCCGCGAGCTTTTCAGCTTGCGGCGCGGCCTGTGTGCGCTGTGGGGACGCATTTGCCTCTCATGGGGCGGCGCGCGGGGGATCGACGCGCAAAATGCCCAGCAGAGAGTCCCGGATGATGCGGATGGTGAATCCGGCCACCCGGTCCCGGTCGTAGGACTCCCGGTGCTGTATCCACTGGATCAGCATCCCCGACAGGGCCTCGATGTAGAACTGGGTGAGGAAGGCGCGGTAATCCGCCTCCAGCGTGACGCCGGTCCGGCGCTCGGCGCTGGCGATCAGGTCCACCACGATGTCCTGGAAATCCACCCGGAAAAACCGCTTCAGCCCGTCCTGGCCCATGGCGTCCCAGGCGCAGGTGATGATATAGTCGTTGCGCTCGACGTAGTCCATGATGAAGGCGATGGCCCGCTCATAGTCCCGCAGCAGGTCATAATGCTTCACCTCGTCCAGCGCTTCCTCCTCCAGCGTCCATTTCAGCAGCTCGTAGATGTCGGAGAAGTGGTAATAGAAGGTCTTTCGGTTCACGTCTGCCGCCTGGATCAGCTCCGTGACGGTGATCTTCTGCAGGGGCTTGCGGGCCATGGCGTCCTTCAGCGCCGCGGCCAGCGCCCGCTTGGTGGTCAGAGATATCTCCTCGTGTTTCATCTGTCCGCCGCCTTTCCTGGGAGTTGGTCATTATTATACGGCCGGTTCCGGGCGGCGTCAATAGAATTACCGGACAAAATGGACTATTTTGTCCGGTAATTACACAAGTGGGGGCATATTGCCCATTTTCCACCGGCGCGATAGGGATTATAATGATAGACCGTGAAAGAGAGGGGGAGCGGCATGAGAGGATTTTTCACCGGCGTGGTCCGCCGCAGGCGGTGGATCATGGCGCTGTTTGCCCTGGGGTTCATAGTGTGCCTGGGGGCCTGGAGCATGGTGGCGGTGAACTATGACATGAACGACTATCTGCCGCCGGACAGTCCCTCTACCGTGGCCGTGAACGTCATGGCGGACGAATTCGGCGGCGGCATCCCCAACGCGCGGGTGATGATCCCGGACGTGACGGTGCCCCAGGCGCTGGAATATAAGAGGAGCATCGCCGCCGTGGACGGGGTGCTGGACGTGACGTGGCTGGACGACGCGGTCGACGTGACGGTGCCCCTGGCGACGGTGGACAGCGCGGTGCTTAAGACCTATTACAGGGACGGAACGGCGCTGCTGTCCGTGACGGTGGACGAGGAGCGCTGCATCGACGCCATCCCGGCCATCCGGGCCATCGTAGGGGACAGCGCCGCCATGAGCGGAAGCGCGGTGTCCACGGCGGTGGCCACCACTAGCACGCTGGCGGAGATCCATGTCATCGCCGTCGGCGGCATCGCCTTCGCGCTGGTGGTGTTGCTGCTGACCATGACCTCCTGGCTGGAGCCGGTGCTGGTGCTGGGCGGCCTGGGCGTGGCGGTGGTCATCAACGCCGGCACCAACCTGATCTTTGGGGAGATCTCCTTCGTCACCAACGCCGCGGGGAACATTTTGCAGCTGGCGGTGTCGCTGGACTACTCGGTGTTTTTGATCCACCGGTTCGACGAGTGCCGCCTGCGCACCGACGACCGGGAGGAGGCCATGGTGAACGCCCTGTGCCTGTCCGCCTCGTCCATTGTGTCCAGCGGGCTGACCACGGTGATCGGGTTCGTGGCGCTGGCGCTGATGCGGTTCCGCATCGGGCCGGACCTGGGCCTGGCCCTGGCCAAGGGCGTGGCCATCAGTTTGGTGACGGTGTTCCTGTTCATGCCCAGCGTGCTGCTGAGCTGCTGCAAGGCCGTGGACAAGACCCGGCACAGGAGCTTTATGCCCGGCTTCGATAAGTTCGGCAAGGCGGTCCGCCGGATGGCGGTGCCCATGGTGTGCCTGTTTTTGCTCATCATCGCGCCGGTGTACCTGGCATCCAACGCCAACGACTACTACTATGGCGCGTCCCACATCTTCGGTCCGGACACCCAGCTGGGCAGCGACATGGACGCCATCCGCCAGGTCTTTGGCGAGAGCGACACCTATGTGCTGCTGGTGCCCAAGGGGGACACGGCCACCCAGACGGCCCTGTCCCGTGATCTGCACGGGCTGGACCACGTGACAGGCGTCATCTCCTATGTGGACAGCGCCGGGGCGGAGGTGCCCATGGAGTATCTGGACGAGGCCACCCTCAGCCAGCTGGAATCGGACGACTACAGCCGCATGGTGATCTCCGTGGACGTGCCCTATGAGGGGGAGGAGACCTTCGCGCTGGTGGAGGCCGTCCGCGCCGCGGCGGAGCGGTACTATCCGGGGGCGTACTATCTGGCCGGCGAGGGCGTGAGCACCTACGATTTGATGGATACGGTCACGGCCGATATGGTGAAGGTGAACCTGCTGGCCATCGGAGCGGTGTTTTTGGTGCTGCTGCTGACCATGCGGTCGCTGGTGCTGCCGGTGATCCTGGTGCTGAGCATCGAGACGGCCATCTGGCTGAATCTGGCGGTGCCCTATTTCACCAACAAGCCCATCTTTTACATCACCTATCTGATCATCAGCGCGATCCAGCTGGGGGCCACGGTGGACTATGCCATCCTGCTCACGGACCGGTACCGGGAGAATCGGCTGCGCATGGACCGGAAAACGGCGGTGGTCCGGACCGTGTCCGGCGTGACGGTGTCCATCCTCACCTCCGGCAGCGTGCTGACGGTGGTGGGACTGCTGATGGGGGCGGTCTCCACCAACCAGCTGCTGGCCCAGCTGGGGCTGCTGCTGGGGCGCGGCGCGATCTTCTCCGTCGTCATCGTGATATTTGTGCTGCCGGGACTGCTATTGGCCTTTGACCGGCTCATCCTCCGCCGGGGCGGAAAGGACCCGGCGAAGGAGCCGCAGACTTCTCTTGAGGAGGGGACCATCGAACCATGAAACACAAGAGCTTCCAGAAGCTGACCGCGCTGATCCTGACGGTGATGGCGGGGATGATGTGGCTGTCGCCGGCGGCGCTGGCGGCGGAGCCAAACCCCTCCAAGGAGGAGGTGGTGTACGTCAGTCTGGACGGGACCGGCGCAGTGGAGCAGATCAACGTGGTGAATATCTTTGCCCTGGACCAGGCCGGGGAGATCGTGGACTACGGGGACTATGTGTCCGTGCGGAACATGACCACCACCGACGAGCTGACCTATGCCGACGGCCGGGTCACCGCCAGCGTGGGCGCCGGAAAGCTCTATTATGAGGGCCGCCTGGCGGAAAATGCGATGCCCTGGACGGTGTCGGTCCGCTATTATCTGGACGGGGCGGAGCTGACGGCGGAGGAACTGGCGGGAAAGAGCGGGGAACTGCTCATCACCCTGACCGTGGAGAAAAACGACGACTGCCCGGGGACGTTCTTTGAGGATTACGCCCTGCAGGTGTCCCTGACGCTGGATACCGACCGCTGCGAGGACATCACGGCGGCGGACGCCACGGTGGCCAACGTGGGCGGCGACAAGCAGCTGACCTATACGGTCCTGCCCGGCCGGGGGCTGGATACCCAGATCACTGCGCGGGTGACGGACTTTGAGATGGAGGGCATTTCCCTGAATGGCGTGGCCATGAACCTGTCCGTAGAGGTGGATGACGGGGCGCTCATGGACCAGGTAAAAGAGCTGATGGACGCGGTGGCGGCGCTGGACGACGGGGCCGCGGATCTGGCCGAGGGGACGGCGGAGCTGTCCGGCGGGGCGGAGGCTCTGCGCGCCGGCGCGGCCGCGGTCCAGTCCGGGGCGTCGGAGCTGGCCCAGGGCGCTGAGGCCCTGAGCACCGGCGCGGCTACGGTCCAGTCCGGGCTCGCCGCGCTGAGCGGCCAGTCCGCCGCGCTGAACGCCGGCGCGGCCCAGATCCTGTCGGGCCTGCAGGCGCTCCAGAGCCAGCTGGCCGGCACCGGCCTGACCGGCGGCGATGTGAGCTCCCTCACCGCGGCGTCCGCCCAGATCCGGGCGGCGGTGGACCAGCTGGCGAGCGGGCTGGCGTCCCTCCGGCAGAGCCTCCCGGATGTGAGCGAGCTGGCCGCTGCCAACAACAGCACCGCCGCCTCTCTCCGGAACGCCGCGGCGGCGGCCCCGGACGAGGCGACCCAGACCCTTCTGAATGAGGCTGCTGCCGTGCTGCAGCAGGATGCGCTGGTCCTGTCGGCCCTGCCCAGCCTGACGGCCGCGGTGGACCAGCTGTCCGCCGGCGCGGCGGAGCTGCAGACCAACTGCGCCGCCTTCGATACCACCGTCCAGACACTGGCCGTCACGTTGGCGGACCCGGCGGCCCTCATCGCCCAGCTGCAGGGCGCGGTGGACGCCCTGGCGGCGGGGGCCCAGTCCCTCAGCGCTGGCGTCAGCGCCTATACGGCCGGGGCCGATCAGCTGAACGCCAGCTTTGGGGCCATCACCTCCGGCGCGGCCAACCTGGCATCCGGCGGCGAGACGCTGTCCTCCGGGGCAGGGGACTTGGGTACCGGCGCGGCGGACCTGGCTCAGGGGATCGCTTTGGCGGACACCGGCGCGGCGGCTTTGGCCGACGGGACCGCAGCCATGCGGGAGAGGACCGACGGGATCGACGGGCGCATCCAGGACAAGATCGACGAGATGCTGGCCTCTTTCTCCGGCGGGACGGGGGAGACGGTCTCCTTCGTGTCGGCGGACAATGTGAACGTGAAGAGCGTGCAGTTCGTCCTCCGCACACCGCCCATTCAGGTGCCTGCGCCGGCGCCCCAGGAGAAGCAGGTGGAAGCGGAACCAAGTTTTTGGGAGAAATTGACAGACCTGTTCCAGTGAGGGGCGGGATGAGACAGAAAGGAGATCTTCATGAAGATCAAAGTGACCGCGGACAGCACCTGCGACCTGACGCCGGAGCTGGTGGCCGCGCATGACATCACCATCGTGCCGCTGACAGTGTCCTGCGCCGGGGACAGCTTCAAGGACGGGACGGAGATAACTCCCGACGAGCTGTATGAGAAGATCGCCGCCTGCGGCCAGCTGGGGTCCACCTCGGCGGTGAACGTGCAGGACTATCTGGACGTGTTCGGCGCGCAGCTGAAAGACCATGACGCCGTCGTCCACTTCACCATCAGCAGCGATATGTCCGCCTGCTACCAGAACGCGTGCATCGCCGCGGAGGAGCTGGGGAACGTGTATGTGGTGGACAGCCGCAATCTGTCCACCGGGATCGGCCATCTGGTGCTGGACGCCTGCGGGATGGCGGCGGCGGGGATGGCCGCGGCGGATATCAAAGCGGCCATGGAGGACAAGCGGGAGAAGCTGGACGTGAGCTTCGTGGTCAGCACCCTGGACTATCTGCGCCGGGGCGGCCGCTGCACGGCCCTGGCCGCCATGGGCGCCAACCTGCTCCATCTCCACCCCTGCATCTTCGTGAAGAATGGGGCCATGGGCGTGGGCAAAAAGTACCGGGGCCGGATGGAGGAGTGCATCGAGGCCTATGTCCGGGATCGGCTGGGGGACATGTCCGGGGTGGACACCGGCCGCATCTTCATCACCGACTCGGGCATCGACGAGAGCTGCCGGGCCGCGGCGGAACGCACCATCCGGAAGCTGGGCGATTTTAAAGAGATCATCCACACCCGTGCCGGCTGCACCGTCAGCTGCCACTGCGGGCCCGGTACCCTGGGCATCCTGTTTTATAGAAAATGAGCAGGCAAAAAACGGCCGCCTCCCCACAAGGGGAGGCGGCCGTTTGCCGCGCGGTCAGAGCGCGTCCTCGTTGACCCGCTCCGGGGGCGTTTCCAGGGCCTCCGGGTTGGCGAGGTAATAGCGGAAATAGCGGAATGCCGAGCCCACATAGGCGCTGTCGGCGATGCGGCTGTCATAGCTGACGGCCATGTCCATGTACCGGCGCTCCAGTACATGGCCGGATTTGTCCAGCTCCAGGGCAGAGCGGACGCGGCCCAGGGACAGGCTCACCGGCAGGCTGCCCAGGCTGTTGATGCTGCGCCGGACGGGGGGCAGATGGAACCCGCCCTCGTCGGAGATGACGGCGGAGCCGTGATAGGGGCTGCTGACGGTGACGCTGGGGCGGAGCCAGCCGTGATAGTCCAGCCACCGCATCACGCCCACCGCGGCCCGGAGGATGAACCGGGGCGTCTTTACCAGCGTGGCGGCCAGACGCTCCAGCCGGTCGGAGGACTGATCGGCCTTGAGGTTGTCCACTCTGGCGCTGATCTTGCGGCAGACGTCATAGACCGTGTCGGTGGGCTGAAAACGGACGGTGAAGTTCATCCCGGCGGCGTCAGCGCCGCCAGAGCCGCCGGGGGACAGGACGATGTCGATGCTGTTGCGGGCATAGATGAACCGTCCGGCCACGAACCGGTTCATCGCCGGGCGCAGCGCCAGCATGCGCACATAGGCGGCAATGACCACGTGGGGCAGGGCGATGAGGTCGTCGCCCTCCCGACGGCGGGCGCGGAGCCAGGCCTCCATGGGCGCTACGTCCACCGCGTCCACGAAGCTGTTGGTGGCGTCGGCGGGGGAGAGCATGGTAAAGGGCGACAGCTGGAAGATGGGCGAGATGGTGCGCAGCCGCCGGCCGTCCCGCCGGTCGGTCATGCGCCGCCGGGCGAATTGTTCTGCCATAAGTACCTCCATGTTGACCGATTCCGATTTTATGTCACCCTGATTATACAGCAAAAAACCGGATTCGTCAATAAACCGCCCTCCGGCTTTTGCCGAAGGGCGGTCTGTGGGACGTCGTTTGCCGCCGGACGCGGAGGAAAAACCGGCCGACAGGTCTGCTAAGATCAGAAAGTGGGGAGATATAGCGGAAAAACGGGCGATTATTTGGGAGTTGTGTTGATAAGATGCGAATATGTGCCCATTATGGGAACAAAAGTGGGGGAAGGTGTCAGAACTGACGCGGGGCCCGGTCGAAAGATGACGGGCGCGCTCACTTCTTTCCGCTGAACAGATCCCGCAGCAGGGACATCATTTTTTCCAGGTCGATGGGCTTGGCCAGGTGGCCGTTCATGCCCGCCTCCATGGCCAGCTCCCGGTCCTCCTCGAAGGCGTTGGCGGTCATGGCGATGATGGGCAGCCCGGCCAGGGCCGGATTCTCCATGGCGCGGATGATCCGGGTGGCGGCGTAGCCGTCCAGGATGGGCATCTGGATGTCCATCAGGACCAGGTCATAGTACCCCGGCAGGGACTGGCGGACCATGTCGCAGGCCTGCTGGCCGTTTTCGGCGCACTCCACCAGGAAGCCGGCCTCCTGGAGGATCTCGGCGGCGATCTCCCGGTTGAGCTCGTTGTCCTCGGCCAGGAGGATGCGCTTGCCCGCGAAGCTCGCCTCGGTGGGCAGGGCGGCCTTCTGGGCGGGGGCGTCCTCCCCGGTGCGGCCCAGACTGCGCTCCAGGGTGTGGTGGAGGTCGGAGGCGAACAGCGGCTTGCTGATGAAGCCGGTGACCCCGGCCTGGCGGGCATCCTGCTCGATGTCCGACCAGTCGTAGGCGGACATGAGGATGATGGGGGAGTCCTCGCCCACGATCCTGCGGATCTGGCGGACGGTCTCGATACCGCTCAGCTCGGGCATGGACCAGTCCACGATGTAGACCTCGAAGGGGTCGCGCAGGTCCACGGCCTCGTTGGTGCGGGCGATGGCCTCCCGGCCGGACGGGGCCCATTCCGCCCGCATGCCAATCTGCCGGAGCATCTTGGACACGCTCTGGCAGCAGACCATGTCGTCGTCCACCACCAGGCCCCGCAGGCCGTTCAGCTCCGCGATGGGCTCCATCTCCTGGTGGGCGCCGGCCAGGCGCAGTTCCAGCGTCACGGTGAAGGTGGTGCCCTTTTCGGGTTCGCTCTCCACGCGGATGGTGCCGCCCATCATGTCCACGATGTTCTTGGTGATGGCCATGCCCAGACCGGTGCCCTGGATGCCGCTGACGGTGGAGGATTCCTCACGGGTGAAGGGCTCGAACACGGTCTTGGCAAATTCCGGGCTCATGCCGATGCCGGTGTCGCTGACCCGGAATTCATAGAGGCCCCGCTTGGGGGAGCTGGCGGGCTTTTGGGTCACCCGGATGGCGATGGTGCCGCCGGTGGGGGTGAATTTGATGGCGTTAGAGGCCAGGTTCAGGAGGATCTGGTTGAGCCGCAGCTTGTCGCAGTAGATCTCCTCGTCCGCCACGTCCACCGTGTCGATGAACAGCTCCATGCCCTTGGCGTGGATATCGGACTGGATGATGTTCCGCAGGCTCTGGAGGATCTCCGCCAGATTCTCCTGCCGCTCGTTGATGGTGACCTTGCCCGACTCGATGCGGCTCATGTCCAGCACGTCGTTGATGAGGCTCAGCAGGTGGTTGGACGCCTGGGCGATCTTGGACAGGTAATCCTGGGCGCGCTCTTTGTTGTCCAGATGGGCGGTGGTCAGGGCCGTATAGCCGATGATGGCGTTCATGGGCGTGCGGATGTCGTGGGACATGTTGTTGAGGAAGGTGGTCTTGGCCCGGTTGGCGGCGCCCGCCGCCTGGAGGGCCTGGGTCAGCTCCTGGGTCTTGTTCTCCAGTTCGCTGGTGGCCAGGGCGATCTTTTTCTTCAGCTGCCGCTGGTTGTTGGTCCGCACGGCCAGCATGACCAGGGCGAAGAGGAACAGCAGGATCAGAATGGCGCCCATCACGCTGTAGATCGGGTTCCGGTACAGGAAGGCGACCAGACTGACGTTGTTCTCCTGTCCGGCGTCGAACTCCCGGGACAGGAGGGCGTCCATCTCCGCGTCGGTAAAGCTGTCCGCCCCCTTGTCCAGCAGGGAGAGCAGATAGCGGCCGCCATGGACCCCCTCGCCCACGGCGTAGGACAGCGTGGTGTTCCCAAAGACGACGGACGTCAGCCGGTTGCGGACGTCCTGGCGGACGTAGCTCTCGGCCGTGTATGCGTAGAGGATGGTGGCGTCGGCCTCGCCGTCCAGCACCGCCTGGATGCAGTCGTCCGTGTTGTCGCACAGCAGGAGCGCCTCGTCGGGATAGCGGTCCGCGACCAGGCTGTTGATGGCGTCGGCCCGCTCCAGCATCGCCAGCCGCTCCACCGTCCCGGTGAAGCCGTCCAGAGTCAGGCGGGCGAAGTTGGTGTGGTAGTAGGGGACCGTGATCTTATAGCCCTCTTCCTCGGCCAGATAGTAATCGCCGGTGAAATCCAGCACGACATCCGCCGCCCCGGCCGCCCGGAGGGCATAGTACTCGGTCCGGTCCTTTACCGGGATGAACTCGTAATTCAGACCCAGCCGCTGGGCCAGGGAGTCGAAGAGGGCGGGGAGGATGCCGCAGGCTTCCCCGTCCCGGAAGTAGCAGTAGGGGATGCGGTCGGGGTTGAACAGCAGCCGCAGCGGCTGGCCCGAGGCCTGGTGCTCCTCCAGGAAGGCTCGCTCGCCGGCGTTCATGATGATGGAGCCTTCCTGATCGGTGGCATAGTAGGTCTCATGGAGGGTGTCCCGCCAGTTGGGCTCGTGCAGGTCCATCTCGTTGATGGCGGCGTTGATCCGGGCCATCAGCTCGGTGCGGTCTTTGCGGGTGCAGATGTAGAAGGGGCTGGCGTCGAAGGACTCCAGCAGCCACTCGTTCTCCAGCAGCCGCAGGCTGCCGGTGACGGCGGCGTCCACCTCGCCGCTCTGCAGGGCGGCGGTGAGCCCGTCCTGATCGGCGAAATATACCGGCTGGTAGGAGAAGCCGTGCTCCGCGGCGAAGCGCTCAAAGTTGGCGTTCTTGGAGTTGCCCTCCAGCATGCCCACCACGGCGCCGTCATAGGTGGCGTAATCGCCCTCCACGATGGACCGGTTGCCGCTCTTCACGGTGAAGATGGTGAAGTTGACGCCGATGGACTGGTCGGAAAAGAGGAATTCCTTCTCCCGCTCCGCCGTCTTGGAGACGGAGGTGACGATGTCCACCTCTCCGCTGCGCAGCATATCCAGCGCGTCGGCATAGGAGCCGTCATAGCCAACATACTCATAGGACCAGCCGCCGTGGATGGCCAGCCGCTGGAGGAACTCATAGCCATAGCCGCTCCGGCGGCCGTTCCCGTCGATGACGTGGTAGCCGGAAAAGGCGAAAAACCCCACGCGGAGCACCTCCGGCCGGTCGTCCGTCTCATCGGCGGCGTACGCGGTGACACAGACCGACGCGAGCAGCAGCACCGCCAGCGCGAGGCACAGCAGACGTATCTTTTTCATAAAACGCTCCTTCCAGGTCCGGGATCTATCCTATCAACCGAAAAAAACCCAGAGACCGGCTGGGGGCCTGGGTTTTTCGGCGCAGTATCCTTTTGACTGCATGGTGTGGTGCGGGTAGGGAGATTTGAACTCCCACGGTCGCCCACTGGAACCTAAATCCAGCGTGTCTGCCAATTCCACCATACCCGCGCGACGTATACGCTATTATAACGGAAAACTTCGCCGGTTGCAAGGTGCAGAGCGAATTTCCCCGCGCCGGTTGACGGCGGGGGAAAACCCTGCTAAAATAAACACAAAGCCGAGGCGGGCGCGTCTGGCCCGTCCCGGGGAAAGGAGCAGTTATGGCCAACAGAGTCATTACCGTCAGCCGTGAATTCGGCAGCGGCGGCCGGACCATCGGCCGGCAGGCCGCGGAGAGATTGGGCATCCCCTGCTTTGACAACGAGCTTCTGGAGAAGATCGCCGAGGAGAGCGGCTTGGCGAAGGAATACATCGCCGAGCGCGGAGAGTATACCCCCCGGGGCGGCTGGCTGGCCACCGCCTTTGCGGACCGGTCCGTCAACGGCCTGTCCGTGCAGGACTATCTCTGGACCGTCCAGCGCAAGCTCATCCTGGAGCTGGCGGAGAAGGAGTCCTGCGTCATCGTGGGCCGCTGCGCGGACTACATCCTGGAGGGGAAGGCCGACCTTTTGAAGGTGTTCATCCACGCCCCCATGGAGGCGCGGGCCGAGCGGATCGTCAAGCTTTATGGCGAGACCACCGAGACGCCGGAAAAGCGCCTGCGGGACAAGGATAAGCGCCGGGCGGCCTATTACCAGTTCTATACTGACATGGAGTGGGGCAAGAGCCAGCACTACCACATCTCCCTGGACAGCGGCGCGCTGGGTATCGACCGGTGCGTGGACATCATCACGGAGCTGTATTGAGCCTTTGAGAATGGACAAAAGGTACGCGATCTTTGACATGGACGGCACGCTGGCGGACTCCATGGGCTATTGGGACAGCCTGGCGGAGGAATACCTGCACCGCCGCGGCGTGGCCACTGTGCCGCCGGAGCTGCTGCAGCGGACCATGCCGCTTCCCGTGCGGGAGACGCTGGAGCTGTTCATCCGGGAGTACCGCCTGGACGACACGCTGGAGCGGGCCGAGAAGGAGCTCTACGCCGTCATGGAGGGGCATTACCGCCAGGACATCCGCCTCAAACCGGGCGCGCGGGAGTATCTGGAGGGACTGGCCCGCCGGGGCGTGGCCATGGGCGTGGCGTCCTCCACGGCGGAGCCGCTGATGGAGCTGTGCCTGCGGCAGCAGGGGGTGCGGGACCTTTTCCGGTTCGTGCTGTCCTGCGAGAGCGTGGGCGCGGGGAAGGACAAGCCGGACATCTACCACGCCGCCGCCAGGCGCCTGGGGGCGCCGGGACCGGAGGCGGTGGCGGTGTTCGAGGACTCCCTGGTGGCCGCCCGGACGGCAAAGGGCGCGGGCTACTATCTGGTGGGCGTGTATGACGAGAGCGTGGGCGGCCACTGGGGGGAGCTGTGCGCCCTGGCCGATGAGACCGTCCGGCACTGGTGAGAGAAAAATAAAGCGGCCGGGACGCGAGAGCGTCCCGGTCATTTTGTCGTTTCCCGGTTTACGGCGAGGGGATGTCTGAGTGCTCAGAACGTCACCGTCTCGGGGGGCGCGGTGAAGGAGCTGAAGGTGGCGGTGGCGTCCTGGAAATAGAGCACCTGGGTGTTGCCGTCGTTTTCGTCGTACATGGCCCGCAAATTGGGATAGGTGTCCAGCATGGACTTGCGGGCCTCCGCCCGGTCGTCCTCGATGAGCTTGCCGGCTACCCGCAGCCACACCCCGTCCTTGAACGCGCAGATCTCCGCCTTGGGGTTGGCGGCCAGCTGATGGGACACGTCCTTTTTCCGGCCGGTCTGGATATAGAGCTTCCCCTCGAAGATGTGCGCGGTGCCGAAGGGGCGCACCCGGGGCTGGTCCCCCTCCACGGTGGCCAGGTAATAGGTCCCGGCGTCCTTCAAAAACTGATAGACCTTCTCCATGAAAGTGCCTCCTTATTTGATCTGCTTCAATTATGGACCCCGCCGGGGCCGTTGTCAAACGCTTTCAGATATTCCTCTACGGAGCGGGTCATTTCCAGGGCAAAATCGGACTCATATTTCCGCTTCCAGAAGGCCTCCATCCAGGCGTCGTAGCCGTTGGCGGCGCGGGGCGAGAACATCCGCCGCAGCTCGGCACCGTCCATGCGCCGGTAGGCGTTCTCGTGGACGATGTGCTCCAGGGCGCACCGGGCGGGCTTGGGACGGTCCATCTGCTGCCGGGTGGGATAGCCCAGCACCAGCATGGCGCAGGGGACCACGTATTCGGGCAGGTGCAAGAGCTCCCGGTGGAACTGGCACTGCTCCAAAATGTCCCCGATATAGCAGGAGCCGATGCCCAGGCTCTCCGCGGCGGTGACGGCGTTCTGGGCGGCGATGGAGGCGTCGATGACCGCCAACAGGATGTCCCCCGCGCCGGGCGCGCGGGGCGTAAGATGTGCCTCGATGTAGGCGTCGTACCACTTCTGGCAGTCGGCGCAGAATATGAGCACCATGGGCGCCTTGGCGATGAAGGGCTGGTGGTCGCAGCTGACGGCCAGTGCGTCCTTCAGGGCCTGGTCGGTGATGTCCAGGATGGTGTACAGCTGCTGGTTGCCCGCCGTGGGCGCGGCGCAGGCCGCCAGGAGGATGGCCTCCCGGTCGGCGGCGGAGATGGGTTTGTCCAGGTAGTCCCGCACGGACTTTCGCGCGTGCAGGGAGGCGAGGATCTCATTCATGGCGGAGCCTCCTTCCAACGGTCGTGTATTGGGGAGAATGAAAAGTCCCGCCTGAGAAGGCGGGACTTTTCGCATTCACTTTTTCATGTAATCAGCGCCGGCGTTCCAGGCCTGGCCCACCTTCTCGGTGACGGCATAGTAGCCGTTGCGCATCTGGTCGAAGGCGAAGGCGTTCAGCTTGCCCGCGTCCACGCGGCCCAGCTCGTCCAGCACCTTCTCGTCGGCCATCACGTTCTGGATACGGCCCAGCACCCGCAGGCCGTAGGGCTCGTCCTCAAACCGCTCCACGGTGCACTCCAGGGTGAGGGGGTACTCGGTGATGACGGGCGCGTCCACCCGGCTGCTCTTCACCGCGTGCAGGCCGGTGCGCTCGAACTTGTCGGGGGTGTCGTTGGCGGAGGCGATGCCCATATAGTCGGAGGCGGCCATGGTATCCATGCCGGGCACGGACAGGGTGAACGCGCCCCGGACGCGCAGATTGGCCACGGTCTTGTGGTCGGCCTCCAGGTTCAGGGCCACCATGTCCTCCGCGCAGATGCCGCCCCAGG
Organism: uncultured Oscillospiraceae bacterium; assembly: GCA_947624065.1. GTDB lineage: Bacteria > Bacillota > Clostridia > Oscillospirales > Oscillospiraceae > CAJOIG01. Next base: position 31,715 of record CANQIO010000002.1, on the reverse strand, counting down.
CCATCATCATCGCGTCTACGGACCCGTCCTCGTTGTAGGTGGCGATCATATAGGTGGGCATAGGGTACAGCCAGGGCTTGACGCCAAAATCTTTCATCATGACAAAAACGCTCCTTATGGTGATATTTTCCCGCGCCGGGCAGCTCGGTCATTATTTATAATAACAGGAAGGCAGGGAAAAAGCAACCGGCGGCCGGTCACTGCGGCGCGTTTTCCGCCTGGATGGCGCGGAAGCACATGTCCAGATAGATCTTGTGGGCCACGGTGATGATGGTGTTGCGCAGCATGACCTTCTCGTCGGTGGCCTCCGTGCCCACCGCGTCCGGCGCGCTCTTCAGCCCGAACACGTAATAGAGCAGGTTCTCAAATTCCTCGCAGAAGTAGTCATAGGCCACCTGCCGGTCATAGGTCCGCCGCTGTATCTCCAGCAGGAGGCGGATGTTGTCCAGGCTCAGCACGTTCTTGGCCACGGCGATGTAGATGAGGTAGGCGATCTGTTGCCGGTGATACTGCTTCTTCACCGGGTTCTCCACCAGGCCCCGCTTGACATAGTTGCTGATCATGGAGCCGGTGATGGTCACGTCCCCCAGGGGCGCCAGACAGTCGCAGATGTATTTTGTCACCTGCTCCAGATAGAGCCCCACGTTCGGTATCTCGCTGTATCGGGGCAGGCGGAAATCCCGCACCGCCGCCGCCATCGCGTCCTTCATCTCCTGGGTCACGGTCCGTCCTCCTTTCGCGGCTGCCTATTATTGTAGCGTTTTCGCGGGACTAAGTCAACAGAAAACTGTAGAGGCGTTATTATATGACCCTTGACAGGTTTTTAGAAAACTGATATAATGCCGCCAATGGGTTTTTGATAAGCCGATAAAAAGTTATTGAAAAACGAGGTGATCCCTATGGACCGGGTGATCGTGACGGATTCCTCGGCGAATCTGCTGTCCCTGCCGGGGGTGCGCTTTGCCTGCGTGCCGCTGAAGATCGTGACGGCGGAGGCAGAATATACGGACGACGGCGTACTGGATGTGGACGCCATGGTGGCGGAGCTGGCGGCGTACAAGGGCCGGTCGGGCTCCTCCTGCCCCAATATCCAGGACTGGCTGGATGCCTTCGGCGGCGCGGCGGAGGTGTTCGCCGTGACCATCACCAGCGCCCTGTCCGGCGCCTGGGCCTCAGCGGCCCAGGCGGGGGAGGAATATGTCCGGCTGCATCCCGGCGCGCGGGTGCATGTGCTGGACAGCCTGTCCACCGGGCCGGAGATGCAGCTTCTCGCGGAGAAGCTGCGGGAGCTGACCATCCGGGGCGAGAGCTTTGACGAGACCGTCGCCGCCATCGGGGAATACCGGCAGCGGACCCATCTGCTGTTCTGCCTGGAGTCCATGAAGAACCTGGCCCGGAACGGCCGGGTCAGCCATCCGGCCGCGGCCCTGGCGGGGGTGCTGGGCATCCGGGTGGTGGGCGTGGCCAGCCGGGAGGGCACTTTGGAGCTGCTGCGCAAATGCCGGGGCCAGCGCTCGGCGCTGGACGCCATCCTGCGGAGCATGACGGAGCGGGGCTACGCCGGCGGCCGGGTGCGCATCGCCCACTGCCAGAATCGGGAGGGGGCCGACATGCTGCGGTTCATGGTGCTGGACGCCTGGCCGGATGCGGATGTGCAGATCGTCCCCACCCGGGGACTGTGTTCCTTTTACGCCGAATCCGGCGGTCTGCTGGTGGGCTTCGAGAGCTGAGACCGCGCGGAAGAGGCGCGCTATTGCAGACAGAATAAAGCAGCCCGGACAGACGGTCCGGGCTGCTTTGCGCTATGCGGTCAGGGGAGCTCCGCCATGACCTGGGAGACCTCCACCGGGTGGCTGATGAGGCCGGAGGCGTACATCCAGTCGATGTTCTCCTGCCAGTTGTCCGCCGACTGGGTGAGGAAGGCGGCGTCCGCCGTCTCCATCAGCGGCAGCAGGGTCTGGCAGGACTGGGTCTCCACCGTCTCGGACAGGGGGAAGTTCTCCTCGTTCTGGTTCTCCAGCAGGATCTTCAGACAGCCCTCCGGGTCGGCCTTGAAGTCCTCGAAGCCCTTGGCGCAGGCCCGCAGGAACGCGGAGAGCACCTCCGGCTCGGCCTCGATCATCTCGTTGTTGGCCAGGAACACGGCCTCATAGTAGTTGGGCACGCCGTACTCGTTCACCAAAAACCAGTTGACCTGGAAGCCCTCCTCCTCCATCTGGGGGACCTCGTGGTTCACCAGGCACCCGATGGTGGCGTCCACATTGCCGGTGGTCATGGCGCTCATCAGCTCAAAGCCCACGTTCACCAGCTCTGCGTCGGACCCGTCCGCGCCCACGTACTCCATCATGGAGCGCACCAGCGCCTCGCTGAGGGCGGTGCCGCCGTAGCCCACCGTCTTGCCCACCAGGTCGGCGGGGGAGTGGATGTCCTTCTCCGCCAGGGACAGGATCACGTTCAGCGGCGACTGGACCACCGCGGCGATGGACTTGACCGGCACGTCCTGGTCCGCCACGGCCTGGATGATGTCGTGCTCATAATAGAGCCCGATCTCCGCCTTGCCCGCGCCCACCAGGGAGAGGGCGTCGTTCTCGTTGGCGGGGAACTGGATGTGTACGTCCAGCCCCTCGTCGGCGAAGTAGCCCCGCTCGATGGCGGTATACAGGAAGGTGTGCAGGGCGTTGGGGTACCAGTCCAGCACCACATTGAGCGTGCGCAGGGCGTCCGCATCCTCCTTTTTTTCGCCGCAGCCGGCGAGAAGCCCCGTCGTCAGGGTCAGGCACAGCAGCAGGACCAGCAGTTTTTTCATGATCTTCATGGAAGGATGTCTCCTTTTGTTTGTTTTATTTGTTGCGCCAGGTGACGACCCGGCGCTCGACGGCCGCCGTCACCGCCACCAGAAGCATGGCCGCGGCGGACAGCAGCAATATGGGCGCGAACACGCCCGCGCCGTCCAGCTGGGTCATCATGCGGCGGCTGAAGTAGCCCAGACCGCTCTGGGCCCCCAGCCACTCGCCGATGGCCGCGCCGATGACGGACAGGGGGATGGCCATTTTCATGGCCGAGAAGAAATAGGGCAGCACCGCCGGCAGCTTCAGCTTGCAAAAGATCTCCCGCCGGCCGGCGCCGAAGGTGATGAGCAGCTCCTCCATCTCCGTCCGGACGGACCGGAACCCGTCGAACACCGTGATGGCCACCGGGAAAAAGGTCATCAGCACCGTCACCAGCACCTTGCTCCAGATGCCGTAGCCGAACCACAGCACGAACAGCGGGGCCAGCGCGGTGGTGGGGATGGTCTGGGAGGCCACGATCAACGGGTACAGGGCCTTTTCCGCCACGGGACTGGCGTCCATCAGCACGGCCAGCCCTACCCCCAGCGCCACCGAGATGGCCAGTCCGATGAACACTACCTCCATGGTGGCGGGCAGGTGGGCGGTGAAGAGCGGGCCCCGCAGCTCCCACAGCCGCCGCAGCACCTGCACCGGCGAGGGCAGGATATAGGCCGCGCCGATGCCCATGGCGCCGGCCTGCCACAGCATGAGCAGCGCGAAGAGCAGGATGGCCGCGGGCAGATTCGCTTTCGTGTTGGGCTTCATGGCTCCCTCCTTCGCAGCATGGCGATGAGCTGCCGCTTCAGCGCCAGCGCCTCCGGCCGGCCCAGAGACTCGACGGTCCGGGGATATCCCAGGGGCACCGGGAAGGAGGCCAGACGCCCGATGGGGCGGCCCTCCGCCGCCAGGACCCGGCCGGAGAGGAAAATGGCCTCCTCCACGTCGTGGGTGATGAACAGCACGGTCTTTCGCTCCCGCTGCCACTGGTCCAGCAGCCACTCCCGCATGGCGAGGCGGGTCAGATAATCCAGCGCGGAGAAGGGCTCGTCCAGCAGCAGCAGCTCCGAGCCGGTCAGCGTCGTGCGGGCGAAGGCCGCCCGCTGGCGCATCCCGCCGGACAGCTCCGAGGGGGATTTCTTCCCCCAGCCGTCCAGCCCCACGGCCCGCAGTGCCTGGGCGGTCAGCGCGTCCATCTCCTGCCGGGAGCGGCCGCCCCGGATCTCCAGGGGCAGGCGGATGTTTTCCTCCACCGTGCGCCAGGGGAACAGTAAGTCGCTCTGGGGCATATAGCCGCAGTAGTTCTTCTGCCCGTCGATGGATCTGCCGCCCACCAGGATCTGGCCGCCGGAGGGCCGCAGCAGCTGGCAGATCAGCCGAAAAATGGTGCTCTTGCCGCAGCCGGAGGGGCCTACCAGGCAGACGAACTCCCCCCGGTCCACGTGAAAGCTCAGCCCGTCCACGGTGGGGGCGTCGTCCCCCGGATACCGGAACGAGACGTTTTGAAAGTCCAGCATCTCAGGCGCGCATCTCCCAGGCCATGTCCCAGAAGGCGGCCTCATAGCGGGAGCAGACCGTGAAGATCTCCTCCAGACGGCCCAGCTGGGCCTCGGTATAACCCGCCGCCAGCCGCTCCGTCAGGGCGGCCAGCTCCCGGTTGGCGGCAGCGTAGCCCTCGTCGGCGTAGCCGGCCACCCACTCGCCGTAAAAGGGGTGGGCCTCCGCCTGGGGATGTTCGGCCACAATGCGCCGGGCGATGTGCTCATAGCTCAGCGCGCAGGACAGGATCGCCGCCGCGATCTCCGCCGGGCCCTCTTCATAGGCGACCTTCAGCATATAGGCCGTGTAGGAGGCGTTGTCCAGAGCCGCCTGGGCGGCCTCCGCCTCCGCCAGGGGGATGCCCAGGCGCTTCATATAGCCCCGGTGGATGTCCATCTCCCCGTCCAGGATCTGGTGGACATAGCCGGCGAACAGGCGCATGGTCTCCATGTCCCGGGACTTGGCCACGCCCAGGGCGAACACCTTGGCGTAGTCGATGAGGTAGATGTAATCCTGGATCATATAGAAGCGGAACTTCTCCCGGTCCAGGGTGCCGTCGGCGATGCCCCGGACGAAGGGGTGGGCGTTGTAGCCGTCCCAGATGCCCTGGGTGCGGGCGAGCAGTCTCTCGGTGACAGTCATCCCGGCCACCTCACGAGGCGAACTCGCCGCCGATGGCGAAGGCGTGGTCCATGGGACCGGCGCCGCGGCCCAGGTCCAGCATGGCCCCCAGGGCGCCGGAGATGTATGCCTTCGCCCGCTCCACGGCGGCGTCCAGGTCCATGCCCTTTGCCAGGTTGGAGGCGATGGCGCTGGAGAGGGTGCAGCCGGTGCCGTGGGTGTTGGGGTTGTCGATCCGGCGGCCGTAGAACCACTTGAAGTCCCCGTTCCGGTACAGAAGGTCGTTGGCGTCGTTGTGATCATGGCCGCCCTTGCACAGCACGGCGCAGCCGAATCCCCGGCCGATCTTCTCCGCCGCGGCCATCATGTCCTCGGGGCTGGAGACGGCCATGCCGGCCAGCACCTCTGCCTCCGGGATGTTGGGCGTCAGGACCGCGGCCATGGGCAGCAGCCGGGCCTTGAGGGTGTCGATGGCGTCGTCGCTGATGAGCCGGGAGCCGCTGGTGGCCACCATTACCGGATCCACCACGACGTTTTCGGCGTGATAGAAGGCCAGCCGCTCCGCGATGGTCTCGATGAGTCCCGACGAGGACACCATGCCGATCTTTACCGCGTCCGGGCGGATGTCCGTAAAGACGCTGTCGAGCTGCATGGCCAGAAAGGCCGGGGTGACCTCGAAGATGCCCTGGACGCCGGTGGTGTTCTGGGCCGTCAGGGCCGTGATGGCGCTCATGGCGTAAACGCCGTTGGCGGTCATGGTCTTGATATCGGCCTGGATGCCGGCGCCTCCGCTGGAGTCTGATCCAGCGATCGTCAATGCTGTTTTCATATGCTCTCTCCTTCCATTGCAGAACAAAGCCGGCGGCTGGAAACAGCCGCCGGTGACGCGCACGCTATTTCCCTACGTTGGCATGATCCAAATCAGGTCATGGGTAACGGCCGAACAGCCGATTCTCAGCCCATTGCGATGGGCTCCCCTTTTGTTCAGGGCGTATTGTACCGCATGCGGAGCGATTTGTCAAAGAATTCTCTTGTAAAACTCTGCCGGGCGTGCTAAACTGAGCAAGGTTTGCGGAATGCAGCGGGAGGGGGAGCGCCCCCGCGCTGCGCTCAATATCATATTGGATGACGAAACCAGATTGCGAGGGAGCCCGTGTTCCGGGTTGAGAGGGTCCCATCAAGGACCGACCGCCCCACCGTCCGGCATGGCATTGCCGGGCTGTCAGCAGCTGCTTGAGGGTCAGAGACGGCATACGCGGCTGCGTATGCCGTCTTTCTGCCCGCAGGCGGACTAAAAAGATCTGGAGGTATCGATCATGAAAAAACACCTGCTGACCGCACTCACCGCCGTTATCCTCTGCCTGTGCCTGCTGGCCGGGTCCGGCGCCGCCGCTCTGGCCGACGGGGAGGAGCCCGTGGAGATCGGGAGCCTGAAGATCGCCTTCTCTCCCTATGCCGACGCGGACCAGATCGTCACGGCCACCGAGCCGCTGGAGAGCCTGCTGCACGATAAGCTCCTGGAGCTGGGCTATGACGTGAAGGACATCGACATGACCGTCGGCACCAGCTATACCGCCGTGGGGGAAGCCCTGGGCGCCGGCAGTGCCGACATCGGCTTCATCTCCGGGGGCAACTACGTGCTGTTCTCCGACGAGTGCGACGTGCTGCTCACGGCGCTGCGCTACGCCATCAACAAGGACTCCACGGACCCCGCCGACTGGAACGACGGCACCATCGAGGAGAACACCGAGGACATGAGCACCTATTACCGCTGCATCGTGCTGGCGGGCCCCTCCGAGAAGGGCCGGGCGCTGGCCGAGAAGGTGAAGGCGGGGGAGGAGCCCACCTGGGAGGAGCTGAACGACGCCACCTGGGCGGTGCTGAGCCCCACGTCCTCCTCCGGCTATATCTATCCCTGCCTGTGGCTGCAGGACCACTACGGCAAGTCCATCAGCGACCTGGAGCATGTGGTCCAGTGCGACTCCCACACCACCTCCGTGGCGCGTCTGGCGGCGGAGCAGGCGGATGTGATGGTCTCCTACGGCCACATCCGCATCAAGAACGCCCCCATCTGGGAGAGCGAATACGGCGGGACCGGCCCCATGGCGGAGGACACCGCCGTCATCGGCGTGACCGACGGCATCTACAACGACCTGATCGCCTACAGCCTCAGCTCCGACCTGATGGCGGACGAGCAGTTCCGCACCGCCCTGGGCCAGGCGTTCATCGATCTGGCCCAGACCGAGGAGGGCCAGGCCATCTTCGGCGTGTTCAGCCAGGTGGGCTATACCTGGGGCCAGGACGCCGACTATGACGGCGAGCGGGCGGCCCAGCAGCTGCTGCGCGAGATGGAACAGTAAGCCGCCATGTATCTGCAGGTCAGCGGCGTCAGCAAAACCTATAGCGGCCGGGTCCGCGCCCTGCGGGACGTGGGCTTCGGCCTGGAAAAGGGAGAGTTCGTGTCCGTCATCGGCCCCTCCGGGGCGGGCAAGACCACCCTCATCCGCGTTTTGAACGGGGCGGAGCCCTGCGACAGCGGAGAGGTGGTCTTTGCCGGCGTCCATCTGGAGCGGGCCTCCGGGCGGGCCAAGCGCGCGCTGCAAAAAAAACTGGGCACCATCTATCAGGACTTCGCCCTGGTGGAGAGCGTGAGCGCGCTGGAGAACGTGCTGAACGCCGCCCTGCCGGATATGGCATTTCTGCCGGCGGTGCTGGGCCTGTTCGGCAGGGCCCGGCGGGAGAAGGCCGCGGGGCTTCTGGACCGGGTGGGCCTGGGCGACAAGCTGGACGCGCCCGTGCGGGACCTGTCCGGCGGGCAGAAACAGCGGGTGGCCATCGCCCGGGCGCTGATGCGGGACCCGGCCATGCTGCTGGCGGACGAGCCGGTGGCCTCCCTGGACCCGGTCACCGGCCGGCAGATCCTGGAGCTTTTGAAGGACATCCAACAGACCGAGGGCCTGACCGTGCTGATGAACAGCCACAACCTGGCCCTGGCCCAGACCTTTTCCGACCGGCTCATCGGCCTGCGGGACGGGACAGTGGTCTATGACGGCCCCGTGGACCGGGCGTCGGAGCAGGTCCTCGCCGCCATCTATGGGGAGGGGGACGGATGAGCCGCCGGAGAAAACGGCTGGCGTTCTGGGCCCTGGCGGCGCTGGCGGTGTTCCTGGCGGCCCGGTTCGCCGGCTGCTCCCCGGCGCTGCTGTGGTCCCGGCGGGACCATCTGGCGGACATCCTGACACAGCTGTTCCCGCCGGACTGGGCGTACTTTTCCCGGATATGGGCCCCGCTGTGGGCCACGGTGCAGATGTCGGTGGCGGGCACGGCGCTGGGCGCCTTTTTCGCGCTGCTGGCCGCGCCGCTGTGCGCCGGAGGGCTGGGCATGCCGGTGTGGCCCCGGCGGGCGCTGCGGCTGCTGGTGCAGGTGCTGCGCTCCTTCCCGGCCCTCATCCTGGCCCTGACGGCCACGTTCCTGTTCGGCCTGGGCACTTTCGCCGGGACGGCGGCGATCACGGTCTATACCTTCGCCATCATGACCCGGCTGACCTATGAGGACATCGAGACGGCGCCCCTGGAGCCCTATCGGGCGCTGACTGCCATGGGGACGGGCCGCTGGAGGGCCTTTGCGCGGGCGGTGCTGCCCTATGCGGCGCCGTCCTATCTGTCCAACGCGCTGTATATGCTGGAGACCAACGTGCGCCACAGCGCCATCCTGGGCTATGTGGGCGCGGGGGGCATCGGGCTCATCCTGAACGAGAAGATCTCCTGGCGGGAGTACAGCCGGGTGGGAGCCATCCTGCTGGCCCTGCTGGGGGCGGTGTGCGTCATCGAGTGGGTGAGCGCGGCGCTGACGGCGGTGGTGACAGGCCGCCGGCCCCTGGGAAAGGGGGGCCGCCGGGCCGCCGCGCTGGGCTTTGGGGCGCTGTTCTGCCTGTGCGCCGCCACGGTGGCGCCCCCGGACTTCTCCCGGGTGAGCCTGGTCACCGTGAAAAATATGCTCCTGGGCCTGATCCGCCCGGACTGGGCCTTTTTCTTCGACGCCGGCGCCGGGGGACTCGGATACCTGCTGCTGGAGACGGTGTGCATCGCCCTGGCGGGCACGGCTCTGGGCGCGCTCGTAGCGCTGCCTCTGGCGCTGCTGGGCACGGCCCGTCTGGTGTCCCGGCCAGTGGCGCTGGTGTTCCGGCTGGCGGTCATGGTCATCCGCTCGGTGCCCTTCCTCGTCTACGGCCTCATCTTCATCCGAGCCACAGGGCCGGGGGCCTTTACCGGCGTGCTCACCATCGCCGTGTGCAGCGTGGGGCTGCTCGCCAAGCGCTTCACGGAGGCCGTCGACGGGCTGGACATGCGCCCCTGGCGGGCGCTGTCGGACATGGGCGTGGGAGCGGTGCTGCGGGTGCGGTACGCGCTGCTGCCCCAGCTGGGGCCGGCGCTGGCCTCGGCCGTGCTGTACCGCTTCGACGTGAACATCCGGGAGGCGTCGGTGCTGGGCCTGGTGGGCGCGGGGGGCATCGGCGCGCCGCTGATCTTCGCCATGAACCAGTATGCCTGGCCCCAGGCCGGCGCCATCGCCATCGGGCTGGTGGGGCTGGTCTGGCTCATCGACTGGGTCTCCGCCCGGCTGCGAGAGAGCGGGCGCTGAACTTTGAGGGAGGACGAGATATGAGATACACGCGAGACGAGATCCGCCGGGCGATGCTCCTGTACGCGGTGACGGACCGGACCTGGCTCCGGGAGGGCCAGAGCCTGGCGGAGGTATGCCGGCTGGTGCTGGACGGCGGGGCCACATTCGTGCAGCTGCGGGAAAAATCCCTGGCGCCGGAGGCGGTGACGGCGGAGGCCGTGGCTCTGCAGGCGCTGTGCGCGGCGCGGGGCGTGCCCTTCGTGGTGAACGACAGCGTGGAGATCGCGCTGGAAAGCGGCGCGGACGGCGTCCACGTGGGCCAGAGCGACATCCACGGCCGGGACATCCGCGCGCTCATCGGGCCGGACCGCATCCTGGGCATATCCGCCGGAACGGTGGCCGAGGCCGTGGCGGCGGAAAAGGCCGGGGCGGACTATATCGGCGTGGGGGCGGTGTTCCCCACCGGCACCAAGAGGGACGCCCGGCCCATGCCCATGGAGCGGCTGCGGGCCATCTGCGCCGCTGTCGCCATCCCCGTGGTGGCCATCGGCGGCATCAATCAGGGAAACATCCTGTCCCTGGCCGGCAGCGGCATCGACGGCGCGGCGGTGGTGTCGGCCATCTTTGGCGCGGCGGACCCCGGCGCGGCCGCGGCGGAGCTGGCCGCCCTGGCCCGGAAGGCGGTGGGGGCATGAGCCGGTGCGTCATCGTCGGCGGAGCCCCCATCCGGGACCATGACCGGGCCCGGGCTTATCTGCGGGCGGACGACTTCATGGTGTACTGCGACTGCGGGCTGGACCACATGGACGGCCTGGGCCGGGCCCCGGACCTGATCGTGGGGGATTTTGACTCCCACCCGGCGCCTGACCTGGCGGCGGAGACCATCACCCTGCCCCGGGAGAAGGACGACACCGACACGGTCTACGCCGTGAAGGAGGCCCTGCGCCGGGGATATGAGCAGTTTTTGCTGCTGGGCGTCATCGGCGGCCGCCTGGACCACACCCTGGGCAATGTGTCCATCCTGCTGCGGCTGGACAGCCTGGGGAAGAGCGCCATGGCGGTGGACGACTACGGGGAGCTGGCCGTCGTCTCCCGGACACCGGTCCGTGTGCCGGACCGGTTCCAGTATTTCTCTCTGCTGAACATCGACGGGCTGGCCCGGGGCGTCACCATCCGGGGGGCGAAGTATCCCCTGGACGGCGCGGAGATCACCAGCGAGTACCAATACGGCGTCAGCAACGAGGTGCTCCCCGGCGGGACCGCGGAGATCACCGTGGCGGAGGGCCGCCTGCTGCTGATCCGGATCACGGCGGACAGGCTATAGAAGATTTCGATAGATCATGAGAAAAGCCGGCCATCCCGCCGGCGGATCGACCGGCGCATCCCCCGATATCCGGCGTTTTCAGCCGTTTTCGGGGGATGCTGGTTTATCATTTATTTCGATTTTACGTGTTTTGCCCCGCGTGCTAAAATACAGGGTAGAACGATAGCTTCAGGAGGAAATGCTGTCATGAAAAAGACCATCGACTGCATGGGCATGGCATGCCCGCTGCCCGTTGTGAACGCGAAGAAGGCGTTCGCCGATTTCACGGAGGACGGAGAGCTGACGGTGCTGGTGGACAACGAGACGGCCGTGAGCAATCTGAAAAAGCTGGCCGCGTCCTCGGGCTTTGCCGCCGAGGGGACGCAGACCGGGGAGAAGGCCTATGCCGTGGCGATCCAGGTGAAGGCCGGCGGCCCGGTGGAGGCGGCGGAGAGCGCCCAGGCCGGCCCGGTGGTGGCCATCGGGTCCAACACCATGGGCAACGGCGACGAGGCCCTGGGAAAGGCGCTGATGAAGGCGTTCATCTTCGCGCTGACCAATGCCACCCAGCTGCCCCAGCAGATCATCTTCTACAACTCCGGGGCATATCTGCCCTGCGAGGGCTCCGACAGCCTGGAGGATCTGCGGAACCTGGAGAAGGCGGGCGTGAAGATCACCGCCTGCGGCACCTGCCTGAACTTCTACGGCCTGACGGAGAAGCTGCAGGTGGGGACGGTGTCCAATATGTACGACATCGTGGAGAGTCTCACCCAGGCCCCCAGCGTCATCCGGCCCTGAACCGGGAAAACGGAAAACAGTCCCGCACATCCACTGGGATGTGCGGGACTGTTTTTTGTCTGGGGGCCGTTTGGGGCTCAGCAATATCGGGCGATGGCAGCGTCGATCATGGCGGCGGCCTCGGCGGCGATGGGCCCGTCCTCGGGGACCATGGGCAGCAGCGGGGCCCGGACGCCTCCGGCGTCGGGGCCGCCCCGGCGGCGGATGACCTCCTTCAGCAGGGCGTACATGTTGCCCTGGGCCGAGCAGACCTTGTAGATGATGCGGCAGCACTCGTTCTGGATGAGCCGCCCCTGCTCCATTTTCCCCTCGTGGAAGAGCCGGAAGATGGCGTTATACAGCTCCGGCATGGCGGCGTAGGTGCCGCCGATGCCGCCCACGGCCCCGGCGGCCAGGCCGGACAGCAGCTGCTCGTCCGGGCCGTTGAACACGATGGCCCCCTCGTCATGCCACATCTGGATGTCCTGCACCGGCATGGAGGAGTTCTTCACGCCGATGACCCGCGGGTTTTTCAGCATCTCCCGCAGCAGCGGGACGGTGAGGGCCACCCCCGCCAGCTGGGGGATGTTGTAGATGATGAAATCGGTGTCCGGCGCGGCGGCGGAGATGTCGTTCCAGTACTTCGCGATCCCCGCGGGGGGCAGCTTGAAGTAGATGGGCGGGATGGAGGCGATGGCGTCCACCCCCAGGGACTGGGCGTGGGCGGCCAGCTCCTGGCTGTCGGCGGTGTTGTTGCAGGCCACGTGGGCGATGACGGTGAGCTTTCCGCCCACCTCGGCCATCACGTTCTCCAGCGTGAGCTTCCGCTCCGCCACGCTGTGGTAGATGCACTCCCCGGAGGAGCCGCCCACATACAGGCCCTTCACGCCCTTGTCCAGCAGATGCCGGGCCATGGCCCGCACTCCTTCGGGGCTGACGCGGCCCGCGTCGTCATAGCAGGCGTAGAAGGCGGGGAAGATCCCCTGATACTTGGTTTGGTCGAACATAGCTCTCTTATCCTTTCACGGCGCCCATGGTGATGCCCTTGGTAAAGTATTTCTGGAAGATCAGGAACACGATGATGATGGGCAGGGCGGAAAGCGCCGCACCGGCCATCAGCAGTCCCATATCGACGCTGGTCTCGCCCTGGAGAGTCGCGATGCCAAGGGGCAGGGTGAAGTTAGCGTTGCTGGTGAGCATAAGCAGCTGGAGGAAGTAGTCGTTCCAGGAGTTGATGAAGGTGAAGATGGCCAGGGCCCCGATGCCGGGCTTGACCATAGGCACCACGATGGTGGTGAAGGTCTTGAGTTCACTGGCGCCGTCGATACGGGAGGACTCCAGGATCTCGCCGGGGATGCTCTCGGAGAACTGCTTCATCAGAAATACGCCGAAGGGCCAGCCCACCGTGGGGAAGATCACGGCCCAGATGTTGTCGTAGAGCTCCAGGAAGCTGATCTCCTTGAGAAGGGGGATCAGGATCACCTGCTTGGGCAGGGCCATGGCGCACACGATGAGGCCGAACAGGATCCCCCTGCCGCGGAAACGCTTCTTGGCCAGGGCGTAGCCGGCGAAAGTCGCGGTGATGCAGGTGAGGATCATGGCGGCCACGGCCATGAACACGGTGTTGATGAGCCAGCGGTACGCCGCGGGCGCTGTCGGCCCCTGGAACAGGACGATGTTCTTGCCGCTTTCCGTAAAGTAGCGGCTGAAGGGGATCGTGATCTCAAACAGCGGAGAACTGCGCTTGTTCAAGAGGTTCTCAAAGTTCTGCATGGTCCACTCGGAGGGCCACCACACCGGTTTCACCGACCAGATATCCGCGCCGGGCTTGAAAGCGCCGGTGACGATCCAGTAGAGCGGGAACAGGAACATCAGCGCCAGAAGGATGAGGATGATCGTGCAGATGAATCGGTACGCCTTCGTACGGGGGGAAGTGATCTTATTCATGTCCGCACCCCCTTATTTCTCCTGGGCCAGTTTGAACTGGACCGCGGAGAGCAGGCCTATAAAGATGGCCAGGACCACGCCCATGGCGTTGGCGTAGCCGAAATGGCCCGTCTGTTCTGTCAGCTTGAAGGCCGTGTAATAGATGTAATACATCACTGTGTTCGTCCCCGCGCCTCCCTTTGTCAGCAGCTGGATGAGGGCGAAGCACTGGAAGGAGTTGATGGTGGTGATCACCAGGATGTACAGGGTGGTGGGCATCATCTGGGCCCACTTGATGCGCCAGAATACCTGCGTGTCCGTGGCGCCGTCCACCTTGGCGGCCTCCACCAGGGTCTGGTCCACATTGCCCAGGGCGGACACATACAGCACGATGGGCTGGCCCACGGAGGTGGTCAGCAGGATCAGGATGATACACCATAGGGCATAATCGGAGTTGCCCAGCCAGTTTATGTTCTTCTCGATGATACCGGTCTCTTTCAGGACGATGTTGAAGATACCGGAGTAGTTGTCATACATCCACTTCCACACGGCGGTGACGGCCACAGAGCCGGTGACCACCGGCAGGTAGAAGATGCACCGGAAAGCGGAAAGGGCAAAGCCGTTGTAGTTGTAGATCACCGACGCGACCCACAGGGAGAAAAGGCAGACGACGGGCACGCTCACCAAAACGATGATAAAAGTATTCTTCAGCGCTGCCAGGAACTCCTTGTCCTTCGCCAGCTTGACGAAGTTCTGCAGGCCGATGAAGGAGACCTCTTTGCTGGCGTGCATGTTGGCGTTCGTAAGGCTCATGAAGATACAGATGAACATGGGGATGATCACGAAGCCTACGAAAAAGATGAGACTTGGGAGCATAAAGAGATAGCCGGTCGCGTCCTCGCGTCTTTGCAGAGTGCGGCTCAACTTATGATTCGCCCCATTGGCCAATATAAGCACCTCTCTTTCTCACATGGTAAGAGCTATGGACGGTAATAATACGCCCCTCCCCGCGCGTAGCGGGGAGGGGCGCGAATCCCTCAGATAGGTTCAGTTAGCTTCTTGGGTCCCTTGGCAGGCTCAGCCCGCAGCAGCCTCGTTGGCCTGGGCCATGTACTCGGCGATGGTGGCCTCGATATCGGCGCCCTCGCCCACCTTCTGGAGCATGTTCCACCAGGCGGTACGGCAAGCGGCCCAGCCGGTGGTGACCTGATAGTAGTCGCCCAGGTAAGGCATCAGCTTGGTGTACTCGTTCATGATGGCGTTGTCAGCCCACACGCCGGACAGATCGGTGCCCTCGGCGGTGTCGCGGCAGGCGAAGTAGTTGGCGGCCTTGACGGCGTCAGCGGTATGCTCGGAGTCGCAGAAGTACTTGATGAACTGCTTGGCAGCAGCGATACGGGCCTCGTCGCCGTTATCGAAGATGCCGAAGCCCCAGATGCCGCCCTGGAGACTGGACTCGCCGGTCTCGGAGGGGAAGCTCATGAAGACGATGTCGTCACCGGTAGCGGTCTTCTCGGCGGGGCCGTTGGCGGTGTTGGGGTTGAGCTGCTGGGCGATGTTCCAGCAGAAGGCCATCTTCAGGACGCCCTGATAGAACTTGGCGATCTCGTCGCCGCCCTGGAGGGAGGCGTCAAAAGCGATGCCGTCGGCAGCGAGCAGCTCGCTGATGGCCTGGACGTTCTTGGGATCGTCCCAGGTGTAAGCGGTGTGCTCAGCATTGGTGAAGGTGCCGCCGTAGAGGTTGTTGATGAGAGCGCGGGTGCCCTGGTCGCCGCCCTGGCCGGCGCAGAAGACAGCGGCCACGGTGTCGCCGAAGGTGTCATACAGGGCCTGCACGGCCTTGAAGAAGTTCTCGGTGGTCCAGGTGTGGTTCTCCAGATCCAGATACTGCAGAGCGTCAGCCTGCTCGAAAGCGTTCTTGTTGATGGCCATGCAGTGGGCGGTCATCACCACGGGATACTCATAGATGGCACCGGAGGTGTGGGTGCAGGCGGCGAGAGTGGCGGGGATGAGCTCGGCCTTGTCGGTGTCGTCAAACAGATCGGAGATATCGACCATATAGCCGTTGGCGCCCCAGTTGGCCACCAGACGCTCGGGGCCTTCCATGATCAGGTCAGGGCCCTCGCCGGCGGTAAGAGCGGAGTTGACCTTATCGTCGCCGTTGGTGTAGTCAAGGTACTCGACTGTGACATGGATGCCGGTATCCGCCTCGAAAGCGGACATCAGTTCATTGACGGTGGCCTCATTGCCCCAGTTGCCGATGGGGTAAGTCCACAGTGTGATCTCCTTGGCGGGCTCCACGCCGTCGGCCTGGGCAAAGGCGCACAGCGTAAAGACCATGGAGAGCGCGAGCACGAGCGCAAGGATCTTCTTCGTGTGTTTCATGGCTGGTCTCCTTATTTTTTGATAAATTTTTGTCCACATCGAACCGGACTGTTGTATAGATTATACAATATGCTCGTAAAGCTGTCAAGCCATTATTTGAAAATTATTTTTCCCAGAATTTTCATGATGAAAATTATTTTGAAAGCGGCAAAAAACCGCGGCGGTCCCCCGTCAAAGAGGGACCGCCGTCGGATCACATATGTTTGTCCGCCAGGGCGTCCGCCACCTGCTTGCGCCGGGAGCGGGCCTCCGCCATGTCCCGGCGGCACACCTCGCTGAACAGCACGTCCACCAAGTACAGCTGGGCCATACAGGCGGCGATGGAGCCCAGCTGGAGAGGGGTCTCCCGGGAGCCGCACTCCAGGATGATGTCCGCGTGGGCGGCGCCGCAGGAGTTGGGGAAGCGGGTGATGAGCACGCTGCGGGCGCCCTTGCTGCGGGCGATCTTCAGCACGTCCAGCATGTCGCGGGTGGAGCCGGAGTAGGAGAAGTAGAACACCGCGTCCCTGGGACCCAGGTGGACCGCCCGGATCACCTGGAAATGGGAGCCCTGGACGGCGTAGAAGTTGGGCAGGACGGTGGAGAAGAGGTGGGCGGCCTCCTCGGCCAGGATCATGGACCCGCCCTGGCCCATGCACAGCACCCGCTCGGCCGAGAGGAACAGATCGGCCGCCGCGGTCACCGCCTCGGGCCGGATCAGGTCCAGCGTCTGGGCGATGGCCTCCGTGTGGTTGGTGCGGAGCTTTTGGCACATGGTGAGCACCGAGTCCTCCGGCAGGACCTCTCCGGACAGGGGGCTGCTGGCGGTCCGGCCGGACTTGGAGCCGGCCACCGCCAGCTTGAAGGCGTTGTAACCATCATAGCCCAGCCGCCGGCAGAACCGGGACACCGTGGCCTCGGCCACCCCGGTCTCCGCCGCCATCTCGGAGATGGAGAGGATCTGGGACGGGGGCTGGTGGAGCATCATGTAGTCGGCGATCTTTTTCTCCGAACTGGTGAGCTGGTAGTATTCGCGGTTGATCCGGACGAATACGTCCTCCTCTGTCATGGCAGGACGCCTCCTTTCTCCAGCGCTGCGGCGGCGCCGGCCCTCAGTCTGCCAGCAGCCCGTCGATCAGCTTGTCGCACAGGCTCAGCATCCGGGGCAGATGGAAGGGACCCTTGAAGGTGCTGCCCTTGCAGGGCGGCTGGGTGGGCTGCCCGTCCCGGCGGAGATAGCCGTACCACTCGCCGTATTCCGGATCGGAGAAATACTGCTTGCAGTAGTCCAGCGTCTTTTCGAACCAATCCAGGTATTTTTCCTCCCCGGTGTCCCGGTAAAGGGTCAGACTGGAGATGAGGATCTCGTCATGGGGCCACCACAGCTTCATGTCGTGCTCATAGGCCTCGGGCGGCTTTCCCAGGCAGTCCACGAAGTATAAGAGCCCGCCGTATTCCTTGTCCCAGCCCAGGTCCATGGCCCAGTCGAAGATCTGCGCGGCCTTGCTCACCAGGTCCCGGTCTCCCGTGCGCCTGGCGTGCTCCAGCAGGAACCATACCCCCTCGATGTCGTGCCCGGGGTTGACCACCCGGCCGTCGGTGTAGTAGAGCCGGGCCTCCCCGTCGGGGCCCACGTTTTCCAGCACGCATTTCAGCTCGGGCTTCACGTGGTAGCGGAAGATCTCGTCCACGCACTGGGCGGCCCGCTGCTCATAGAGCGCCTTCCGCTCCGGGTCCACCCGCAGCAGCACGTCCGTCACGTTCAGAATGATCATGGGCACGCCGAAGGACCGGCCGGAACGGGTCTCCGGGATGGTCTTGGGCCCCAGCCCGGTGGGGTCGGGCATGCCGTGGTTCAGATCCCAGTAGAGGTCATAGGCCCTTCTCGCCCGCTGCAGATGCTCTTCGCCCCCGGCCACGCCGTAATACTCGGCGTTGGCCATGGCGTAGAACGCCTCGGAGAAGCAGTACCGCCGCTGGCGCAGGGGCCTGCCGTCCTCGGTGACGGTGAAATACATCCGCCCGCCGGCGGCGCGGTTGATGCAGTACTTCTCCATGAAGTCCAGGCAGCTCTCGCTGGCGGCCAGCCATTCGGGCCTCGTGCCGTACAGCCGGCAGAGGTGGGCGAAGATCCAGCCGCACCGCCCCTGCATCCAGACGCTTTTATCGGTGGAGAAAATGTTTCCCTCCCGGTCCAGGCAGGTATACACGCCGCCGTGCACCGGGTCCATGCCATGGTCCAGCCAGAAGCGGACGCAGCGGTCCAGCTCCTCCCGGAGCCAGCGCTGATGCTCCCGCAGACGGTTTTTGTCCATTGATATCCCTCCCGTTATCTCGGTGGTTTTTTATTCGTTACTATACTTGATACTATACCTGACAAAGCACTTTCCGTCAAGGACGAAACGGAAAATAACTTTCATACATCCCCGAAAATCCCTTGACACATTTGGAAAACATGTTAATCTATAGGAGAAAAGCTAGGCGGCATTTTGCTCTTTTGCACAATTTTTTGAAGCTTTCTGCCGGCCGCCGGCGGAAAACGCCGGCGCCGCGGACAAAGGGAGGATTTAATATGAAGCATTTGGGGATCGACGTGCATGTGAAGAACGTGCCTGAGCTGGACCCGGGGTTCATCCCGCTGAACCTGTTCAACCGGGCCTATCTGGCCGAGGCGGAAAAGCCGCTGGACGTGGCGGTGGAGCGGTCCAACGGGCAGGTGGCCGTGTGGCACACCCGGTTCCGCGGCACCCCGGCATCCGCCGAGGCGGATATCTATTACGTGGAGCGGGTCATCAAGACCATGCTGTGGATCTACGGCGGGTTCCGGGTATACCTCAGCGACGCCGGACTGGCGGAGGAGATGAAGCGGCTCTACTGTGCCGGCGGGCAGCAGCATTTCGACTGGGACTATATGGCCAACGTGTTCGAGCACCCCTTCGAGATCGTCGCCTGCGGGAAGGTGCCGGAGGAAAAGGGCGGGGCCAAGGCGGTGGGCCGCCATCTGGACGGCTGCCGCATCGGCTTCGACGCCGGCGGCTCCGACCGGAAGGTGTCCGCTGTCATCGACGGGGAGCCGGTGTTCTCCGAAGAGGTGGTCTGGTTCCCCAAGATCAACGCGGACCCCGATTACCACTATGACGGCATCGTGTCCGCGCTGCGGTCCGCCGCGGCCCACATGCCGCGGGTGGACGCGGTGGGGGTGTCCTCCGCGGGGGTGTATATCGACGACCGCACCATGAGCGCCTCGCTGTTTTTGAAGGTGCCCAAGGACCAGTTCGACGCCAAGGTGAAGGACATCTATATCCGCGCCATCACGGATACCTTCGGGCCCGTGCCCTACGCCGTGGCCAACGACGGGGACGTGACGGCCCTGGCCGGGGCCATGAGCCTGGGGGAGAACAACGTGCTGGGCATCGCCATGGGCACCAGCGAGGCGGCGGGCTTCGTGGACGCCGACGGGAACATCACCGGCTGGCTCAACGAGCTGGCCTTCGTGCCGGTGGACGCGTCCCCGGACGCCATGCGGGACGAGTGGTCGGGGGACATCGGCTGCGGGGTGAAGTATTTCTCCCAGGACGGGGTAATCAAGCTGGCCCCCGCCGCGGGCATCGTGCTGCCGGAGGAGCTCTCGCCCGCCGAGAAGCTCAAGCAGGTCCAGAAGCTCATGGAGCAGCCCGGCAGCCCCGCCGAGGCCATCTTCCGCTCCATCGGCGTGTACCTGGGCCATGCCCTGGCCATGTATCACGGCTATTACCGCTTCCACCACGTGCTGCTGCTGGGACGGGTCATGTCCGGCCGGGGAGGGGACATCATCCTGGAGACCGCCAAGGCCGTCCTGGCCGACGAGTATCCGGAGATCGCCTCCGCCATCTCGCCCGCGCTGCCGGACGAGCGCTCCCGCCGGGTGGGCCAGAGCGTGGCCGCCGCGTCCCTGCCCGAGCTGGGGAAATAAGGAGAGGGCCGCTATGAGAAAACACATCTTATGCCTGGGCGACTCCAACACCCATGGCTACTGCGCCGACCCGGCGGACTGCGCCGACGGCGGCATCCGCTTCAACGAGGACGAGCGCTGGACCTGTTTGCTGCAAAAGGCCCTGGGGCCGGCATATCTGGTGACGGAGGAGGGCCTGTCCGGCCGGACGACGGTGTTTCCCGACCCCCTCCACGAGAGCATGGACGCGCTCAGCTGCGCCTACGCGCTGCTGAAGAGCCATGAGGTGGTGGACCTGCTCATCATCATGCTGGGCACCAACGATACCAAGGAGCGGCTGGGGGCCAACGCCGCCTGCATCGGCATCGGCATGGAGCGGCTGGTCCGCAAGTGCCAGAGCGTGGACTGCTGGGGGACCCACGCCCCCAACATCCTCATCGTGGCCCCGCCGCCCATCGACCCCCATATGTACGACAACGAGTGCGGGGAGGCCATGGGCGCGGGCTGCCCCGAGAAGTCGGAGCAGCTGGCGCGCTACTTCCAAAAGACCGCGGATCTGACGGGCTGCCACTTTATGGACGCCCGGGGCTGCGAGTTCAACCGTGTGGACTACATGCACCTGAGCCGGAAGGGCCACAGCCAGCTGGCCGCCCGCCTGGCTGAGCTGGTGCCCGGCCTGCTGCCCTGAGCGCGGCGAACGCGGATATAATAATTGCCCCGGCTCTTTGTGAGCCGGGGCCGTCTTTATGTTTCTGTCTCTTGGGAGGCCGAGCCGCCGCTTTGGGCCTCCACATAGGGCCGGAACGCCCGCTCCAGGAGCAGGGATGCGCCCAGCGCCCACAGGCAGGGGAGGAAAAACAGCGTCCACAGCAGCATCCCGCCGACCACCAGGCAGCCGGTGGTGAAGATTCCCAGGGCCAGGGTGGAGAACGGGTGGGTCATCCCCAGGGCTAGGGCGGTGGAGAGCAGTCCGCCCAGCTTGAACTCGAACCGGGACAGCAGCGGCAGCACCCAGGTCAGCAGCCCGTTGGCCAGCGCCAGCATCACCCAGAAGGCGACATAGACCATGCCCCATCTCCGATCCCCCGTGTCGGCGAGGCCGTACACCACCCCGTGGAGCCGGTACAGCCCATAGCACGCCGCCAGCACGATGACGCCCGCCAGGATGCCGGGGACGAAATTCTCCTTCAGCGAGCGGACGAACCGGCTCCAGGGGGCCAGCTCGCCGGCCCGTATCCCCCGGGCGGCGGCGTCGTACAGGGCGGCGGTGGCACCGCCGAAGGGCAGGATGACCAGACTGGAGACCAGCCACATCAGGCTGAGGGTCACCACGTCCACGAACCAGCCGAAGGGCTTGAACAGCCCGTTTTCCGCGTTGAAAATGCTCCTGAACACGGCGCACCGCTCCTTCCGGAAGAAAATGACGGATCGTGCGGCGAAGCGCCGCGATATCCATTATAATCCCGCGGGCGCCGTTTTGTAAAGCCGGCGGCTGACCGCGCTTTCTCAGCGGTCCATGAACCGGCCCAGGAGCGCCGCGGCGTCGGCGCGGGTCAGCGTCCCGGCCGGATGAAGGGCGTCTCCCTCCGCCAGCCCCAGGGCCCTGGCCACGGCGGCGAAGCCCTCGTCGATGGCGTCCACGTCGGAAAAGCCCGTCTCCCATATGCCTGCCAGCCTGGCCCCGTCCCCATACCGGGACGCGCCGATCATCAGGCGCAAAAAGTCCATCCGTGTCACCGCCGCATCCGGGTCCCATGCGCCCTCCGGCGCCAGGCCCAGCTGCGCGGCCCGCTCATAGAGGGCCTCGTCCTCCAGCCCGTCGGTCCGGACGCCGGCGGCGCTGAGCAGCAGATGCACCGCGTCCCGCTCCGTCAGCGTCTGCTCCGGCAGGAATTTGCCGCCGGGATACCCCACGCCCGCCAGGCCCAGGGCCGCGATCATGTCCGCCTGGGGCGCGCCGGCCAGGTCGTCGTACACATAGGTCCCGTCGGACCGCTCCGCCAGCACCGGCTGTCCGGTGAGGGCGTCCACGCCGGAGACATCGTCCAGACCCTCATAATAATAGGTCAGCCGCAGCTCCTCCACATAGGAGTAGCCCCACCAGTCGGCGTACACGGCGTATTCCTCCCGGTCCACGCCCACCGGCCAGGCGCTGTAGCCCAGGGTCACCGTCAGCGCGTCCCCGTAGGCGGCCAGGGCCTCGTCTGCCGTCACGATGTCCTCCGCCGGGCCGAAGGCCGCGTCCTCGTCCCATTCGTACCGGAACCGGTCCACCGTGCCAGTAGCACCGTTCACCGATACCAGCAGATAGTTCTCCGGGTAGAAGAAGCCCTCGTGGACACGGGCGAAGGTCAGGTCATCCTCAGTGTCATAGCCGCTGAGCGTACACAGCGCCGCCTGGTCCGCCATCTCCGGCGCGGCCAGGGCCAGGAAATCTGCCGCCGCAGCGATCCGGTCCTCCGCCGACAGAGGCTCTTCCTCCGGCCGCTCCCACAGAGGATAGCGGGTGCTCACGCTCCGCAGCGCGCCGGTTTCGGCGTCCAGCGTCACGGTCTTATACACCGTCAGGTCCCAGCCGTCCTGCTGCGCCGCGGCGAACTGGTCGGCGCTGTAGCCGAACAGCCGGTCCTCCGCCATCTGGGCCGTATAGCGCACCGTGGCGGTCACCGCGCCGGTCTGCGTATCCCGGGCATAGGAGCAGCGGTCCTGCTCGAAGCCCTCCAGGCCCAGAGCCGCTATTTTCCGCAGGGCCTCGTCCAGCGCCTGCTGATCCATGACGGCCTCATAGCTGGCGATGGACGCCAGCTCCACCGCCGTCAGGCCGCCGGCTCCCTCCGCCCCGGCCGCAGCGGCGTCCATGGTGGCGGTATTGCCCCGGTCATAGGTCCCGTCGAAGGAGGCGTACAGCGCCTGCATATCCACCGCCTCGCCGGTGGCCGCGTCCACCACGGTGTCAGGCCCGCAGGGCACATACTGAAGCTGAGCGCCGCCCTCTCCGTCGGAGACGTAATAGAGCTCCAGCTCCAGTGCCCCGCGCAGGCTATCCTCCGCGGCTCCGATATCCGCCGCGGCCTCCGCCGGGGGCAGCGCGCCCACATAGGGCCGGTAGCTGTCGCTCCGGTCGAAGCTGGCGAGGCCGTCCGCGCGCAGGTCCATGGTGAAGCGGATGGGGGAGGGCAGGCCGTTTTTCAGCACGGTCCCCTCCACGGCCCAGTAGCCGTCCGTGCCCAGCACCGCCCGCACGCCGTCGATCCGGCCGGATTCTTCGCCGGCGAACAGCCGCTGGCACCAGTCCTCCGCCAGGGCCAGCGCCTCGTCCCGCCCCATGGACGGGAACAGCGGGTCGAAGCCCCGGAACCGGTCGACGCGGCCGCTGTCGGTCCAGAGATAGACGTTCAGCACCTTCCCGGAGCCGTCTGTCTCCACGTTCAGCTGCCGGGCCTCGTCGGACCAATAGAGGTCCCACCGCCCCGCGGGGCCGTCGGACCAGTCGCCGGAGAAGTCCGTATAGCCGTCGTCCACGGCCAGGGTGTCTTTCACCAGCGCTGTCACCCGGGCCAGCCGTTCCTCCAGCGTCCCCTCAGGGACGGGGAAGCTGACCGTATCGTCCAGGTCCATCATGCCGGTGTCGATCGCGGGCCGGGGAGGCTCTTCGATCTCGCCGCCCTCCGCAAGGGCGCTCCCGCACAGCCCCAGTGCCAGGGCCAGGGCCAGAAAAATGCTCATCAGCCGTTTCATGGCAAAGCTCCTTTCGTGTGTGCTGCCCATATGACGCGCCGGGGCGCGAAAAGTTCCCGCGTCCAGAAAAAAACGATCGGACCGCGCCGTTGACGCAAAAAAACCTTGACAGGGACGGGAACGTCTGGTAAGATAATTGCCGTTCAAAGACAGCAGGCAGCCCCTCTGGGTGTAAGTCCCGCCGAGGACGTCAATAGGATCATGATGATTTTATGTGTCGTTGTCTCTTTGGACAAGGACATTTTCTTTTTTAGGAGGTGAAACGAAACCTATGCCCAGCAAAGCGATTTTGACCGAAAAGCAGGCCATCGTCGAGACTCTGGCTCAGCGGCTGAAGGAGGCTGAGGGCGGCGTCCTGGTGGATTACAAGGGCATCAACGTGGCCCAGGATACCGAGCTGCGCCGCGATCTGCGCGAGAAGAACGTGGAGTACTCCGTGGTGAAGAACACCCTGACCCGTCTGGCTCTGGATAAGGTGGGCCTGTCCGGTCTGGACGACCACCTGAACGGCACCACCAGCCTGGCCACCAGCGCTTCCGATCCCCTGGTCCCCCTGCACGAGCTCACCGAGTTCGCCAATAAGATGGGCGACCTGTTCACCATCAAGGGCGTGTTCGTGAACGGCAAGGTCCTCAACGACGCCGAGGTGGCGGAGCTGGCCCCCATGCCCAGCCGCGACGCGCTGTACTCCAAGGTCCTTGGCACCATGCTGGCGCCCATCACGTCCCTGGCCGTCGTCCTGGGACAGGTCGTCGAGCAGAAGGGCGGCGCTCCCGCGTCCGCCGAGGAAGCTCCCGCCGCGGAGTGATCCGACCAACCATCTGACATCTGATATTTTATTTGAAGGAGAATTACAAAAATGGCTAGCGAAAAAGTTACCGCTCTGATCGACGAGATCAAGGCTATGTCCGTGCTGGAGCTGGCTGAGCTCGTGCACGAGATCGAGGACGTGTTCGGCGTTTCCGCCGCTGCTGCCGTGGCCGCTCCCGCTGCCGCCGCTGCCGGCCCCGCCGTGGAAGAGAAGACCGAGTTCGACGTGGTCATGACCGACTTCGGCGCTGAGAAGATCAAGGTCATCAAGGAAGTCCGCGCCATCACCAACCTGGGCCTGGCCGAGGCCAAGGCGAAGGTGGAGGGCATCCCCGCCGTCATCAAGGAGCAGGTCTCCAAGGAAGAGGCCGAGGAGCTGAAGAAGCGCCTGGAGGACGTGGGCGCGAAGGTCGAGCTCAAGTAAGTCATTTGAAAGGCAGGGCCTTTCAAATGAAAAGGCTGCAGCCCGCTGCAGCGCACAAAAGGTCCGGCTCTTCAGAGCCGGACCTTTCGCACGTTTGCGGGCTGAGAAGTATTTTTTCCGACGCACGTGTCGTCGGAAAAAATGATCCTATTTCATTTGCACCTGCGGGCGCAAACTCTGCGAGGCTGTTGGTATGAAATACGAAGCAAAAACGGTGATACTCAAAGACGGTTCTACTGCCCTGTTCCGCTCTCCCGAGCCGGAGGACGCGGCCGCCTTTCTGGACTTTTTCGGCGCTGCCCGGGCCGAGACCGATTTTCTGCTGTCCGGCCCTATGGACCCTCTGCCGACTGTGGAGGAGGAGTTGGCCTGGATCGGGAACAGCCTCGCCTCTCCCGACCAGCTGATGATCGCCTGCCAGATGGACGGCCAGATCGCGGGCAACTGCCAGATCTCCTTCAAGCCCAACGCCAAGGACCGACACCGGGCCAGCTTGGCCATAGCCCTGCGGGAAAAATACTGGGGCCGGGGCATCGGCACCGCCATGTTCGAAGAGCTGTTTGCCGCGGCGAAAGAGCGGGGCGTGACCCAGCTGGAGCTGGATTACATCGAGGGCAACCAGCGGGGCAGGGCCCTCTATGAGAAGATGGGCTTTCAGCCCTGGGGCGAGCTGCCGAACGGCATCCGCCAGAGCGACGGCACCGTGCGCAGCCTGATCTATATGCGAAAAGCGTTAGATTAACATAATATAGTTTACATATTATAGTTACCATAAAACAGGAGGTGTACCGATGGTCTGGGAAAAAAGCTGCGGCGCGGCGATCTACATCGCCCGGGAGCGGGAGACGCTGTGGCTGGTGGAGCGCATGCAAAAGGGCCACACATCCCTGTGCAAGGGCCACGTGGAGGCCGGCGAGACGGAGCATGACACCGCCGTCCGGGAGATCCGGGAGGAGACCGCCTTGGCCGTAGATTTTCTGGAGGGCTTCCGGGAGCGGATCGAGTACAGCCCCCAGCCGGGCGTCATGAAGGAGGTCATCTTCTTCCTGGCCCGCGCCAGGAGCGCGGACACCGCCGCCCAGCCCGAGGAAGTGGCCGCCATCCAGTGGCTGCCTTTCGACGCGGCCCTGGCCGCCCTCACCTATCCGGATGACAAACGGGTCCTCACCGCCGCCCAGGCGTTTTTGGACTGCCGGGGCCTGGGCCGGTATCTGGAGCCGGCGGCGGATCTGCCGATCCCTTTCCGGGACCTGCTGTCCGGCATCCTGGGCGAGGACCCGGGCCCCGTTTCGGTGGAGCAGTTCTGCGACGACGGAGAGGGCGTTTTGAACCGATACAACGTCTATCGGCTCGCCGCCGGGGACAGGGCCTATGTCCTGAAGGCCTCGGACAGCGAAGAGGTCCGGCTCTATGAGCGGTACCTCTCCGCCCCCGGCCTGCCCGTCCCCCGCAGCTATGGAAACGGTACCTGGGACGGCCGGGTCTGGCTTTTGCTGGAGTATGTCCCCGGTCCGGACCTGCGCTGCTTTACCGATGAGATGACCGGCCCCTGCGCGGACGCCCTTGCGTCGGTGATGGACCGTTTCTGGGGCGCGCCGGAGACGGAGCGCTTCGACCGGTACATGGAGCGGGTCCAGCGCCGGGCGGAGAGTCTGGCGGACGAGCCCGTTCTGGCCGCCGCCTACGAGCTGTTTTTGGACCGGCAGCGCACCTGTCCCCGGACGCTGTGCAGCG
Source organism: uncultured Oscillospiraceae bacterium (assembly GCA_947624065.1). Lineage (GTDB taxonomy): Bacteria > Bacillota > Clostridia > Oscillospirales > Oscillospiraceae > CAJOIG01. The sequence continues at coordinate 5,099 of CANQIO010000002.1, read as the reverse complement.
GGGACATGCTGCCCTGCAACTGCCTGTTCTCCCAGGGCCGGGTCATTCTGACAGACTGGGCCTTCGGCGGCGTGATGCCGTACGCGCTGGACATCGCCCGGCTCATCGCCCATGGCGGTGACCCCGGCACCTATTCCCCCTTCCCCTTCTCCATGACGGAGGCGCAGAAACGGGAATTGCTCGAACAAGTTTACATAAAACTTTCTCAAAAGCCCGCCTGGGAGCAGTATCTGCTGGATATCCGCCTGGCGGCGCTGAATGGGTACGTCGAGTTCATCGAGGACGCCCTGCTTCACCCGGAGGAGCCCCGGGACCGGGTCTTCGACTGGTACTACAACCGGGCGGCCGCACTGGCAAAACTGCTGTTATCCGGAGACAAATACTGGTAAACTATTGACAGAATGCACAATCATACGGTATATTAATCAATAGATATTTATTATATCCGTAGGGAGGGGGCCTGTATGAACGTGATGCTCGAGCATGCGGAGACGCTGTTCCGCTACCTGGTGGAGTGGGGCATCCTGATCCTGGAATTTTTTGGGACCTCGGTGCTGCTGGTGACTGCCATCATCAGCATGATCAAGTGGCTGAAGAAGTCGTCGGATGTGCGTACCACCATCTCCCAGGGCATTTTGCTGGCCCTGGCCTTCAAGATGGGCGGCGAGGTGCTACGCACGGTGATCGCCACGGAGACGACGGAGCTGGTCTCCATCTTCGCCATCATCCTCCTGCGGGGCCTGGTCGCGGCCATGATCTACTGGGAGATCACCAAGGAGGCCAAGATCGAGGCCATGTATCACAACGGCCTGCTGCCGGAGAAGCCATCCCGCAAGCGGAAGGACGCCGGGGAAAAAGAGACCGTGGAGCAGGTCTGACCCCCATGTCGGACAGGAAACAAAACCGGGCGGCAGCGCCCGGTTTTTCCCTTGCCCGGCGGGGCGAAACGTGCTACAATACCGAAAAACGCAGGAGGAGCGAGCGGCAATGAAATACCTTCTCATCATCGGCGACGGCATGGCGGACGATCCCGTGCCCGCCCTGGACGACAAGACCCCCTTGGAGGTGGCCGACAAACCGGTCATCGACGATCTCAGCCGGCGGGGCCTGCTGGGCAGCACGGTGAACTGCCCGAAGCAGTTTGAGCCGGGCAGCGCCACGGCCATCATGTCCATCTTCGGGGCAGACCCCCTCAAGTACTATCACGGCCGGGGCCCGCTGGAGGCGGCCGCCCAGGGTATCCAACTGGCCGACGGGGACATGGCCTGCCGGTGCAATATGGTCGCGCTGGAGGACGCCGACACGCCCTACAGCCAGCGCCGCATCCTCTCCCACAGCGCCGGCTCCATCGACGGCGAGACCTCCGATAAGCTCGTCACGGAGCTGTGGCAGAGCCCGGAGTTTGCCGCTCTGGCCAGGGAATATGACATCGAGATCAATCCCGGCTCCTCCTTCCGCCACTTTGCCGTCATGCACCACGCGGACATCGACGGCATCCGGCTGATCCCGCCCCATGACCATCTGGGCGAGGTCATCGGGCCCCTGGCGCCCAGCGGCTGTGCCGCGGCGGAGAAGCTGGGCCGGCTCCAGGAGGCCGCCTTCCGGTTTTTGGACCGCCATCCCCTGAACGAGGCCCGCCGGGCGGCGGGAAAGCTGCCGGCCAACGGCATCTGGTTCTGGGCCGAGGGCACCGCCGCCATCCTGCCGGACTTCGCCGCCAAATACGGCCACACCGGCGAGGTGGTGTCCGCCGTGCCTCTGGTGCGGGGCATCGCCCGGCTGAGCGGCCTGCCCGCGCCGCTGGTGCCCGGCGTCACCGGCGAGATCGACACCAACTGGGACGGCAAATGCCAAAAGACCATCGAGATCCTCTCCCGGTGCGACTTTGCCGCGCTGCATATCGAGGCGCCCGACGAGTGCACCCACAACGGCGACACGCCGGGCAAGCTCCAGTCCATCGCCTGGCTGGACAGCCGGGAGACGGCCCCCATCGTGGAGTACCTGCGCTCCACGGGGGAGGACTTCCGCATCCTGATCCTGTCCGACCACAAGACCCTCACCTCCAACCGGGCCCACGACGGCTCCCCGGTGCCCTTCCTACTCTATGACAGCCGGGAGCGGACCTGCTCCGGCCGCAGCTATACGGAGAAAAACGGCCTGGCCGCCGGCGTGTTCGTCCCGGCGGGCACGGCCCTGCTGGACATGCTGTTTGAGAAATGATCGTAAGAGCGCACGCAAAGCTGAATCTCTCCCTGGACGTGCTGGGCCGGGGCCGGGACGGCTACCATGATATGCGCATGGTGATGCAGACGGTCCGATTCGGCGACGACATCCAGGTGGAGCTCACCGCCGACGGCCGCTTCTCCATCGACCCCGGCCAGAGCTATCTGCCCGCCGACGGGCACAACCTGGCGGTAAAGGCGGCGCAGCTTTTCCTGGAGGACACCGGCCTGGGGGCGGACATCCGGGTCACGAAGCGCATCCCGGTCTGCGCCGGGATGGGAGGCGGCTCCGCCGACGCGGCCGCCGTGCTCCGGGCCCTGAACGAGCTCACCGGCGGCCGCCGGACCGTGGGGGAGCTGATGGACCTGGGCGCCAAGGTGGGCAGCGACGTGCCCTTCTGCGTGATGGAGGGCACCGCCCTGGCGGAGGGGCGGGGCGATAGGCTCACGGCCCTGCCGCCTCTGCCCGACTGCGCCGTCGTGATCTGCAAGCCCGCCTTCTCCGTGTCCACGCCGGAGCTGTTCGGCAAGATCGACAGCCGCCGCAGCCGTCTGCGGCCCGATACGGCCGGCATCCTGGCGGCTCTGGAGAGCGGCGACACTGCCGGGGTGGCCCGGCGGATGTTCAACGTGTTCGAGGACGTGCTGGGCCGCCGGCAAAACGAGATCGCCGCCATCAAGGGCGAGCTCACCGACCGGGGCGCCCTGGGCGCGGTCATGACCGGCAGCGGCAGCGCCGTGTTCGGTCTGTTCGCCGATGAGGCCGCCGCCCGCGGCGCCCAGGAGTCCCTCTCCGCCCGCTATGCGGAGTGTTTCCTGACGCGGCCCTACGCGCAGTAAAAAAGTTTAAAAATCACCGTCACCGACCAAAATATGGTCGGTGATGCTTTTATGTACAAACAAAAGCTGCGGCCCTGGGAGGCCGCACTGCTGCTGGCGCTGTGCGCGCTGTTTTTCACGGGCGCCTGGGCGCAGACGGCCCAGGAGGCGCTCGCCGGGGGACTAGTGCGGCTGCACGTGGTGGCCAACTCCGACTCCGACGCCGACCAGGCCGCCAAGCTGCAGATGCGGGACCGGGTCCTGGCAGTGCTGGCCCCGGCGCTGGAGGGCTGCGGGAGCCGGGAGGATGCAGTTAACATAATTCTTGAGCATATCCCCGACCTGGAGGCGCTGGGGGACGTGGAGGTCCGGCTGGGCACGGAGTATTACCCCACCCGGGACTATGGTTCCTTCGCGCTGCCGGCGGGACAGTATGTCTCTCTGCGGGTGATCCTGGGGGCCGGGGAGGGGCGCAATTGGTGGTGCGTGGTGTTCCCGCCGCTGTGCACCGAGGCGCTGGCCGGGCCGGCGGAGGATGCCTTCCAGCCTCTGGAGGGGGAGGATACGGCGGCGGCGGACCGGGACGGACCGGGCTATGTGATCCGGTTCCGGCTGCTGGAATGGTGGGGCATGCTGGTCCGGGCGCTGGGCTGACGCGCGGCCGCCGGCGGAATTTAATCTTTCCCGCAATTGACATTGCTCCCGGCCGGTGTTATTCTGAAAAGGGTATCTTTACCGTTTTACTGTCCCGTTTCTTTACCGCCCGGGGGTATGCTCCGGCCATCCGCCAAGAAGGGAGGGAGCCGCCACGAACGATATCGAACACCGTCGGAGATTCATCATCAACGCCGTTTACTGCGCCATCGTGGTGGGGATCATATTCCTGCTGGTGCGCTATGTGCTGGGACTGGTCTGGCCTTTCTTCCTGGCGTTCATTTTCTCCTGGATGCTGACGCCCATCATCCGCTGGATGACGGTGAAGTGCCATATGCGGCGGTCCTTTGCGGTGCTGCTGTGTTTGCTGCTGTTTTTTATGATATTGAGCGGGCTGCTGGCAGTGCTGCTGGTGAGCGTGGTCAGCTGGATCCAGGACCTGGTGGTATGGCTGCCGCAGCTCTACCGGGATACGATCGAGCCCTCCCTCCAGGCGGCCATGCGGTGGGCCACGGAGTTCTCCGAGCGGATCGGCCCGGAGGCGTATGAGGCGGTGTCCAACGCCATCCCCAACATCATTTCCTCCATCGGAAACGCCATCACCAACTTCTCCATGCGCGCTGTGTCGCTGGTCTCCGGGTGGGTCACCAAGGTGCCCAGCCTGCTGGTCTCCGCGCTGATCTGCGTGATCGCCACGGTGTTCATGACGGCGGATTTCCACCGCATGACCGCCTTCCTGCTGCGGCAGCTGCCGGAGCGGCCCCGCCATGTGGCGGTGAAGGCCAAGGACACCTTCGTCACGGTGGTGGTCAAATACGGCAAGAGCTACGGCATCATCATGGCCATCACCTTCTGCGAGCTGCTGGTGGGACTGCTGCTGCTCAAGCAGGAGCAGGCGCCGCTTCTGGCGCTGCTGATCGCCGTGTTCGACATCTTCCCCGTGGTGGGCGCGGGCTTCGTGCTCATGCCCTGGTCTGTCATCAGCCTGCTGGGCGGCAACATCGCCAAGGGCCTGGGCCTGGTGGCGCTGTATGTGGTCATCACCATCATCCGCCAGTTCATGGAGCCCCGTGTGGTGGGCCACCAGGTGGGGCTGCACCCGCTGGTGACGCTGATCGCCATGCTGGTGGGCACCAAGCTCTTCGGCCCCATCGGTCTGCTGGGGCTGCCCATCGCCTGCGCCATCATCAAAAACCTGGACGACACCGGCGTCATCCACCTGATCCGGCATGAGGACCCCCGCCCGGTGGCGGCGGGACCGGCAGCGGCAGAAAAAAAGTGAGTTTTGCCTTGCGCGGCTCTTGACATTTCGTGCCTGAGATGATAAAATTTCCTAGCTTGCGGGCGTAGCACAACGGCTAGTGCACCAGCCTTCCAAGCTGGGGACGTGGGTTCGATTCCCAT
>CANQIO010000001.1 GCA_947624065.1 uncultured Oscillospiraceae bacterium | reverse complement strand
TCAAAACGCCGGGGGCGTGCGGGACAATCTGAAGATCGAGATCAACTATATGCTCCGCTGCCATGTGCTGGAACCAAGGCGCAGAGCGGTCAAACTGCCGTGGCTGGAACAGGCTCTGACTGTTTTAAGTGTAGAACCGATGGAGATTTTTGCGTCAAAGATCGTGGCGCTCCTAAATCGGGCAGCGCCGCGGGATCTCTTCGACCTTTCCAATATGCTGCGTTTTGGGCTGTTCGATGAAAGTGAGCAGGAGAGGCTCCGAAAGTGTATAGTCTTTTACAGTGCCATAGGGTCTGAGGAAACTCCCACTGCCTTTACATTTGACTCTATCACCTCGATAACCCAAAACCAGATCAAAACTGATCTGTTGCCCGTGTTGCGGAACGGGGCTTTCTTTGATGTGGCCGATGCGCAAAAAGAATGTATTGTTTATCTGGAGCAGTTGCTTGTGTTGAGTAAAGAAGAGAAGACCTTTCTGGATTCTTTCCGAGCGAGGCAATATCGCCCTCAAGAGATCTTTACAGACGGTGACATTCTTACGCGTATTGCAGAGCATCCTATGGCCATTTGGAAGTGCAGAGCCGGAAAGCAGATATAATGGTAGTGGGAATGGATCAACAAAATGTGCACTCTCACATGACTTTTTATCTTCAAGGTTATAAAGGAGCGCAGAATACATTGAATTGTCACACTTCCATCAACGTGGTCTGCAGAAAGACACTCGTGCGGAAGTAATTGGATACAAAGGAGCTTCCTCTCTTTGACGAAATGTGGTATATTCAATGTGCGTATATTCAATTCAAATGTTAGGGGGTTGTGTTGTGACTGCCGTTGTATCACCGCTAGACTTGGTTCTTGATGTGCAAAACCCGCGTTTTATTATTCTAGCAGATCGTGAACAGGCTGATATCAGAGAATACTTATTAACTTATGAAGATGTATGCAAGCTTGCTGTCTCAATAAATGAATATGGTAGTCTTTTGCCGGGGGAACGAATAGTTGCCCTACAAGAAGATGGGCATTATGTTGTTATAGAAGGTAATCGAAGGACATGTGCTCCTCAGTTGTTGCTCTCACGCGACCTAGTACCAGATAGCTTTAAGCACCGCATTCCGCATGCATCGGAAATGGTAATGGCAAATTGTGTTCAAATTGAAGTTGATGTGCTACCCAGTCGTGAGGCAGCTCTCGCGCTGATGTCCAGACGACACATCGAAGGTGTTAAAGAGTGGAAGCCTCTTGCAAAGAAACAGTTTTTTGCATCCAATTATAATGCTGGAAACGGACAGAGTGTTCGTGATCTATCCAGAATAACTAGCGTAAAAGAAAGTGAGATAAGGGAAGATATTCGGGACTATACACTTTTCTATCATGTATATGAAAAATATAAGGAAGCTAATCCAACCTTTGAACATAGGATTGTTGATTTAAAGACTGATCCGTTTTGGCGCATGTTTAAAGCCAAATTTATAGGACCAACCGGCGAAAAAGTGAGCCCTAAAACTTTTTTCAGTTTATCATATGACGAGTCATTCAATACTATTTCCCAAATAAACAATGTGCTATTTGAACAAATTGCTATATTGGTGTTTGAAAAAGCGGTTGTTCAGGAAGCGGTTACCACGCGAAACGTATTGTCAGATATTCCTGAAATCCGACCACTTCTTCAAGCGTTCGTGGATGTTGGCCTTGTAGAGGAAAATGATGCTGGCGATAACAATGTAGATGTCGATGGTAATAATGCCTTCCCACAAGAAGAGGCACCTGCTGGCGGTGAACAAGAGCGTACGCACAGAGAGAACGGGGAAGCTAATACTGAAATGCCTCTTACTGGAGGCCCCCGACCTGGGGGTCCTCCGCCTCGCTCGTTTTTTGAGATATTGAATTGGCACGGCAAATTAAATCCTGCTGATCCAGAACATCAGGGAGCAATACATGCAGTAAACGAATTATATAAACTATCCACAGAAAATTGTCGGCGGCAAAAGGCATATTGTGTTTTTCCAATTGCCACGGGTATGGTATTAAGAACCGTATATGAGCAATTATTACGGTTACGACTCAAACAAACAAATCTTTGGGGAGCCTATATGCAGAGTTTGCGAGGCGGTTTGCCTACCCTTAGTGCCATGGAAGGCTTTGTAGGGGAAGCAGCGAACAAACCAGTTATCTTTCCAGAGCAAGATCTAATACTTGCTTATGATCGCGTTATAGCAGCTCGTGATCGCAGATTTCTCAATGCAAACATACACTATCCGGGCAATATCAATGTCACGGCGGAATCTTTAGAGGGTATTGCTGCTGGCGGCATGTTTACTCTGATTCAAGGAATCATAAACCTAATTGAGTAATGGAGGGATCATGCTATGCCAGAATTGATTAACCCACTCCGTTATCCGGGCGCAAAGAGATTGTTAGCAGGGTACATAGATGCACTTTTGGAAGCAAATCATCTTTATGGTTGTACCTTTTTTGAGCCATACGCAGGAAGCGCTGCAGTTGGACTTGCCTTATTACAGCGTGAGCATATTCAGAAGTTAGTTTTGTGCGAAAAAGATATTTTATTATATGCGTTCTGGGAATGCGTGTTCCAGCATACTAATGATTTGTGTAATAGAATAGAGAATACGGATGTAACTATTGATACATGGAAGCAGTATTTGCCTTTCCGAGAGATGGTTACATTAGATCAAGCAGACTTGCTCGATTTAGCATATGCCGGTCTGTTTTTTAACCGTACCAATTTTTCTGGGATATTGAACGCTAATCCAATTGGAGGTATTAGTCAGAAGTCAAAATACAGTATCGATTGTCGGTTTAATAAGAAAAAAATCATAGATGTGATTTCACAAATGTCCGCCTATAAGGATGCTGTAGAAGTGTACTGTAACGATGCTATACGATTTATGAAATCTCAAGATGCTCGTTTTATGCGGGAAAGTTGTTTTGCTTATTTTGACCCGCCCTACTATGAAAAAGGGCCACAGATTTATCGTCATTATTATAAGACAAGTGACCATCTTGAATTAGCAGAATATGTCAGAAATGTCCATCATCTCGATTGGATTATCAGCTATGATGATGCTCCCTTTATCTGTGGTATATATAGTAAAGCTGGTGCCAGTTACCAACCTTTTTTCTTAGATTACACTTGTGCATCAAAGAAGCGCACCCGCGGGCAAGAGTTGTTAATATCTAATTTACCATTGCCTCCATTCCCTGTGGCCAATGTGGTTTGACAATAACGAGAGTAATCCTAAGCGGATAACTAAATTGCGAATTGATTAATGTAATACTAATGAAGCATTGCTTTAAGTGCCAGAAGGCGGTGAGAACCAATGAAAGCAGTGATCTATGCCCGGTACTCGTCGGACAATCAGCGGGAAGAGAGCATAGAGGGACAGATACGCGAATGCAATGAGTATGCCGAGCGCAACGGGATCACGGTCCTGTGCAGCTATATCGACCGGGCCTTGTCCGCTCGCACCGCCGACCGTCCCGATTTCCAGCGAATGATCCGGGACAGTGAAAAGGGCCTGTTCGACGTGGTGCTGGTGTGGAAGCTGGATCGATTTTCCCGTGACCGCTATGACAGTGCCCACTACAAGCACATTCTGAAAAAGAACGGGGTCAAGGTGCTGTCCGCCAAGGAGAATATATCCGAGGGGCCGGAGGGTATCATTCTCGAATCCATGTTGGAGGGCTACGCGGAGTATTACTCGGCGGAACTGTCAGAAAAGATCCACCGGGGCCAGAAGGAGAACGCTCTGAAGTGCAAGAATAACGGCGGCTGGCGGGCGCTGGGCTATACCGTAGACGCGGACGGCTCCTTTGTGATCGACCCGCTGACCGCGCCGATCGTCAGGGAGATATTCACCCGCTACGCCGACGGCGAGACGATCACGGACATCGCACAGTCGCTCAACGACCGGGGACTGACGACGACCCAGGGAAGGCCGTTCCGGTGTGCCACGGTGAGCATCATGCTGAAAAACCGGAAGTACATAGGTGAGTACCGCTACGGCGGCGTGGTCGTGCCCAATGGCGTTCCGGCGATCATTGACGAGGAGACCTTTGCGCGGGTGCAGGAGCGGCTGGAGAAGAACAGGAAAGCTCCTGCCAAGGCGAAGGCGGCGGATGAGTATTTGCTGACTACGAAGCTGTTCTGCGGGACCTGCGGGCGGCTAATGGTGGGCGAGAGTGGCACCAGCGGCACGAAGGGCGTCAAGCATTATTACTACAAATGCGGCGGCGCGAAGCGTCATTTGGGATGCAAACGTAAGGCAATCAAGAAACAGTGGATAGAGCGGGCTGTCGTGCTCTGTACGGTGAAGCGGGTGCTGCAAGATCAGGAGATCGAACGCATCGCGGAGTCTATCGTGAAGCTGCAGGAGCAGGAGGACGCGACCCTGCCGGCACTGCGGCATCAGCTTCAGGAGTGTGAAAAGGGCATAGAAAATATGCTCGACGCGATACAGGCGGGAGTGCTCACCTCGTCCACCAAGGAGCGGCTGGACAGGCTAGAGGCGCAGCGGGACGATTTGAAAATCGCCATCCTGCAAGCGCAGATGCGAAGGCCCACATACAAGAAAGAACAGATCGTCAGCTGGATCAGCCGATTCAAATTCGGCAACGCCGATGACCCGGCCTATCAAAAGGGCATTATCGATACGTTCATCAACTCGGTCTACGTTTTTGACGATAAGCTGGTATTCACCTTCAACTACCACGATGGGACGGAGACCATCACGCTGAAAGAGATCGAAGAAGCGTTCGGTTCGGATTTAACGCAACATGCTCCGGGCGGGGCTTATCCGCATCGCCTGGGGGCTCTTCAAGAAGCTGGCCATAGCCAACCGGGCGGCGGTGATTGCGGAAGGGCTGTGGGCCGCGCCGGAAACCAGCCGGGGGATCTGCGTGTGGGTCGCCACGGCGGTGTATCTTGTGCAGCTGTATACGGATTTTTCCGGCATGATGGACATCGCGCTGGGGGTGTCTGGCTGCTTCGGGATCACCCTGCCGGAGAATTTCCGCGCGCCGTTTTTCTCCCGGAACATCCAGGAATTCTGGCGCCGGTGGCACATCACCCTGGGCACATGGCTTCGGGACTATATCATGAATCCCCTGCTGAAGTCCGGCCCGTTCATCCGGCTGGGAGCGGCCAGCAGACGGAGATTTGGCAGGAAGAAAGGGAAGAAGATCCCCTCCTATGCGGCGATGCTGGTGCTATGGTCCTGCATGGGGCTGTGGCACGGGAACAGCTGGAAATACATTATCGGCGAGGGCTGGTGGTTCTGGTTCGTGATCGTAGCGGGGCAGCTGCTGGAGCCGGTGTTTGAAAAGATGAAAACAGGGCTGCATATCCGGGAGGAGAGCGGGTGGTGGCACGCGTTCCAGTCGCTGCGGACACTGACGCTGTGGATGTTCGGCATGCTGTTTTTCCGGGCAGTGTCCCTGCCGGACGCCCTGATGCGGCTGGGGGACAGCTTGCATGTCCAGCTGGGCTCCGGGGTCCTCTTCAGCATCCGGAGCGCGATCGATTTCAGCGCCCTGGGCGGGACCGGCGGCCTGGCCGTGATGGGGCTGAGCTTTCTGGCCGTACTCGTCGTGGACTATCTGAAATACAGGAACATCGACGTACAGGAGAAGCTGGCGGGCCTGAAGTGGCCCTATCGCTGGGCGCTCTACTATGTGCTGGTGGTGGTGCTGTTCTGCTCGCTGGACATCGCGGCGCAGGAGTCTATCTACGCGCAGTTCTGAGAGCTTGGCGGGATCGCGCGAAAAGCTGTTGCATCCAAGTGAAAATGTGGTACAATAGCGGAAAAGCCGCTATTGTACCTCAAAATACCAGTCGCGCTCCCGGCTGACGCCGGAACCGCACGACATGGTAAAATACGGAGGAAACACCCATTGTGCCCGGCGCTGCCGGCGCACAAGAACACATTGGCGGGGCAGCGGCCCATACCGCCGGAAAGGACGCAACATGCAAAAAAGAGATATGATCCGCGGGTTCCAGGTCCTGTATCCTCAGGCGCTGCCGGAGATCGGGGCCACCATGTGGCGGATGGAGCACGCCAAGACCGGCGCGCAGCTCATCTGGCTGGACCGGCCGGACGATAACAAGACCTTTGCCATCACCTTCAAGACCATCCCCCAGGATGACACCGGCGTGTTCCATATTCTGGAGCACTCGGTGCTGAACGGCTCGGAGAAATATCCGGTGAAGGAGCCCTTCGTGGAGCTGCTCAAGAGCTCCATGGCCACCTTCCTCAACGCCATGACCTTCCCGGACAAGACCATGTATCCCGTGTCCAGCCGCAACGACCAGGACTTTTTGAACCTGATCGACGTGTATATGGACGCGGTGCTGCACCCGCTGAGCATCTCCGATCCCCACAGCTTCCTGCAGGAGGGCTGGCACTATGAGCTGGACAGCCCCGAGGGGGAGCTGCGCTGCAACGGCGTGGTCTACAATGAGATGAAGGGCGTGTTCGCCTCGCCGGATTCGGTGCTGTCCGGGGAGCTGGGGCGGCTGCTGTTCCCGGACAACTGCTACGGCTATGAGTCCGGCGGTCATCCGGACCACATCCCGGAGCTGACCTATGAAAATTACCTGGCCAGCCACGCCCGGTTCTATCACCCCTCCAACTCCTATATCTTCCTGGACGGCCAGATGGATCTGGACACCGTCCTGGGGAAGATCGACGGCTTTTTGGCGGACTATGAGCGCATCGATCCGGACGCGGACATCCCCCTGCAGGCGCCGGTGCACCCGGCGGAGAGCACCTGCTGCTATGAGATCGGCCCGGAGGAGGACGCGGCCAACAAGGCCATCCTGGCCGCCGGATGGGTGTTCGGGCAGTTCTCCGAGCTGGAGAAGAGCATGGCTTTCTCCGTGCTGACCAGCACCCTGTGCGGCTCCAACGAGGCGCCGCTGACCAAGGCGCTGCTGGACGAGGAGCTGTGCGAGGACGTGTCCTTCGAGGGCGTGGACGGCATCGAGCAGCTGTACGCCATGCTGGTGATCCGCAACGCCGCCCCCGCCGACAAGGACCGCATCTGGGCCACGGTGGAAAAGACCTTGGCGGACCTGGCGGACAACGGCCTGGACCATGAGCGGCTGCACAGCATCCTCAACCGCCTGGAGTTCGTCACCCGGGAGAAGGATTTCGGCACCATGCCCCGGGGGCTGGTGTACGCCATCAACGCCATGACCACCTGGCTCTATGGCGGCGACCCGGCGGAGAACTTCCGTTTTGACGCGATGTTCGCCTCCCTGCGGGCGAAGATCGACGCCAGCTGGTTCGAGGGCTTTTTGCGCCAGACGCTGCTGGACAACCCCCATACGGCGCGGGTGTGCATGCTGCCCTCCAAGACCCTGGGCGCGGAAAAGCGCCAGGCGGAGGCGGAGCGTTTGGCGGCGGTGAAGGCCGGCTGGGACAAGGAGCGCATCGACGCCGTACTGGCCCAGTTCGCGGCTCTGCGCGCCCGGCAGGAGGCGCCGGACACGCCGGAGGCGCTGGCCTGCCTGCCGGTCCTCTCGGTCAGCGACATCCCGGAGAAGGGGGTGCGCCTTGTCCAGAATGTAGAGGAACTGGATGGCGTGACGGTGCTGCACCAGCCCGTGGAGACCGACGGCATCACCTATCTGGACCTGTATTTCTCCCTGGCAGATCTGCCGACGGCGGAGCTGCAGAAGGCGAAGCTGCTGGCAAAGCTGCTGAGCCAGGTGGCCACGGAGCACTATTCCGTGCTGGAGCTGCACAGCCAGCTGGAGGGCTCGCTGGGCCGGTTCTCCGCGTCGATGAACGTGTGCGCCGCGCCGGATGAGCTGGCAAAGGCCACGCCGTACCTCGCGGTGAACCTCTCCATGCTCTCCGACCGGAAGCAGGACGCCGTCCGGCTGCTGGACGAGATCCTCAACCGTTCCCGGTTCGACGACACCGCCTATATCTACAACATCCTGCGCCAGGAGCGCATCGAGCTGGAGCAGACGATCGTCATGCGGGGCAACAGCTACGGCGCCATGCGCGTGTCCGCCCAGTGCTCCGCCAGGGGCGCCGTGGGCGAGGCGGTCCAGGGCATCAGCATGCTGCGCATGCTCCAGGCGGCGGAAAAGGACTTCGACCGGTCCGGCAAGGCCCTGTGCCAGGAGCTGGGCGCGCTGTGCGCCAAGCTCTTCACCCGGCAGCGGCTCACCGTGAGCCTCACCGGACAGGGGGACGACGGCTTTGTGCGGGATGTGATGGCAGTGCTGGGCAGCGCGCCCATGGGCCCGGCGGCGGCGTACGCGCCCCTGCCGGCCAAGAAGGAGGGCTTCCTCATCCCGGCGGAGATCGGCTTCGCCGCCGAGGCCGCCAACCTCAACAGCCTGGGCACGGCCTTCTCCGGCGCGGCCCTGGTGGCCGGGCAGCTGCTGACCTTCGACTACCTCTGGAGCGAGGTGCGCGTGAAGGGCGGCGCTTACGGCGTGGCGCTCTCCGTGCGGCCCATGGGGGACGTGGGCTTCACCAGCTTCCGGGACCCCAGCCCGGCCAAGACCCTGGATACCTTCGCCCGGTCCGGCCAGGCGCTGCGGGATGTGTGCGCCGGCGGCGATATCGGCAAGTATATCGTCAGCACCATCGCCTCCACGGAGCCGGTGCTGTCTCCCTGGATGGAGGGCAGCCGGGCGGCGAGCCTCTGGCTGAACGGACAGGGCCAGGAGGACCTGGACCGGCAGCGCCGGGAGATCCTCCGGACCACGCCGGAACAGCTGACGGCCGTCGCGGACACCATCGAGCAGGTATGCGCGGCCGGCCATGTGTGCGTCATCGGCGGACAGACCGTACTGGACGCCTGCCAGGGACTGGACAGCGTGGAGCCCCTGCAGTAAATGGCAAAAATAGATAGGGACCGGCCTCGGCCGGTCCCGTTTTTTGTGGGGACGGCCTGTCTGTGATTCGTTGACAAGCGGACACCGGCGTGGTAAAATGCTGAAAATAGCGCTCCGGCTGACGGGACGCGCTTATGTTGCCGAGAGGGGGAACGCGCTGTGCAGAAGCTGGCAAAGGCCGTTTTGTTCGACCCGGAGCACTATTCCCGTTTCTATCCCCCCATGGGGGCCGTTCCCGCTTTCCCCGATGGCAGATATGTCGTTTTGCCCGGTTTTTGCGATGTGCATGTGCATTTTCGTGAGCCGGGCTTTTCTTATAAAGAGACCATCGCCGCCGGCTCCGCCGCGGCGGCCCGCGGGGGCTATACCGCCGTGTGCGCCATGCCCAACCTGGACCCGGTGCCGGACAGCGCCGTGACCCTGGCGGCGGAGCGGGCCGTCATCGACCGGGACGCGGCCGTCGCCGTCTATCCCTATGGAGCCATCACGATGGGGGAGAAGGGCGAGCGCCTGGCGGATATGGAGGCCATGGCGCCGGATGTGATCGCCTTCTCCGACGACGGCCGGGGCGTGCAGTCCGAGAGCATGATGCGCGCGGCCATGGAAAAGGCCAAAAGCCTGGGAAAGATCATCGCCGCCCACTGCGAGGACAACAGTCTTTTGCATGGCGGATACATCCACGCCGGGACCTACGCCGCCGCCCACGGCCACCGGGGCATCAGCTCCGAGAGCGAGTGGCGGCAGATCGAAAGGGACCTGCGCCTGGCGAAGGAGACCGGCTGCGCCTACCACGTGTGCCACATCTCCACGAAGGAGAGCGTGGCCCTCATCCGCGCCGCCAAGGCCAAGGGTGTGGACGTGACATGCGAGACCGGGCCCCACTATCTCGTGCTGGACGAGGGCGACCTGCAGGAGGACGGCCGGTTCAAGATGAACCCGCCCCTGCGTTCGAAAGAGGACCGGGAAGCGCTGATCGGGGGGCTGCTGGACGGGACCGTGGACATGATCGCCACCGACCACGCGCCCCACAGCGCGGAGGAGAAGTCTCGGGGCCTGGAAAAGAGCGCCATGGGGATCGTGGGGCTGGAGACCGCGTTCCCGGTGCTGTATACGAAGCTGGTGCGGCCGGGCATCCTGCCCCTGGAGAAGCTCGTCGCGCTGCTGGCAGACGCGCCCCGGCGGCGGTTCGGCATCCCGGCGGGGGAGGAATACGCGGTCTGGGAGCTGGACCGGCCCTATACTGTGGACCCGGCGGACTTCCTCTCCAAGGGAAGGGCCACGCCCTTCGCGGGCATGGAGGTCTATGGCGCCTGCGTGGCGGCCGTCCGGAACGGACAGACGGTTTATCAAAACGAACAGTATTCACGATAGAACGACTCTGGAGGCAAACATGGCAAAGAGAACGGACATCAAAAAAGTGCTCATCATCGGCTCCGGCCCCATCGTCATCGGCCAGGCGGCGGAATTCGACTACGCCGGCACCCAGGCGTGCCTGGCGCTGAAGGAGGAGGGGTACGAGGTCATCCTGTGCAACTCCAATCCCGCCACCATCATGACCGACACCGCCATCGCGGACAAGGTCTACATGGAGCCGCTGACCCTGGAATATGTGGCCAAGATCCTGCGCTACGAGCGGCCGGACGCCATCATCCCCGGCATCGGCGGACAGACGGGCCTGAACCTGGCCATGCAGCTGGAGAAAAAGGGCATCCTGCGGGAATGCCGGGTGCAGCTGCTGGGCACCCCCAGCGAGAGCATCGAGCGGGCGGAGGACCGGGAGCTCTTTAAAGAGATGTGCCAGGCCATCGGCGAGCCCGTCATCCCCTCGGAGATCACCTACTCCATCGAGGAGGCGAAAAAGGCCGCCCTGGACATCGGCTATCCGGTGGTGCTGCGGCCGGCGTTCACTCTGGGCGGCACCGGCGGCGGCTTTGCCAACAACGAGGAGGAGCTGGTGGAGATCGGTCTGAACGCCTTCAAGCTCTCCCCGGTGCATCAGGTGCTGGTGGAGAAGAGCGTGAAGGGCTACAAGGAGATCGAGTTCGAGGTCATGCGGGACTCCAACGACCACACCATCACCATCTGCGGCATGGAGAACGTGGACCCGGTGGGCGTGCATACCGGCGACTCCATCGTGGTGGCGCCCATCCTGTCATTGAACGAGCATGACCTGAAGATGCTCAACGACAGCGCCATCAAGATCATCCGGGAGCTGAAGATCGAGGGCGGCTGCAACGTCCAGTTCGCGCTGAACCCCACCTCCAGCGAGTATTTCCTCATCGAGGTCAACCCCCGGGTCAGCCGTTCCTCGGCCCTGGCCAGTAAGGCCAGCGGCTATCCTATCGCCCGCGTCACCGCCAAGATCGCCATGGGCATGGCCCTGGAGGAGATCCCCGTGGCCGGCGGCACCGCCGCCATCGAACCCAGCCTGGACTACATCGTGGCCAAATTCCCCCGGTTCCCCTTCGATAAATTCGCCGACGCGCCCAATACCCTGGGCACCCAGATGAAGGCCACCGGCGAGGTCATGGGCATCGGCTCCACCCTGGAGGAGTGCATGCTCAAGTCCGTCCGCTCCCTGGAGATCGGCGTGTGCCACTTCCGCATGGCCAAGTTCGACGGCATGACCGACGGGGAGCTGCTGGACTACATCCGCCAGTTCCGGGACGATGGCATTTTCGCCGTGACGGAGCTGATCCGCCGGGGCGTGAGCATCGACGCGCTCCACAAGGCCACCATGATCACGGAGCTGTTCCTTCAGTCGCTGAAAAAGATCGTGAACATGGAGCGGCGGCTGGCGGCCAACATCAACGATGTGCAGACCCTTCGGGACGCCAAGGTCATGGGCTTTTCCGACAAAACTATCGCCTCCCTCTGGAACCTGACGGAGGTGGAGGTCTATGAAAAGCGCCGCAGCCGGGGCATCACGCCGGTGTTCCGCATGGTGGACACCCTGCACACCGGCAAGTATATCGCCTACCTCTATTCCTCCTACAGCGGGAAGAACGACTCCCGCCTGACGGAGAAAAAGAAGATCGTGGTGCTGGGGGCGGGCCCCATCCGCATCGGCCAGGGGGTAGAGTTCGACTATTCCACCGTCCACGCCGTGCAGACCATCAAAAAGGCCGGTTATGAGGCCATCATCATCAACAACAACCCGGAGACCGTCTCCACCGACTACACCACCGCCGACAAGCTCTACTTCGAGCCCCTGACGCCGGAGGACGCCATGGCCATCATCGACTTCGAAAAGCCGGAGGGCGTCATTGCCTCCCTGGGCGGCCAGACGGCCATCAACCTGGCCCAGCCGCTGATGGAGCGGGGCGTGCAGATCATCGGCACGGACTGCGAGGCCATCGAGCGGGCTGAGAACCGGGACGCTTTTGAAAAGGTCCTCCGGGATCTGGGCATCCCCCAGCCCGCCGGCCAGGCCGTCACGGACATCGAGTCGGGGGTGAAGGCCGCCGCCGAGATCGGCTATCCCGTGCTGGTACGGCCGTCCTTCGTGCTGGGCGGCCGGGCCATGCAGATCGTGGCCAACGAGGAGCAGCTGCGCCATTACCTCAAGACCGCCGTGGAGATCGACGCAGACAAGCCGGTGCTGGTGGACAAGTACATCCTGGGCAAAGAGGTGGAGGTGGACGCCATCTGCGACGGCCGGGACGTGTTCGTGCCGGGCATCATGGAGCTGGTGGAGCGCACCGGCATCCACTCCGGCGACTCCATCAGCATCTATCCCACCTTCTCCATCTCCGACCGGGTCAAGGGCGTCATCCTCCAGTACGCGAAAAAGCTGGGCCTGGGTATCGGCATCGTGGGGCTCTATAACATCCAGTTCATCGTGGACAGGAACGACGACGTGTACATCATCGAGGTGAACCCCCGGTCCAGCCGGACGGTGCCGTTCCTCTCCAAGGCCACCGGGTACTCCCTGGCCGACATCGCCACGGAGGTCATCCTGGGCCGGAGCCTGAAGGAGCAGGGCATCTTCGACCTCTATCCGGAGGAGAAGCAGCGCTATTACGTGAAGGTGCCGGTGTTCTCCTTCAACAAGCTCAAGGGCATGGACGCCTACCTGTCCCCGGAGATGAAGTCCACCGGTGAGGCCATCGGCTACGACAACAAGCTCAACCGCGCCCTCTATAAGGCCCTGCAGGCCGGCGGCATGCGGCTGCTCAATTACGGCACGGTGTTCGTCACCATCGCCCGCAAGGACCGCCAGGAGGCCCTGCCCCTGATCCGCCGGTTCTATAATCTGGGCTTCAACATCGAGGCCACCCCCGGCACCGCCAATTTCCTCAAGGAGAACGGCATCCGCACTCATGTGCTGCACAAGATCAGCGACGGCAGCGAGGAGATCCCCGACGCCATCCGCCAGGGGCACCTGGCCTACGTCATCAACACCCGGGACATCGGCAGCGAGACCGGCGTCAACGACGGCGTGAAGATCCGCCAGCTGGCCACGGAGAACAACGTGTCCATCTTCACCAGCCTGGATACGGTGGAGGTGCTGCTGGACGTGCTGGAGGAGACCACGCTGACCATCTCCACCATCGACGCGTGAGATGAAGAAGGTCATTTTCGAGATCGCGGAAAACAGCCCGCTGGCCGCCGGGGTCTACCGGATGCGCCTGGCGGGGGACACGTCGGCCGTCACCGCGCCGGGGCAGTTCGTGAACATCGCCCTGCCGGGGCATTATCTGCGCCGGCCCATCTCCGTGTGCGACGGGGAGCCGGGAGCGCTCACGCTCGTCTATAAGGTCGTCGGCCATGGCACGGAGGCCATGGCGGCCATGGGACCGGGGGAGAGGCTGGATGTGCTCACGGGTCTGGGCAATGGCTTTGACACGGCGCTGGCCGGGGACAGGCCCCTGCTGCTGGGCGGCGGCATCGGCACAGCGCCCCTCTACTGGCTGGCAAGGGTGCTGCGGGCGGAGGGAAAGCGCGTCTCCGCCGTGCTGGGCTTCAATACCGGGGACGATGTCTTTTATGAGGACGAGTTCCGCGCCCTGGGCTGCGACGTGACCGTGGCCACGGCGGACGGCAGCTATGGCGTGCCCGGCTTCGTGACTGATGCGCTGAGGCCGGGATACAGCTTTTATTATGCCTGCGGCCCCGAGCCCATGCTCCGGGCGGTCTGTGAGAAGGCGTCCGGTGACGGCCAGCTCAGCTTTGAGGCCCGGATGGGCTGCGGGTTCGGCGCATGCGTGGGATGCACCCGCGAGACCGTAAACGGTCCCAAGCGGGTGTGCAGGGACGGGCCCGTGTTCCGGAAGGGGGAGATCGTATGGACGCGCTGAGCGTGACGCTGTGCGGCGTGGAGCTGGATAACCCCGTGATCCCCGCCTCCGGCACCTTCGGCTACGGCTGCGAATTCGCCGAATACTACGACATCAACTGCCTGGGGACCTTCTCCTTCAAGGGCACCACCAGGGCGCCCCGCTTCGGCAACCCCCAGCCGCGCATCGCCGAGTGCGGCGCGGGCATGCTCAACGCCGTGGGCCTGCAGAATCCCGGCGTGGAGGCGGTCATCGCCGAGGAACTGCCCAGGCTGGCGAAGGTGTTCCACAAGCCGGTGATGGCCAACGTCAGCGGCTTTTCCCTGGAGGACTACGCCTACACCTGTGCCAGGCTGGACGAGCAGCCCCAGGTGGGCTGGCTGGAGGTCAACATCAGCTGTCCCAACGTCCATGGGGGCGGCATGAGCTTCGGCACGGACCCGGCCGCCGCGGCCAGCGTGGTCCGGGCGGTGAAGGCGGTGACCCATAAGCCGGTGATCGTGAAGCTGACGCCCAACGTGACGGACATCGCGTCCATCGCCCGCGCCTGCGAGGACGCGGGGGCCGACGGCATCAGCCTCATCAACACCCTGCTGGGCATGCGCATCGATCTGAAAAGGAAGCGGCCGCTGCTGGCCAACGGCACCGGCGGGCTGTCCGGCCCGGCGGTGTTCCCGGTGGCGGTGCGGATGGTCTACCAGGTCTATGAGGCGGTGTCCGTCCCCATCGTGGGCATGGGCGGCGTCAGCTCGGCGGAGGACGTGATCGAGATGATGCTGGCCGGCGCCACGGCCGTGGAGGTGGGCGCGGCCAATCTCGTCGATCCCTATGCCTGCCGGGACATCATCGCCGCCCTGCCGGGGGCGATGGCGAGATATGGCATCGAAAATCTGAGAGATATCATAGGAGGGGCCCATGGGTAAGGATGTGATCGTGGCCTGCGACTTTGCGAGCGCAGAGGCCGTATACGGTTTTTTGGATCGGTTTACGGGGGAGAAAAAGCCCTTCGTAAAGATCGGGATGGAGCTCTATTACGCCGAGGGGCCCCAGATCGTGCGCCAGATCAAGGCGCGGGGACACAGGATCTTCCTGGACCTGAAGCTGCACGACATCCCCAACACGGTGAAAAAGGCCATGGCGGTGCTGTCGGGCCTGGACGTGGACATCGTGAACCTGCACGCGGCGGGGACCACCGCCATGATGGAGGCGGCGCTGGAGGGCATCACGCGCCCCGACGGCACCCGGCCGCTGCTCATCGCGGTGACCCAGCTCACCTCCACCGACCAGCAGAGCATGGAGCGGGACCTGCTCATCCATGAGCCCATAGACCAGGTGGTGCTCCATTACGCCGAGACGGCCAAAAACGCTGGGCTGGACGGCGTGGTGTGCTCGCCGCTGGAGGCGGGGAAGGTCCACGCGCGCTGCGGCGCGGGCTTTCTCACCGTCACGCCGGGCGTGCGCTTTGCCGACGGGGACAGGGGCGACCAGAAGCGGGTCATGACCCCCGCCGAGGCGAAGAAAGCGGGCTCGGACTATATCGTGGTGGGCCGGCCCATCACGGCGGCCGCCGACCCGGTGGCGGCCTATGAGCGGTGCATTGCGGAATTTGTGGATTAAGGAGCTGCGTATGGAACTGAAAACTCTCATTGCCAGGGACCTGCTGTCGATCAAGGCGGTGTTCTTCCGCCCGGAGGAGCCCTTCACCTGGGCCAGCGGCATCAAGAGCCCGGTATACTGCGACAACCGCCTGACCCTGACCGCGCCTGGGGTGCGCACGGACGTGGAGAACGGCCTGGCCCGGCTGGTGCGGGAGAACTATCCCGACGCGGAGGTGCTGATGGGCACGTCCACCGCCGGTATCGCCCACGCGGCCATCACCGGCCACATCATGGGCCTGCCCATGGGCTACGTGCGCTCCGGGGCCAAGGACCACGGCCGGAAAAACCAGATCGAGGGGGCCCTGGAGCCGGGCCAGAAGGTGGTCGTGGTGGAGGACCTGATCTCCACCGGCGGCAGCGTGCTGGAGGTGGTGGACGTGCTCCGGGAGGCCGGCGCGGACGTGCTGGGCATCGTGAGCATCTTCACCTACGGCATGAAAAAGGGCCTGGAGCGGCTGGCGGCGGCCAATGTGAAGAACGTCTCCCTGACGGATTTTGACGAGATCGCCCGTGTGGCGGCGGAGGGGGGGTATATCAAGCCCGCCGACGTGGCGCGGCTGATTGCTTTCCGGAACGACCCGTCCGACGAGAGCTGGATGGAGGCCAAGGCATGAGGAGCCTCATCGACATCCTGGACCTGAGCGTGCAGGAACTGGACGCGCTGACGGACACGGCCCTGGACATCATCGCCCACCCGGAGAAGTATGCCCACGCCTGCGAGGGGAAAAAGCTGGCGACCCTCTTTTTCGAGCCCTCCACCCGGACCCGGCTCAGCTTCGAGGCGGCCATGTACGAGCTGGGCGGCCATGTGCTGGGCTTTTCCGAGGCGGCCAGCTCCTCCGCCGCCAAGGGCGAGAGCGTGGCGGACACGGCCAGGATCGTCAGCTGCTACGCCGACATCATCGCCATGCGCCATCCCCGGGACGGGGCGGCGTATGTGGCGGCGCGCAACGCCGCCGTGCCGGTCATCAACGCCGGCGACGGCGGCCACTGCCATCCCACCCAGACCCTGGCGGACCTGCTCACCATCCGGCGGGAGATGGGCCGGTTCGACCATCTGACCATCGGCCTTTGCGGCGACCTCAAATACGGCCGCACGGTCCACTCCCTGGTGGGGGCCATGAGCCGCTACGAGGGGACCCAGTTCGTGCTCATCTCCCCGCAGGAGCTGCGCATGCCCGACTATGTGCTGCAGTCCATGGGCAAGCAGGGCATCCCTTACTTCGAGACCGCCGATCTGGACGGGGCCATCCCAGGATTGGACATCCTCTACATGACCCGCATCCAGCGGGAGCGGTTCGCCGACCCGGAGCAGTATGAGCGGCTGAAGGACAGCTATGTGCTCACGCCGGAAAAGATGGCCGCGGCCAAAAAGAACATGGCCGTGCTGCACCCGCTGCCCCGGGTCAACGAGATCAGCGTGGCGGTGGACGCCGACCCGCGGGCGGCCTATTTCCGCCAGGCCCTGAACGGCAAGTACATGCGCATGGCCCTCATTCTGAAGCTGCTGGAGGAGGCCAAAACGCCCGCCGCTCCCGCCGGGCTGGAGCCGGACCTGGTGATGAGCGGCTACCGCTGCCGCAACAGGCGGTGCATCTGCCAGACGGAGCAGGAGCTGCCGCAGGCGTTCCGCCGCACGGAGGACGGCGTCTGCCGGTGCCTGTACTGTGAGACGGCCGCGGAGAGGGAAGATATGGGGACATGATCCAAAGCGGGAGGCCGGCGGCCTCCCGCTTTTTGGAACGCATTGCCATTTTTATCAAAGAACACGCCCGGCAGAGGGGCGGGCGTGGGTAAAATGTAGATTTTTCCGGCGAACGCTTGCGTGCGAGCGAGTTTCGTGGTATATTTGACGAAATTTACGACGCTAGCATTTTACTACATAAAAATGCGAAACCGCAAATGGGGCGCCCCATTTGCGCTTGTATCGGGATACAAGCGATGGGCTTTTCCAAACGGCAAAGGCACGTAATCTTACGGCGCAGCGCGTCGCGCAGATAAACTAGGAGGAATGAATGATGAACGGAAAGAAGCTTTTGGCTCTGCTGCTGGCGGCAGCCATGATGCTGGGCCTGCTGGCTGGCTGCGGTCAGTCCAAGGAACCCGAGCCCACGCCCACGCCCGAGGCAACGGCAGAACCCACGCCTGAGCCTGCGGAGCCCACCTACACCTTCCATGAGAAGTGGTCCACCGGCGGCATCAACACCTGGTCGCCCACCGACTGGGAGAACTCCACCGAGGCGGACATCCAGGGCTATACCAGCTCCGCCTTCTATGAGTTCATGATGAACGAGACCAAGGACGGCTACGACATCTGGCCGGTGGCCGCCTCCGCGATGCCCGTGGACGTGACCGCGGATTATGCCGGCAACGAGACCTACGGCGTGCCCGCCGACGCCACCGAGGGATACGCCTGGAAGATCGATCTGAACCCGGATATGTGCTGGGAGAACGGTGAGCCCATCAACGCGGATACTTACCTCTACTCCGTCCAGCAGTTCCTGAACCCCGAGATGAAGAACTACCGCGCCTCCCAGTTCTATGAGGGCACCGCGGGCCTGGCCAACGCCAAGCAGTACTATAACGGCGGCGGCCTGATGCACATGGACGCCAACGAGACCGTGGGCTACGTCTCCTTCGAGGAGGCCGGCGAGGTCTACATCAACACCGCCGAGTCCTGCTACTGGTGGGGCGAGAGCATGGAGCAGGCCGTGGCCGACGGCTATGCCGACTACTTCATCCTGTCCGACGGCACCGACTTCATGGAGAAGTATGAACACGGCGTGGACATCCTGGTGGACGAGGCGCTGTATAACGACCTGGTGGATCTGTGCCAGGTGGGCGGCGACGTGCCCGAGAACTGGATCGAGTTCTGCTTCACTCTGGAGGATGTGGAGGCCATCGACTTCGACCAGGTGGGCATCGTGAAGAACGACGACTACTCCATCACCCTGATCCTGGCCAACCCCACCACCGAGTTCTACGCCTGCTACAGCCTGGGCATCACTCCTATCTATGAGCCCATGTACGAGGCGCTGAAGGAGGACACCGGCGATATCGTCAAGAGCACCTACGGCACCAGCGTGGACAAGTGGATCTCCTGCGGCCCCTACAAGCTGACCGTGTATCAGGCCGACAAGCACATCGTGCTTGAGCGCAACGAGAACTGGTTCGGCTACAGCGATCCCCGGTTCGAGGGCCTCTATCAGACCACGGGCATCGACATTGAGTTCGTGGACGACCCGGCCACCCGTCTGAACCTGTTCCTGCAGGGCAACAGCGACTATGTGGGCCTGCGCAACGAGGACATGGAGACCTACGGCAGCAGCGAATACACCTACTACGCGCCTCTGGACTATACCTGGGTGCTGAGCTTCAACACCGATCCGGAGATGCTCGCCACCGAGGACACCGACACTGTCAACCACTCCATCCTGCAGCTGCAGGACTTCCGGCACGCCATCTCCCTGTCCATGGACCGGGTGGGCTTCGCCCAGATCATGGCCGTGTCCGAGCCGGGCTACGGCCTGCTGAACTACTGCTACATCTGCGACCCCGACACCGGCGAGCTCTACCGCGACAGCGAGTATGCCAAGCAGGCGCTGTGCGAGCTGTACGGCGTGGAGGACGAGAGCCAGATCACCGGTTATGACAAGGAGGCCGCGGCGGAGCTGTTCCAGGCCGCCTATGACGAGGCCATCGAGCAGGGCATCCTGAGCGAGGACCAGACGGTGGAGCTGGACTTCCACTGCTGGGAGGACACCAAGCTCTATCAGGACTGGACCAACTTCATCCAGGCCGCCATCAATGACGCCACCGTGGGCACCTCCCTGGAGGGCAAGGTGACCGTGAACCTGGTGGTGGTTGAGGATGTGTACACCAGCTGCGAGAACGGCCTGGCCGACATGGCCTGCACCAGCTGGGGCGGCGCGGACATGGACCCCTACTCTATGATGCAGTGCTACACCGATCCCGCCTACAACCTGGTCTACGGCTATGACGGGACCACCCATCAGATCACCATCAACGTGAACGGCGAGGACATCACCATGAGCGCCTACGACTGGTACGTGGAGCTGTGCATGGGCGAGTACGCCGTGGCGGACCTGGATACCCGCAACCAGATCCTGGCTGGCATCGAGAAGGGCGTGCTGGAGTGGTACGGCCAGGTGGTGCTGTTCTACGATGCCTCCGCCGCCATGTATTCCCAGCGCGTGGTCCTGGGCTCCGAAGAGTACATCAACTCCCTGGTGGGCTTCGGCGGCACGGCCTATATGACCTTCACCATGGATGACGCCGAGTGGGCCGATTACTGCGCCTCCCAGAACAACAATCTGACCTATTGATCCCAATCCCGCATCGGACCGGCAGGCGGAGGCAGGCAACTGCCGCCGCCTGCCGTGTCAAAATATTCCCCCGCTGAGCGGGATACGGAAAGAAGGGAAGAGAGCGACCCATGGGAAAATACATCCTCAAGCGCTGCGTGATGATGGTCATCAGCGGCTTTATCATCATGACCATGCTGTTCGTGCTCATCCGGCTGCTGCCCAACCAGATCCACGCGGTCCAGGGCGGCTTTGACCAGGCCGTGCGGGATATGCGCAAGGCCTGGGGCTACGACGAGCCCATCATGGTCCAATACGGCATCTTCCTGAAAAAGGTGTTCACCGAGTGGGACTGGGGCTTCTGCACCACCATCGGCACCTTTTTGCAGGACGTGACGGAGTATCTGGCGGAGAAGCTGCCCTATACGGTGTACGTGAACGTGGTGTCCATCGTGATCTCCACGCCGCTGGGGCTGATCTTCGGCATCCTGGCGGCCATCTTCAAGAACAAGTGGCAGGACCAGGCGATCAACGTGTTCATCATGTTCTTCATCTCCGTGCCGGCGTTCGTGTACGCGTTTTTGCTGCAATACTTCGTGGGCTTCAAGCTGAACCTGTTCCCGCTGGTGCTCAACACCGGCAACGACTTTTTCTCCTGGTCCATGCTGCGCAGCGCGATCATGCCCATCATGGCGCTGAGCTTCGGCACCATCGCCGGCGACATGCGCCTGGTGCGGGCGGAGCTGACCGAGACGCTGACCACGGACTATATGCTCATGGCCCGGACCAAGGGCTTGACCTACCGGCAGGCCACGGTGCGCCACGCCCTGCGCAACTCCATGGTGCCGCTGCTGCCGTCGTTCATGGCGGACGTGATCTATGTCATCTCCGGCTCCATGATCATCGAGCAGATCTTCGCCATCCCCGGCATCGGCAAGACGTATCTTTTGTCCATCACCAGCCGGGACTACGCCGTGTTCATGACCATCAGCATGTTCTATGTGGCCGTGGGCCTGGTGGCGGGACTGCTGTTCGACCTCAGCTACGGCTTCATTGACCCCCGCATCCGTATGGGAGGAGGCAAGACCAATGAGCTATAAACCGGAACAGTTTGCCCCCTATATGGACATGGACGAGTCGTGCTTTGCCGTGGTCCGGCGGGAGGGGAGCGTCCACGACAAGAAGCTGGACACCAAGCCCGTGGGCTATTTCCGGGACGCCATGAGCCGCTTTGCCCGCAACCGGGGCAGCGTGGTGTGCGCCTTTGTGATCCTGATCCTGGCCATCTATGCCGCGGTGGGCCCCATCGTGTCCCCCTATGGCGGGACCCAATATGACAACTACTACAGCTATGCCCTTCCCAGGAACGGGCTGTGCGTCAGGCTGGGCCTGGGGTTCTGGGACGGCTGCTCCAGCGTCACCGCCAACCAGCAGACCTATGACTATTACAGTGCCATCCCCGGGGCAATCGTGGAGGCGTCCGAGCCCTATGAGCAGGTGGTGGACGCCGGGCGGAAGAACACGCTTTATGACCTCACCATCGACTCCTACGCCAAGGTGGGCTACGCCACGGTGCTGCTCACCAGCAAGGAGTATGAGGCGGCCCGCGCCTATGAGCAGGAGCAGGGCGTGCAGCTGTTCTATCCCGTCATCGACGACAGCCAGGTGAAATACCAGGTCAACAAGGGCAACGCCAACGGCTGGTATCTGACCAACGCCAAGGGCGTGGCCCAGCGGGACGAGAACGGCCAGCTCCAGGACATCTTCTTGCGGGACGAGAACGGCGAAGCGCTGTATACCATCTCTAAGATGAACGGCGCCCAGGTCCAGTGCCGGGTGCTGTATTCCGAGTGGTATAAGTATCAGCACGGCCACGAGGCGTCGTTCCTGTTCGGCGCGGACTCCTATGGCTACGACATCTTTGCCCGGCTGGCGCTGGGCGCCCGGCTGAGCCTGGTGCTGAGCGTGCTGGTGTCCTCCATCTCCCTGGGCATCGGCATCGTGGTGGGCGCGCTGGAGGGCTATTACGGCGGCTGGTTCGATCTGATCTTCGAGCGGATCAAGGACATCCTGTGGGAGGTGCCCACGGTGGTGTTCATGAGCCTGTTCCAGATCTATCTGGCGAAAAAGGTGGGCGTGATCGTGACGCTGTTCTTCGCGTTCATCTTCTTCGACTGGATCGGGGAGTCGTCCACGGTCCGCGCCCAGTTCTACCGCTTCAAGGGCCAGGAATACGTGCTGGCGGCCCGGACCCTGGGCGCCAAGGACCGGCGGATCATCTTCCGCCACATCCTGCCCAACGCCGCGGGCTTCATCGTCACCACCTCCGTGCTGAGCATCCCCGGCGTCATCTTCACCGAGGCCAACATGACCTATCTGGGCATCGTGAACCTCCAGTCCAGCACCGTGACCAGCGTGGGCACCATGCTCAACAACGGCCAGGCGGCCCTGTCCACCTATCCCCACTGCGTTTTCTTCCCGGCGGTGTTCATCTCGATCCTTCTCATCTGCTTCAACATTTTCGGCAACGGTCTGCGCGACGCGTTCAACCCGTCGCTGCGGGGCGTGGAGGAGTGAGCCATGAGTAAAACGCTGGAAGTAAAGAATCTGCGCATCTCCTTCAAGGTCAACGAGGGCACTGTCAAGGCCGTCCGGGACATCAGCTTCGATCTGGAGAAGGGGGAGACCCTGTGCATCGTGGGCGAGTCCGGTTCCGGCAAGTCCGTCACCGCCAAGGCCATCCTGGGCATCCTGGCCGGCAACAGCATCGTGGAGGGCGGCGAGATCATCTATCGGGGCGACGACCTGATCAAATACACCGAGCGGGATTTTGAGAAGATCCGCGGCAATCTGATCACCATGATCTTCCAGGACCCGCTGTCGTCCCTGAATCCCATCATGCGCATCGGCAAGCAGATGACCGAGGCCACCATCCTCAACGGCCGCACCAACCGGAAAAACGCCAGGAAGGACTATACCGCCAAGCTGGGCCAGATCGAGAAGGCCATGTCCGCCGCCGGCTGTCCGGCGGAGCGGGTGCGGGAGCAGCTGCGTACGTTCCGGGCCATGGCCGGGGAGGCCAGCCGCCTGGAGAGCGCCTACCATCTGGCCAGGGACTATGCCGACTCCGCCGTGCTGAGCATCGATCAGATGCTGGTGGACGTGCATGAAAACGACTTAAAGCGCATGCAGCCCCAATTCCGGGAGCTGGACGAGAAGATCGAAAAGAGCTACGACCCCTATCTACTGTCCAAGGGGGAGAAGCCCTTCGCGGACACGCTGGAACGGCTGCAAAAGGCCGAGCATGCCTATGACGGCAAGGACGGCCGGGAGCTCACCGACTGCCTCACGGCCCTTCAAAATGAGCTGAAAGCGGCCCTGGGCAGGACCGAGCCGGACTTCTTCGCCTTGGGCTACACCATCCAGCATGGCGACAAGGCCGCCCTGCAGGGGCTGGATACGGACGGGATGAACGCCATGGCCCGGCCCTATCTGGACGAGCAGTTCATGGACGGCTTTCTCGCCGATCTGGCGGCGGCACTGCGCCACAGCGCCCAGCAGGCGCTGCCGCTGAAGGAGAAGGCGGCCGCGGCCATCCGGCAGGCGCTGCCGGTTTTCCAGCGGGAGACGCTGGACAAGGCCGCCTGCGAGCGGGCGGCCAGGGAGCTGAGCGAGCTGACGGACCGGTCCATCGACCGGCTGAGCCTGCATCAGAACACCAAGGCCACCACCTTCGGCACCACCATGGAAAAGAACCTGCGCCGGTATTTTGACGGCGTGGTCAACAACCCCAAGGAGCTGCGCCGCGAGGCGCGGCAGACCGAGAAGCTCAAGCGCGCCGCGGCCCGCAGGTCCGACGTGGGCAAGGTGACCCCCGCCGTGCTGGTGGATCTGGACCTGACCCGCCGGAACATCGTCACCGCCATGGAGGAGCTGGCCGCTTCCTATGAGCAGGAGCTGGCCGCCGGCCCGGAGGCGGATTATGCCGCCCAGGCCCGGGAGATGGTGGAGGCGCTGCGGGGCATGAGCTATACCATGACCAACAAGGTCTCCAAGCAGGCGGCCTACGACAAGGCCATCAGCATCATGGAGGATGTGGGCATCAAGGAGCCACGCAAGCGCTTCAAACAGTACCCCTTCGAGTTCTCCGGCGGCATGCGCCAGCGGATCGTCATTGCCATCGCTGTGGCGGCCAATCCGGAGATCCTCATATGCGACGAGCCCACCACCGCGCTGGACGTGACCATCCAGGCCCAGATCCTGGAGCTGATCAACGAGGTCAAGCGCAAGCGCAATATCAGCGTCATCTTTATTACCCACGACCTGGGCGTGGTGGCCAACATGGCCGACCGGGTGGCGGTGATGTACGCCGGCAAGATCGTGGAGTACGGCACGGCGCGGGATGTGTTCTATCACCCGGCCCACCCCTATACCTGGGCGCTGCTGGCGTCCATGCCGGACCTGGACACCAAGGAGAAGCTGGAGGCCATCGGCGGCACGCCGCCCAACATGGTCTATCCCCCCAAGGGGGACGCCTTTGCCGAGCGCAACGAGTACGCCCTGGCCGTGGATTTCGAGCGGGAGCCGCCCATGTTCCAGATCTCCGATACCCACTGGGCGGCCACATGGCTGCTGCACCCCAAGGCGCCCAAGATCGACCCGCCCAAGAGCGTCACGGACCGCATCCGGCGCATGAGAGAGAGGGAGGAGGCCGCCAATGGATAACCGTGAGCCCGTCCTGCAGGTACGCCACCTGAAGCAGTATTTCGGCCGGAAGGACTTCAAGGCGGTGGACGACATCAGCTTTGACATCTATCCGGGCGAGGTGTTCGGCCTGGTGGGCGAGTCCGGCTGCGGCAAGACCACCACCGGCCGGGCCATCATCAAGCTGTATAACATCACCGGCGGCGAGGTGATCTTCAAGGGCCAGCGCATCAGCGCCGGTCCCCGGACCTTCACCGACGCCATCGCCGCGGAGAAGAAGGCCTCCGCCCAGCGGACGGAGGAACTGAAAAAGTCCGGCGACGCCCAGGCCGTCCAGGCCGAGGAGCAGCGCCTGGCCGCCTTTATCCAGGAGCAGAAGCAGGCCGCGAAGGAGGCCCGCCGGGACCAGAAGGACTGCGTCAAGCTCTACCGGGAACGCCGGGTGCGGGAGATCCGGGAGGAATATGAGCCCAGGCTGGCCGCGGCGTCCGGTGAGGCGCGCCATGCCCTGGAAAAGGAGCGGGACGCGCGTTTGAAGGAGGCGTCCAGGGAGAACATCGTCACCAAGATGCAGATGATCTTCCAGGACCCGGTCTCGTCCCTGAACCCCCGCATGACCGTGCGGGAGATCATCGCCGAGGGCCTGCGCATCCAGGGCGTCCGGGACGAGAAGTACATCAACGACCAGGTCTGCCAGATGCTGGAGCGGGTGGGGCTGGTGAAGGAACACGCGGACCGGTATCCCCATGAGTTCTCCGGCGGCCAGCGCCAGCGCATCGGCATCGCCCGGGCCGTCGTCATGAAGCCCGAGCTCATCATCGCCGACGAGCCGGTGTCGGCCCTGGACGTGTCCATCCAGGCCCAGGTCATCAACCTGCTCAACGATCTGCGCCACGAGATGGGGCTGACCATTCTGTTCATCGCCCACGACCTGTCGGTGGTCAAGTATTTCTCCGACCGGATCGCGGTGATGTATTTTGGCAAGATCGTGGAGCTGGCCGGGTCCGACGAGCTGTTCGCCCATCCCATGCACCCCTACACCCGGAGCCTGCTGTCGGCCATCCCGCTGCCGGACCCGGACTATGAGCAGCGCCGCAAGCGCATCGTTTACCAGCCGGCCATCGCCCATGACTATTCCCAGGAGGGGCCGCAGTTCATGGAGATCGTCCCCGGACACTTTGTCAGCGCCAACAGCGCGGAGGCGGCCCGGTACAAGGCGGAGTACGGCCTATGAGCTTTTTCAGGCGCAATCGCCCATGGTTCGTCAGCGCCGGGGCGGGGCTTCTGATCGGGGCGGCCGTGGCGGCGTTCCAGTGGAACAGCTATGAGGCTCCCACGCCCCTGCGGATGCTCTGCGACGGCGCTTTCGTGGCGGGGATCTTCCTGACTTGCTTCGGCGCGCTGGCGCTGGTGAGCGCGGAGGGGGCCTTCGACCCCATGGGCTTTGCCATGCATACGCTGCTGCGCAAATTCTCCCCCCGGAAGGACCGGTTCGAGAGCCGGCTGACCTACGAAGAGTACAAGGCGCGCCGGAGGGAGAAAGACCGGCCGGATGTGCGGTGCGTGCTCTTCACGGGGCTGGGCTATCTGGCGCTGGCGGGCGTGCTGCTGGCACTGTACTACCGCGCATGAAACATGAAATGAGACGGCGGAAAGTCTTTCCGCCGCCTCTCTTTTTCCGTCGGCGGCGCGGTGCGTGCGCCGGGTACATAAACCGACAGGCGGCCACATAGGATGTACCAAAACCGAAGTCGGGGGGAACGTTTTTGAACAACATCAAACGCATACTTATGAAACACCGCAGGTCCCTGGGCCCCGCCGCCCTGGTGCTTGCGGTGGCGGCTATATTTTGGGTGGTGAACAGCCCCGCCATCGTGGGCGTGTCCGCCTCCGCAAGGGAGCTGCCCATCTACTGCGTGGAGCGGGACAACAAGGCCGTCAGCCTGACCTTCGACGCCGCCTGGGGCAACGAGGACACCCAGAAGCTCATCGACATCCTGAACTCCTACGGCGTGAAGGCCACCTTCTTCCTGGTGGGGCAGTGGGCAGACAAATACCCGGAGAGCGTCCAGGCCCTGGCCGACGCGGGTATGGAGATCGGCGACCACTCGGACACGCACCCGCACATGGCGAAGCTGTCCAAGAAGCAGATCATCGACGAGGTGAGCCTGTGCGCGGGCAAGATCGAGGCCATCACGGGCCAGGACGTGAAGCTGTTCCGCTGCCCCTATGGGGAATACGACGACGAGGTCATCACCACCATCCGGGACATGGGCATCTATCCCATCCAGTGGGACGTGGAGCCGTCCCGGACAGAGGAAAGGCCCCGGCGGCAGGCCGGTCGGGACACACTGGGCAGAATGGCTAAAAATTACCAGTTATATGGCAGAAAAATGTCTTTCCCCGGCGGAGGGCGAGAATTGACTTTCCGTTTTGCGGTTTGATATAATAAGTTTGACAATGAAACACGCATGAGTTGGCAACTGACGGTACGCGAGGCACGCGGGGGAGCCAATTTCATTGTTTATGCCGACCGTCTGGGCAGTTCTATTTGCGAGTGGATAGGGCTGTCCGTATTTTGTTTAAGGGAGTGCATCAATGAAGAAAGTCGCCATTATCATGGGCAGCGACAGCGATCTGCCCGTCGTGGAGAAGGCTGCCGCCAAGCTGGCGGAATTCGATGTGCCCATAGAGGTGCATGTGTTTTCCGCGCACCGCACGCCGGACCAGGCGCGGGATTTTGCCCGAAGCGCCCGGGCGAACGGGTTCGGCGCGATCATCGCCGCCGCCGGCATGGCGGCCCACCTGGCTGGCGCCATCGCCGCCAATACCATCCTGCCTGTCGTTGGCATCCCTTTAAAGTCCAAAAGTTTAGACGGCGTTGACGCGCTGCTGTCCACGGTGCAGATGCCCTCCGGCATCCCGGTCGCCACCGTTGGGATAGACGGAGCTGTCAACGCCGCCCTGCTTTGCGTGCAGATGCTGGCCCTCTCGGACGAGGCGCTGGCGGACAAGCTCGCCGCCGCCCGTGCCGCTGAGACGGAAAAGGTCCTGGCCAAAAACGCCGCGGTGGAAGCGCGATTCAACCACTGAAATCACACCATCTTTTTGGGAGGTATATTACCGTGCAGAAGAAAGAGCAGATCTATGAGGGCAAGGCCAAAAAGGTCTACGCCACCGACGACCCCGATCTGGTGATCGTCTCCTACAAGGACGACGCCACCGCCTTCAACGGCCTGAAAAAGGGCCAGATCGCCGGCAAGGGCGCCATCAACAACCGGGTCACCAACTACCTGATGGGCATCCTGGAAAAGGAGGGCGTGCCCACCCACTTTGTAGAAGAGCTGAGCGACCGGGAGACCGTGGTGAAAAAGGTCTCCATCGTGCCCCTGGAGGTCATCATCCGCAACATCTCCGCCGGCAGCTTTGCCAAGCGCTACGGCGTGGAGGAGGGGATCGTGTTCGACGAGCCCACCTTCGAGACTTCCTATAAGAACGACGCGCTGGGCGACCCGCTGATCAACGACTACCACGCCCTGGCCCTCAAGCTGTGCACCAAGGAGGAGCTGGCCGCCATCAAGGCCATGGCCTTCAAGGTCAATGACGTGCTCAAGGCCTTTTTCAAGGCGGTGAACGTGGACTTGGTGGACTTCAAGCTGGAGTTCGGCAAGACCTCCGACGGCAAGCTGGTCCTGGCCGACGAGATCAGCCCCGACACCTGCCGGTTCTGGGACAGCACCACCCATGAGAAGCTGGACAAGGACCGCTTCCGCAGGGACCTGGGCGGGGTGGAGGACGCCTACGCCGAGATGATGAAGCGCATTTTGGGCTAAAGGAGCGTTATGAGTACTCTGCACGAGGAATGCGGCGTGCTGGGCATCTTTGCCCCCGGGCAGACGCCCTTGGCGCCCATGGCCTATTACGGCCTGTATGCCCTGCAGCACCGCGGACAGGAGAGCTGCGGCATCGTGATCAACGACGACGGCCTGTTCAGCTTCTATAAGGACACCGGTCTGGTCAGCGACGTGTTCACGAGCCCGGTGCTGAACCACCTTCCGGAGGGGAACATGGCCGTGGGCCACGTCCGCTACGGCACCACCGGCGGCAATGGCCGGGAGAACTGCCAGCCCATGGTGGTCAACCATATCAAGGGCCGCATGGCCCTGGCCCACAACGGGAACCTGGTCAATTCCGCGGAGCTGCGCAAAGCCCTGGAGCTGCAGGGCTCCATCTTCCACACCACCAGCGATACGGAAGTCATCTCCTACGTCATCACCAAGGAGCGGCTCACCGCCCCCTCCATCGAGCAGGCGGTCAACCAGGCCATGTTCCTCATCAAGGGCGCCTACTCCATGGTGGTCATGAGCCCGTCCAAGCTGCTGGCCGTGCGGGATGAGAACGGCTTCCGGCCGCTGTGCTTCGGCCAGCGGGAGGACGGGACCTATGTGGTGGCCTCGGAGACCTGCGCGCTGGAGGCGGTGAACGCCCGGTTCATCCGGGATGTGGAGCCGGGGGAGATCGTGGTGTTCTCCAAGGACGGCGTGGAGTCCATCCGGGACCACTGCGGCAAAGCGCCGAAGAAGCTGTGCGTGTTCGAGCACATCTACTTTGCCCGGCCCGACTCCGTCATCGACGGCGTGTCCGTCCACGAGGCGCGGGTCCGGGCCGGCGAGCGGCTGGCGCGGCGCCACAGCGTGGAGGCGGACGTGGTCATCGGCGTGCCCGACTCGGGGCTGGACGCGGCGCTGGGCTATGCCCGCGCCTCCGGCATCCCCTACGGCGTGGGCTTCATCAAGAACAAGTATATCGGCCGCACCTTCATCGCGCCGGGCCAGAGCACCCGGGAGGACTTGGTGCGCATCAAGCTCAACCCGGTGGCCAGCGTCATCCGGGGCAAGCGTGTGGTGGTGGTGGACGACTCCATCGTCCGGGGCACCACCAGCGCCCGGTTCGTGAACCTGCTGCGGGAGGCCGGCGCCGCCGCAGTGCATATGCGCATCAGCGCGCCGCCGTTTTTGAACCCCTGCTACTACGGCACCGACATCGACTCCCGGGAGAATCTGATCGCCTGCCACCACACGGTGGAGGAGATCTGCGCCATCATCGGGGCTGACAGCTTGGGCTATCTGCCGGTGGAGGATCTGCCCTGGCTGCTGGGCGGGGAGAGCTGCGAGGGCTTCTGCGACGCCTGCTTCACCAACAACTACCCTACGGCCGTTCCCAAAAACAGCGCCAAGAGCCGCTTTGAGTACAAGATCAGCGAGGGGAGGCCCGACAATGCCTGAGGAGAGCTATTCTGCCAGCTATGCCGCCGCCGGCGTGGACATCACCGCCGGCTACAAAGCGGTGGAACTGATGAAGCGCCATATCGGCCGTACCGCCATCCCCGGCGTGCTGGGGGGCATCGGCGGGTTCGGCGGGCTTTTCGAGCCGGACCTGGCCGGCATGGAGCACCCGGTGCTCATCTCCGGCACCGACGGCGTGGGCACCAAGCTGCGCGTCGCCCAGTATCTGGACAAGCATGACACCATCGGCATCGACTGCGTGGCCATGTGCGTCAACGACGTGGTCTGCGCGGGCGCAAAGCCGCTCTTCTTCCTGGATTACATCGCCTGCGGGAGGAATATCCCCGAGCGCATCGCCGCCATCGTGGCGGGGGTGGCCGAGGGCTGCGTCCAGGCCGGCTGCGCCCTGGTGGGCGGCGAGACCGCCGAGCACCCCGGCGTCATGCCTGAGGACGACTATGACCTGGCCGGCTTCACCGTGGGCATCGTGGACAAGAGCAAGATATTGGATACTTCTGCCACACAGGCGGGGGACGTGCTGCTGGCGCTGCCCTCCACAGGGGTGCACTCCAACGGCTTCTCCCTGGTGCGGAAGGTGTTCGGCCTGGACGAGCATCCCCAGGCGCTGGACCAGTACCATGACGCGCTGGGCATGACCCTGGGCGAGGCGCTGCTGACCCCCACCAGGATCTATGTGAAGCCCGTGCTGGCCCTGATGCAGGCGGTGACTGTCAAGGGTGTCAGCCACATCACCGGCGGCGGGTTTTATGAGAACATTCCCCGGAGCATCCCGGCGCATCTCTCCGTCCGCATCGAAAAAGCGGCGGTACGGACCCCTGCCGTCTTTGGCCTCATCCAAAAGGCGGGGGAGATCCCCGAACGGGACATGTTCAACACCTTCAACATGGGCGTGGGCATGACCGTCACCGTGGCCGAGGCGGACGCGGACCGGGCCCTGGCGGTGCTGCGGGAGCAGGGCGAGGACGCCTATGTGCTGGGCGCGGTCGTCTCCGGCGGAGAGAGGGTGCAGCTGGTATGACAAAGACGCGCATCGCCGTGTTCGTCTCCGGCGGCGGCACCAACCTGCAGGCGCTGCTGGACGCCCAGGCGTCCGGGAAGCTCCATTCCGGCCAGATCGTTCTGGTGGTATCCAGCCAGCCGGGGGCCTATGCCCTGACGAGAGCGGAAAAGGCGGGCGTGCCCGCGGTGGTCTGCTCCCAGAAGGAGCTGGGCAGTCAGGAGGCTTTCGAGGCGGCGATCCTGAAAGCACTGGACCGGGCCGGCGCGGAGATGATCGTGCTGGCGGGCTTCATGAGCATCCTCAGCAAGGATTTCACCGACCGGTTCCCGGAGCGCATTTTGAACGTCCATCCGGCGCTGATCCCCTCCTTCTGCGGCAAGGGGTATTACGGCCTGAAGGTCCATGAGGAGGCCCTCAAGCGGGGCGTGAAGGTCACCGGCGCCACGGTGCATTTTGTCAACGAGATCCCCGACGGGGGGCGCATCATCCTGCAAAAACCTGTCATGATCGAGGACGGGGACACGCCGGAGCGCTTGCAGCGGCGGGTCATGGAACAGGCGGAGTGGATCATCCTGCCCCAGGCGGCGGAGATGGTCGCCGCGGACATCGCAAGGAGGAAAGAGCATGACTGACTTGGCAGCGTATCTCAGCGAGCGGACCTATCCCGGCCGGGGCATCGTCCTGGGCCGCAGCGCCGACGGTAAAAAGGCCGTCATCGTCTATTTCATCATGGGCCGCAGCGTCAACAGCCGCAACCGGGTGTTCGTCGGGACCGAGGATGGCATCCGCACCCAGGCCCACGACCCGGCCAAGATGGTGGACCCCAGCCTGATCATTTACCACCCTGTGCGCCTCGTCGGCCGGGAGACTGTGGTCACCAACGGGGACCAGACCGATACCATCCGGGACGCCCTGCTGTCCGGCCAGACCTTTGCCGCCGCCCTGCGCACCCGGGCCTTTGAGCCGGACGGGCCCAATTGGACCCCCCGCATCTCCGGGCTGGTGAGCCCGGACGGCAGCTATAAGCTCTCCATCCTCAAGAGCCTGGACGGGGACCCGGCCTGCTGCTGCCGGTATTTCTATGAGTACGACAAGCCCCAGGCTGGCCTGGGCCACATCATCCACACCTACGCCGCCGATGGGGAGCCCCTGCCGTCCTATGCGGGCGAGCCCGCCCCGGTGGCCATCGCCGCGGCCGATGCCAAATCCCTGGCGGAACAGGTATGGGCGGCCCTCAACGAGGACAACAAGGTGTCCCTGTACGTGTCCATGATCGACCTGGAGACGGGGGCGCGGGACACGGTGATCGTCAACAAACACAACGCCTGAAAGGGAGCGCGAGCAATGAAAGAACTGGAACTGAAATACGGCTGCAACCCCAACCAGAAGCCCTCCTGCATCTTTATGTCCGACGGCCGGGACCTGCCCATCCAGGTGCTCAACGGCAAGCCGGGCTATATCAACTTCATGGACGCGTTCAACTCCTGGCAGCTGGTGAAGGAGCTTTCCGAGGCCACCGGCCTGCCCGCCGCCGCCAGCTTCAAGCATGTGTCCCCGGCGGGAGCCGCCGTGGGCAAGCCCCTGTCTGAGACGGATAAGAAGATCTATTTCGTGGACCCGGCGGCGGAGCTTTCTCCCATCGCCTGCGCCTATATCCGGGCCCGGGGCGCGGACCGGCTGTGCTCCTACGGCGACTGGGCGGCCCTCAGCGAGGTCTGCGACGAGGCCACCGCCCGGTATCTGAAAGAGGAGGTCTCCGACGGCGTCATCGCCCCAGGCTATACGCCCGAGGCCCTGGCCATCCTCAGGACCAAGAAAAAGGGCAATTATAACGTGGTCGAGATCGACCCGGACTACGTCCCCGCCCCGGTGGAGCGCAAGGACGTGTACGGCATCACTTTCCAGCAGGGCCGCAACGACTATAAGGTCACGGCGGAGGCCTTCGCCAACATCGTGACCAGGAACAAGACCCTGCCCCCTGAGGCGGTCATCGACATGACCGTGGCCCTCATCACCCTCAAGTACACCCAGTCCAACTCCGTCTGCTATGTCAAGGACGGCCAGGCCATCGGCGTGGGCGCGGGCCAGCAGAGCCGCATCCACTGCACGCGCCTTGCCGGCAACAAGGCGGACAACTGGTATCTCCGGCAGCATGAAAAGGTCCTGCGCCTGCCCTTCAAGCCCGGCATCCGCCGGCCCGACCGGGACAACGCCATCGACGTGTACATCTCCGACGAATATGAGGACGTGCTCTCCGACGGGGCCTGGCAGAACGTGTTCACGGAGAAGCCCGAGCCGCTGACGGCGGCGGAGAAAAAGGCATGGATCGCCACGCAGAGCGGCGTGACCGTAGGGAGCGACGCGTTCTTCCCCTTCGGGGACAACGTGGAGCGGGCCCGTAAGTCCGGCGTGGCCTATATCGCCGAGCCCGGCGGCAGCATCCGGGACGACAACGTGATCGAGACGGCGGACAAATACGGCATCGTCATGGCCTTCACGGGCATGCGGCTGTTCCACCATTGATGATAGGGAGGACCCCTCTATGAAGCTCATGGTCATCGGCAGCGGCGGCCGGGAACACGCCGTCATCCGTAAGCTGAAGGAAAACCCCGATGTGGAGACGATCTACGCCCTGCCCGGCAACGGCGGCATCGCCGCGGACGCGGTGTGCGTGGATGTGGGTGCCAAGGACATCCAGGGCGCGGTGCGCTTTGCCAAGGAAACAGGCGTCGACTTTGCGGTGGTCACCCCGGACGACCCCCTGGTGCTGGGGATGGTGGACGCGCTGGAGGCGGCGGGGGTGCCCTGCTTCGGTCCGGCGAAAAACGCCGCCATCATCGAGGGCAGCAAGGTCTTTTCCAAAAACCTCATGAAGAAATACGGCATCCCCACCGCGTCCTACGAGGTCTTTGACGACCCCGCCGCGGCGCTGGCATACGTCCAGACCGCGCCGCTGCCCACGGTGGTGAAGGCCGACGGCCTGGCTCTGGGCAAGGGCGTGCTCATCGCCCAGACCAGGGAAGAGGCCGTGGAGGCCGTGAAGTCCATCATGGAGGACAAAAAATTCGGCGCCAGCGGCGACCAGATCGTGGTGGAGGAATTTTTGACCGGCCCGGAGGTGTCCGTGCTGGCCTTCACCGACGGGAAGACCGTCAAGCCCATGGTGTCCTCCATGGACCACAAGCGGGCCCGCGATAACGATGAGGGCCTCAACACCGGCGGCATGGGCACCGTGGCCCCCAACCCCTATTACACCAAGGATATTGCCGACGTGTGCATGGAGACCATCTTCAAGCCCACCATCGCCGCCATGGCGGCCGAGGGCCGGCCCTTCCGGGGCTGCCTCTACTTCGGCCTGATGCTCACTCCCGACGGGCCCCGTGTCATCGAGTACAACTGCCGCTTCGGCGACCCGGAGACCCAGGTGGTGCTGCCGCTGATGGAGTCCGACCTGCTCACGGTCATGATGGCCTGCCAGAACGGGACCCTGGCCGGGACGGAGGTGCGCTTTTCCGAAAAGCACGCCTGCTGCGTCATCCTGGCGAGCGACGGCTATCCCGAGCACTACGAAAAGGGCTATGAGATCACCTGTGACGAGGGCGTCACCGCCCAGGTGTATGTGGCCGGGGCGAAGCTGGAAAATGGAAAGCTGCTGACCAGCGGCGGCCGGGTGCTGGGTGTCACCGCCGTGGCGGACAGCCTGCCCGCGGCCATCCAGGCCGCCTACGCCGACGCGGAGAAGGTGCATTTTGCCAACGCCTACTGCCGCCATGACATCGGTGCGCGGGCGTTGAAGGCGCTGGAGGGCTGAGAGCGGATATGGTCTATCGGATATACGTGGAGAAAAAGCCGGGGGTGTCCCCGGAGAGCGCCGGTCTGCTCGGCGACCTGCGGGACTTCCTGGGCGTGAAGTCCCTGGAGGAAGTGCGCATCCTGAACCGGTATGACGCGGACCGCATCGACCGGGCGGTCTTTGACGAGGCCCGGTCCGTGGTCTTTTCCGAGCCCCAGGTGGACCTGGTCTACGACGAGACCTTCCCCATGCCGGAGGGAGCGTGGACTTGCCTCGCGGTGGAGGCCCTGCCGGGCCAGTTCGACCAGCGGGCTGACTCCGCCGCCCAGTGCATCCAGCTGATGGCCGGCGTGGAGCGGCCGCTGGTGTCCTATGCCAAGGTGTACCTGCTGCGGGGGGACCTGTCCCCGGAGGACATGGCGAAGATCAGAGGCTATGTCATCAACCCCGTGGAGAGCCGGGAGGCGTCTCTGGAAAAGCCGGAGACCCTGGAGCGGACCTATGCCGTGCCCGACCATGTGCAGACGGTGGAGGGCTTCACCGCCATGGATGAGGCGGCCCTGGGCGCGCTGCTGGACTCTCTGGGCCTGGCCATGGACCTGGACGACTTGAAGTTCCTCCAGAACTATTTCAAAAACGAAGAGCACCGGGACCCCACCCTCACCGAGGTGCGGGTGGTGGATACCTACTGGTCCGACCACTGCCGCCACACCACCTTTTCCACCCACATCGACCGCGCGGACATCGCCGACCCGGCGGTCCGGGCGGCCTATGGGCGGTATCTGGCGGCCAGGGAAGAGGTCTATGGGCCCGAGAAGGCCGCGGCGCGGCCACAGACCCTCATGGACATCGCCACTCTGGGCACCAAGGTGCTGAAAAAGCGTGGCGAGCTGCCCGAGCTGGACGAGAGCGAGGAGATCAACGCTTGCTCCATCCATGTGCCCGCCGATGTGGACGGCGACACACAGGACTGGCTGCTCATGTTCAAAAACGAGACCCACAACCACCCCACGGAGATCGAGCCCTTCGGCGGCGCGGCCACCTGCATCGGCGGCTGCATCCGGGACCCCCTGTCCGGCCGGGCCTACGTACACCAGGCCATGCGCGTCACCGGCGGCGGAGACCCACGGGTGGGTCTGGACAAGACCATCCCCGGCAAGCTGCCCCAGCGGAAGCTGGCCCAGACCGCCGCGGCGGGCTATTCCTCCTACGGCAACCAGATCGGCCTGGCCACCGGCCATGTGGCCGAGATGTATCACGAGGGGTATATCGCCAAGCGCCTGGAGTGCGGCGTGGTGGTGGCGGCTGCCCCGGCGGAGAACGTGCGCCGGGAGGAGCCCGCGCCCGGCGACGTGGTCATCCTGCTGGGCGGCCGGACCGGCCGGGACGGCATCGGCGGTGCCACCGGCTCCTCCAAGAGCCACAACACCAAGTCCCTGCAGACCATGGCCTCCGAGGTCCAGAAGGGCAACGCCCCCGAGGAGCGGAAGATCCAGCGCCTTTTCCGGGACGGGAACGTGACCCGGCTCATCAAACGCTGCAACGACTTTGGCGCCGGCGGCGTCAGCGTGGCCATCGGCGAGCTGGCGGACGGCCTTGCCATCGACCTGGACGCGGTGCGCAAAAAGTATGACGGCCTGGACGGCACGGAGCTGGCCATCTCCGAGAGCCAGGAGCGCATGGCCGTGGTGGTGGCACCGGAGGACGAGGCGGCGTTCATTGCCGCCGCTCAGGCGGAGAACCTGGAGGCGTACCGGGTGGCGGTGGTCACCGAGAGCCCCCGGATGGTGATGACCTGGAAGGGCCGGACCATCGCGGATCTGAGCCGGGCGTTTTTGAACACCAACGGCGCGGTGAAGCACGCGGCGGTGTCCGTGCCGGAGAAGGACCGGACCGCCATGGGCCAGGCCCGCTTTGGCTCGCTGCGGGATATGGCCGCGAGCCTTAAGTGCGCCTCCCGGCGGGGCCTCACGGAGCGGTTCGACAGCACCATCGGCGCGGGCAGCGTGCTCATGCCCTTCGGCGGCCGGACCCAGACCTCCCCGGCCCAGGCCATGGCGGCGCTGCTGCCGGTGCTGCCGGGGCAGCACACCGACCAGGCCAGCGTCATGGCCTGGGGCTGCGATGCCGACCGGCTCACCGTGGACCCCTACGCCGGGGCCATGGACAGCGTGGTCACGTCCCTGACCAAGATCGTGGCCGCCGGCGCGGACTATAAGGACGCCTATCTCACCTTCCAGGAATTTTTCGAAAAGCTGCGGGACGACCCGGCGCGCTGGGGCAAGCCCTTCTCCGCGCTGCTGGGGGCCCTGGAGGCCCAGCTGGACTACGGCTGCGC
This sequence comes from uncultured Oscillospiraceae bacterium, assembly GCA_947624065.1. GTDB lineage: Bacteria > Bacillota > Clostridia > Oscillospirales > Oscillospiraceae > CAJOIG01. The sequence continues at coordinate 80,312 of CANQIO010000001.1, read as the reverse complement.
CGCCATCGGCGGCAAGGACTCCATGTCCGGCTCCTTCATGGACAAGGACGTGCCGCCTACGTTGATCTCCTTCGCCATCGCCCCCATCCTGGCCGGGGATGTGCTCTCGCCGGAGTTCAAAGAGGCGGGGCACCCGGTGTATGTGTTCGGCGGCAACGAGCCGGAGCACACCAAGGCAGCCTGGGATGCGTTTCACGCTCTGGCCCAACAGGGTAAGGTGAAGGCCGCCTGGGCCATCGAGGAGAGCGCCGCCGAGGCGGTGATGAAGATGTCCTTCGGCAACCGCGTTGGATTTAAGGCTAACGAGGAGATGACGGGGGAACTGTGGCACATCCCGTTTTACGGGGCCATCGTGGCGGAGCTGGAGTCGGATACCGACTGTGCCTATGCCCGCCGCGTGGGCGTCACCACCGCGGAGCCGGTCATCGACCTGGGCGGCGACAGCGCCCCCATCGACGAGCTGCTGGTCCTCAACGAGGCCGTGCTGGCGGACGTATATCCCACCCGCACCGGCGAGACCGGTGCCGTGGAGGTGTTTTCCTATACCGCCGGCGAGCGCAAAGCTCCCGCGGTGCTCTGTGCCCGGCCCAAGGCGCTAATCTCCGTGTTCCCCGGCACCAACTGCGAGTATGACACCGCCCGGGCCGTGACCGAGGCCGGCGGCGAGGCGGAGATCTTGGTGGTGCGCAACCTGACCGCCGCCGATACCGCCCGGAGCATCCAGAGGGCGGCGGAGGCCATAGAGCGCGCCCAGATGATCGTGCTGCCCGGCGGCTTCTCCGGCGGCGACGAGCCAGAGGGTAGCGCCAAGTTCATCGCCGCCTTCTTCCGGGGCGGCCCTGTGCGGGAGCAGGTCACGAAGCTCTTGGAGCAGCGGGACGGGCTGATGCTGGGCATCTGCAACGGCTTCCAGGCGCTGATCAAGCTGGGCCTGGTGCCCTTCGGCAAGATCGTGGATACCGACGAGAACTGCCCAACCCTGAGCTACAACACCATCGGCCGGCACCAGTCCAAGATCGTGCGGACCCGGGTGGCCTCCAACAAGTCCCCCTGGCTGGCCAATACCCGGCCCGGCGAGGTGTACTGCGTGCCCATCTCCCACGGCGAGGGCCGGTTCCTGGCATCGGAGAAGATGGTCCGGACTCTGGCGGAGAATGGCCAGATCGCCACCCAGTATGTGGACCTTTCCGGCGTGCCCTCCATGGACACGGACTTCAACCCCAACGGCTCCGTCTATGCCATCGAGGGCATCACCAGCCCCGACGGGCGGGTGCTGGGCAAGATGGGCCACACCGAGCGGGTAGGGGAGCATCTGTACAAAAATGTGCCCGGCGAGTATGACATGGGCCTGTTCCGCGCCGCGGTGGCGTATTTCAAGAATAACTGATCGATCCCGCATCCGGGCCGGCATTGCGCCGGCCCGGTTTTTCTTTTCCGGAGAGAGGAAACATGCTATAATCAGCATATCACGATATCGCGGGAGGTGGGTGCATGCGGATCGTGGAACTGACGGACATCAACGCGCCGGAGCTGGACGCGTATGCCCGGCTGACGGAGGCGCAGCTGCGCAACCGCCGGGAGCCGGAGATGGGGCTGTTCATCGTGGAGAGCGTGAAGGCCATCCGGGTGGCTCTGGAGGCGGGATACGAGCCGCTGTCCATGCTGATGGAGGCCCGTCATCTGCGGGGCCAGGGCGGGGCCCTGGCGGAGAGATGCGGGCCCATCCCCGTCTATACCGGCCCGCCGGAGGTGCTCCAGGCCCTTACCGGCTACCGGGTGGATCGGGGCGTGCTGTGCGCCATGCGCCGGCCGAAGGACCGGACCGTGGAGGAGGTATGCGCCGGGGCCCGGCGGGTGGCGGTACTGGAGGGCGTGGTGGACGCGGTGAACGTGGGCGCCATCTTCCGCTCCGCGGCGGCGCTGGGCATGGACGGGGTGTTGCTGACGGAGACCTGCTGCGACCCCTTGAACCGGCGGGCCGTGCGGGTCAGCATGGGCACAGTGCTGCAGGTGCCCTGGGCCTATGTGGAGCGCTGGCCGGGCCAAGGGCTGGACGCGCTGCGTAAGCTGGGCTTTCAGACGGCGGCCCTGGCTCTGGACGAGCGGGCCATCGACATCGACGACGGCCGCCTGGCCGGCATCGGGCGGCTGGCGGTGGTGCTGGGCGCGGAAGGAGACGGCCTCTCGCCCCGCACGGTGGCGGCCTGTGACTGGACCGTGCGCATCCCCATGAAAAACGGCGTGGACTCCCTGAACGTGGCCGCCGCCGGGGCGGTGGCCTTCTGGCAGCTCCGGACGCGGTGAAGTCCGTTTTATGGGACAGAAATGTACAGATAATGGCGTTATCTGTACAGAAGGAGGCCAGTCATGGAGAGTATGGACTTATCCAAGGCGACGCTGCCAAAGATTTACCAGAGGAATAAGCTGAACTGCTATCTCGACCCGATCCGGAAGAAGCTGATCTATATCACCCCGGAAGAGACGGTGCGGCAGCGTGTTATCTCATATTTGCTGCGGGAACTGAAGGTCCCAGAGAATATGATCTTCGTGGAGGAGCCGCTGTCTCATTTCGGGCTCCGTACGAGAGATCGGGCGGATATCGTCATTTGCGCATTGACACCGGACAGCATGCAGGCTCCACTTGCCGTCATCGAGTGCAAGGCGGAAAGCGTTTATCTTGATGAGCGCGCTTTCGATCAGGCACAGAGATACAGCGATGCGCTGGGCAGTATGTATACGCTGCTGACCAATGGCGAGCAGACTTTCTGCTATAAATTCGACGAGCGGGAGAATAAGTACATTCAAATCAGGACCCTGCCAGAGTATGGCCAGATGCTGGAGGGGAAATATGTCGAGGAAGCGGTACAACTGTCCCCGCCGCGGATAGCGTATGAGAGGCTGGCAGACGCACTGAGGGCATCATTTGATGCGGCTGGTGACGACTATTTGCAGGATATAAGCAGCGCCACGCCTTTTGAGATGGCCCTTGCGCTGTTCAACTTCGAAGAAGCGTTGCTGGACGAACGGGTCAAAATGCCGGTTGGCGATCATGGGCTGTTCCGTCTCGTGGAGGATTATGGCGTTCGCATGTTGACCTATGGAAACGGCAGCGGAGGACAGTTTTTTGGCCCGTATCGTTCGTTCCTCGTGGATGTGGACGGAAATACGGAGTTTTATTCTATTGGATTGGCGACCTATTGGAAAAGTAGCTGGGACCTGACGGAGCAACCGCCAAAAACAGCGATCTGTGTTGCCCACGATGATGAGAAGATATCCCACCACGCTTTGCAGTTGGTGGCAGAGGATAATTTGGTCCTGTCGGGAAAGACGCTGCGGTTCTATCACCATGGCAGGATCGCGGTGGGAAGGATAGGAAGCGGCAGGAAAGAGGGACTCATGGAACTGGTATCGAAGCGATACCCAAAAATCATCCACCAGGGCGGCTATTATCTTGGCACGATCACAGCGGATCATCTTTTGCGGTTGGATGAGCCGGATATGATCGGACTGGTGGCGGACCTGATCTCTTATTCCATTGTGCGGGACGAGTACAGACAGATCGTGAAATCGGCGAAAAAGTGAAAGATCATCATTTTGTGGGAAGGAGCGGATGAGCCATGGAGGACCACCATCTCAACCCCGCCCAGAGAGAGGCGGTCACGACCACAGAGGGATACGTGCGCGTCATCGCCGGGGCCGGCTCCGGCAAGACCCGGGCGCTGACCTATCGGTTCGCCTATCTGGTGAACGAGCTGGGCATCCTGCCGGGGAACATCCTGTGCGTCACCTTCACCAACAAGGCGGCCAATGAGATGCGCCAGCGCATCCACGCCCTGACGGGGGACAACGACACCGGCTATATCAACACCTTCCATGGCTTCTGCGTGTCCGTGCTCCAGGAGGACAGCTACGCTGTGCAGTACCCCAAGAGCTTCCTGGTGCTGGACAACTCCGACATCGACGCGATGCTGCGCATCATCTATGAGGAGCGGGGACTCTCCCTGCGGGACATGACCTTCGCCAAGGCCCGGGACATGATCGAGATCCTCAAGCTCTTCAAGCGGCCGGACTACTACCAGGACATGCTCACCATGGACCTGGACGCGCTGCGGGAGAAATATGAGCGGGCCACTAGCGCCCAGGACATCATCTTCTATGGCTATCTCTACCAGGAGAAGAAGTGCTTTGGGCTGGACTATAACGACCTCATCATCTTCACCCTGCACATCTTCCGGCAGAATGAGGACATCCGCCTCAAATGGCAGCGACGGCTGGAATACATCATGATCGACGAGTTCCAGGACATCGACTCCATCCAGTACGAGCTGATGGAGGCGCTTTGCGGCTATCATAAGAACCTGTTCATCGTGGGGGACCCGGATCAGACCATCTATACCTGGCGGGGGGCCGACGTGCGGTATCTGTTGGACTTCGACAAGAAGTTCCCCGGCACAAAGACCATCATGATGATGGACAACTACCGCTCCACGCCCCAGATCCTGGCGGCGGCCAACAGCCTGATCGACAAGAACCGCACCCGCATCAAAAAGGCGCTCATCCCCACGCTGCCGGACGGGGAGAGCGTGCTGTGCCACCACGGGGACAACGCCGAGGGGGAGGCGGAGTGGATGGCTCTTCAGATGCAGCAGCTCCATGACTGCGGCGTGGCCTGGCGGGAGATGACGGCGCTCTACCGCGCCCACTATGTGACCCGGTCGATCGAGGACGTGCTGCGTAGTCGCAAGGTGCCCTATGCCATCTACAGCGGCGTGCCCTTCTTCGGCCGGGCGGAGATCAAGGACGCGCTCAGCTATCTGCGCATGATCGCGTACAGGGACGACCTGGACTTCCGCCGGGTGGTCAACGCCCCCAAGCGGAACATGGGCCAGCGGCGGATGGCGTTTCTGGAGCAGACGGCGGCGAAGGAGGACTGCACGCTCTATGCGGCCCTGGTCCGGCATCTGGAGGACGACATCTTCAAGGGCACCAAGGCGACGGCCTTTGTCAGCCTCATCGAGACCTTCGGGGCGGAGTATGGCGATCGGCCGGTGTCGGAGGTGCTCAGCGCCATCCTGAACGCCAGCGGCTATGAGCTGGCCCTGCGGACCGAGGGAGCCCAGGAGAGGCTGGACAATCTGGCGGAGCTGAAGCAGTCGGTATATGAGTATGAGACGAGCTGCGGGGAGGAGGCCGGGCTGGAGCACTACCTGGCCCACATCGCGCTGTTCACCAACGCCGACGCGGAGCAAGCGGGGGACAAGGTCAAGCTCATGACCGTCCACGCGGCCAAAGGGCTGGAGTTTCCCTATGTGTTCCTGTGCGGCATGAACGAGGGGGTGTTCCCCTCCCGGCGGACCCGGACCCTCCCGGCCATGGAGGAGGAGCGGCGGCTGGCCTTCGTGGCCATGACGAGGGCGGAGAAGCGGCTGTATCTCACGGAGGCGGAGGGGCGGAACATGGACGGCTCGCCCCGGTATCCCTCCCGGTTCGTGCTGGACATCGACCCGGCGCTGCTGGAGTATACCCAGCCGCCGAAGGAGGGGCTCATCGCCGACGCGCGGGAATATGTCCGCGCCAGCGAGCGGTATCTGCCGGACAGCACGGACGAGGGCCGGTTTTCCGAGGGGGACCGGGTGAGCCACGAGGTACTGGGGCCCGGCACGGTGGTGGCGGTGGACACGGACAAGGGGGCCCATCTGGTGCAGTTCGACTCCATGGCCACGCCCCGGGCCATCTCCTTCCGGGCAAAACTGAAAAAGCTGTGAAATATGCCCGGCTCGTATGAGCCGGGCTTTTATATGTTCCAATAGACATCGGCGCAGCCGTCCCCCACGTCGATCCGCCGCAGGAACTGGCGCGCCACGATCTTCTTGTCCTCGAAGTCGAGATCCCTGAATCGGATGCGGGCCTGGGAAGCGGGGCGAGCGGCCATTCGCCGCTGGGCCGACAGGATGGCCTGGCGCTTCTCCTCCAGCCGGTCCAGCGCCCGGCGGAGGGCGGCGCTGGACATGTCGCCGCTCTGGGAGAAGGCGTCCAGCAGACGGTCGCACCGCCGGTCCAGTTCCTCAAGACGCGAAGCGGTGTCGTCGGACGGCGGGGCGGAGGGGGGCGGGCAGCTGTCCAGAAACTGCTGGAGCTGGACCTGTACGGCGCTCTCCAACGCGTCCAGATCCGCCTGCACGGCGGCGCGGCAGCCGGTCATGCTGTAGCGGCCGCCGCAGTGGACATACCGGCGGGGCCCGTCCGCCGTCACCTTCAGGCTGTAGCCGCAGGCGGCGCACTTGAGCAGGCCGCTGAGCCAGGTGTGGGTGCCGCTGCCGCTGTTTTTCAGCTGGGCATTCCGCCCCAGCTTCCGCTGACACGCCAGCCAGAGCGCCGCCGGCACGATGCCGGGGCTGTTCAGCACGGACAGGGCCTGCTCCCTGGCGGGGGCATAGCGCTTTCCCGCCCGGTCCCGGCGGCCGACCAGCAGCAGCCCGTGGACGCCGTCAAAATCCTCCGCCGGGGAAGTGACCGCCGCGCCCAGGGCCGTGAAGTGCAGATAGACCTCCCGGTCGGCCATCACGTATACCGGCCCGTGCAGCAGCCGGGACAGGGCCGCCCCGTCCCAGGCTCCCCGCCGGGGCGCGGGGAGGGACGCCTCGTTCATGAGCCGGGCCACGCTGCCCAGCGTGGCCCCCGGCCGGGCGTATTCCTCGAAGGCCCGGCGCACCGCCGCCGCCTGCTCCGGCACGATCTGAAGGGCCGGTGCGGTCCGCCCTCCCTCTGTGATCCGGCCGATGGCGTACCCGTAGGGGGGCGGCCCGCCGGGCCAGGAGCCCAGCCCAGCCCGGCGGTAGTAGTTGTCCCGGACGCGCTGGGCGGTGGTCTCCCGTTCCAGCTGGGCAAAGACCATGATGATGTGCAGCATGGCCCGTCCCATGGGGGTGGAGGTGTCGAAGTTCTCGCTGACGGATACGAACTCCACGCCGTTGGCCTGCAGCGTCTCCCAGAGGCGGCCGAAATCCGCCACGGACCGGGAGAACCGGTCCAGCCGGTATACGAAGAGCTTTTCGATCTTACCCGCCCGCACGTCTGTCAGCAGCCGCTGAAAGGCCGGCCGGCGGGTATTTTTGCCGGAATATCCCCGGTCCTCATAGACCGCCAGGGAACAGCCCGCCGTCCGGCGGCACAGCTCGATCTGTCCGTCGATGGAGAGGCTGTTTTGCTTCTCCACCGACTGGCGGGCATATACGGCCCATGTCATCGGTCCTCCGCCTCCCGCCGGGCGGCCAGCTTCCGCGCCAGGGCCGTTACCAGCTCCGCCAGCCGCTCCGCCTGGCGGGCGGGCTCGTCCGGCTGCGGATGGATATGCCGTATGTCCATTCCCATCCCTCCCGAAGCACTGTATGTGCCGGCGGGGCGCGCCATGCGGACAATTTTGAGAAGATTTTGACGGATAACGTAATAAAACTATTGCACTGTTATGGTAAACCTGTTAAAATATGTCGGAAACTGATCTTCCATTGGCGGATCGAAGAAGATGAGGTGTAGCCATGAAAAGAATGATCGCGGCGATGCTGGCAATGCTCATGCTGCTCAGCATGGCTGTTCCTGTGGCGGCCGAGGACGAGGCGCCCGGCGATACGCCATATTTCACGGACGGACCGACGGCGGAGCCGACCGAGACCCCGACCCCCACGGCGGAGCCGACGGCGGCGCCCGCTGAGACGGCGACCCCCGCGCCGGAAGAGGCCGAGGGGACGCCGGAGCCCACGGCGACGCCAGAGGCCGGCATGGAGCCGGCCGAGTCGCCTTTGCCGACCGATACGCCGGCCCCTCTGCCGGAGAATACCGAGTCGCCCGAACCCTCGGCAACGCCGGAACCGGATGCCGATGCGGAGCCCACGGCAACGCCGGAACCGGACACCGACGCGGAGCCGACCGAGACGCCCGACCCGGACGCCAGCGCGGAGCCTGACCAGACGCCGGATCCGGAGGCCAGCGAAGAGCCCGAAGAGACGCCGGAGCCCTCGATGGAGCCGGTGGCGCCGGTATTCTTTTCCGATGCCCGCGGTCAGATCGACGTGACCGTGAAGATGGCGCTGGAGACGGCGTGGACGCCCTCCTTCAACGTGCTGCTGTCCGGGGCGGAGCTTTCTCAGCAGACCGTCACTGCCGGCGGTACTGTCAGCTTCACCGGCCTGGCGGCGGGGGACCATACCCTGACCATCTCCGGGACTGGTTTTGCCACCTATACCCAGACCGTCAGCCTGGGGGAGAGCGACGGCGTCACCATCCGTCTGACTGTCGGGAAGCTGGCCGGCTATGACGGCGCGGTGCACTACGGCGTGCTGCGCATCGGCGATGTGGACGGCGACGGCGACATCGACGGGGACGACCGGCTCATGATGATGCGGACCGTAGCGGGGGAGTCCTCCGAGGGCTTCACCGACCTGAACGGCGACGGCGAAACCACCCTGGCGGACGCGGAGTATCTGGCCAAGGGACTGAATGCAGGCACGATCACCGCCACGGAGGAGCACTTCGTCCCGGCGGCGGCCGTGGCGGCCACCGCGCGGGAGGACGTGACCCTCAGCGGTCAGGAGAGCCTTTTCGTCAACGACGGGACACCCTTTACCGCCGGCAACGGCGCGGCGATCTCCCAGGACAACCCGGTGGAGGTGTATCTCAACCTGGCCTCCGGTGCGACCACCGACGTGATCATGCTGGAGCAGACCAACATCGACAGCGGCGAGATCGACATCATCCTGGAGGACGGCTCGACCTTTCGCGGCGTCATCAGCGGCGGCACCGACATGATTGCCATGATCGCCGCCGTTCCCACTGTCAACGTGACCCGGGACGGCAGCGGCAACATCGTCGTGGACCTGGGCGGCCAGAAGGCGGTGAAAAAGGTGACCCTGCGGATCACCAGCACCACTGACGCCGCCGATCTGGCGTCCATCAGCCAGGTGGAATTCGTCAACGGCATGGCGGACCGCATCCCTGAGCCGAAGATGGACGTCCCCGCGAATGTGACGGCCGTGGGCGCCAGCCGGCAGTTCACCGTTTCCTGGCTGCCCTGCGTCAATGTCACCGGCTACCAGGTGATGGTCAGCGACGGCGTCCATGAGCCGGAGATCACCCCCGTCACCGGCACCAGCCTGACCGTGACCGGCTATGGCGGCGACGAGCTTCTCAACTACACGACCTATACCGTGCAGGTGCAGTCCGTGAACGGCACCTGGACCAGCGGCTGGTCGGAATCTGTCTCCGTCATGCCGAAGCCCACCGGCCGGCCGGACAAGCCGGACAATGTGAAGGCAGTGGGCGGCTATGAGTCCGTAACCGTCAGCTGGAAGAATATGAAGGACACCTCCGGGTATGACCTGTTCTACAAGCGGGAGGGCGAGGGCTCCTTCACCAAGATCCCCGACCTGACGGCCACCAGCTACACGATCACGGGACTGGACAGCTCCCAGGCAACCACCTACGAGGTCTATGTGGTGGGCAAGAACGAGTTCGGCGACAGCGAGCCCTCCATGCATGCCAGCGCCCAGACGGTCACGCTGCTGCCCGCCGAGATGCCCCGGTTCAACCTGATCAACCGGGACAGCACCGGCCGGCCCGGCCGCGACCACATCCTGGCAGCCTCTCAGATGAAGGGCACCATGCACGCCAGCCCTCTGGATACGGCGGACGGCACCGCCTGGGGCACCGTGGACAATGATCCCGCTTCCTACTATGAGCGCATGAGCTGGGACGACGGCGGCTACAACTGGGAGCCGGGCGGCGAACGCGGGCTCAGCTATGTCTTTGACGGCGTGTACACCCTCGACACCATTGGCATGATGTCGGCGGTGGACAGCAATATGGACTACACCTACATCAAGATCCGCTGGTTCGACGCCGACGGCGGCAGCCACCTCATCAGCTATGACCAGATGAGCTCCGAGCGGCGCACCGACAGCCAGAGCAAGACCTACTTCTTCTTGCGGCTGCCCTATCCCGTGTCGACGAACCAGATCCAGATCGGCACGGCCCGCTACTGGGCCGGCAATCCCTCGGTCAACGTTTCCGAGGTGTACTTCTACCGGTATGATCCCCTGAAGGGGGAGCTGCGGGCCCTGTACGCGGACGATCTGCACACCACCCTTGTGGAGGGCGTCACGGAGCAGCAGCTCAACGACCTGAAGGCGCGCATCGAGGCGTCCGCCGATGAATTCGGCGAGCCCAACCCGGACAAGGCGCAGCTGCTCAGGGAGTGGGAGACCGCCTGGCAGATCTATCATGACCAGTTCGCCGGCTCTGTCACCCGTGTCCACGGCGGCATCACCGCCAGCGGGGACGAGCATGGCTTTGGCGGTCTGAACGCCTGGCAGCCGCTGGGCGTGACGGCCGCGGCGGGGGAGAGCGTCACCGTCTATGTGGGCAGCGCGAACCAGAAAACGGGCGCGGCGACGAACCTGCAGCTGGTGGCGACCCAGTATTACGCCGAGTCCAGCGCCATGAGCAAGGTTCTGACCACATTGAAGGTTGGCGCCAACGAGGTCCGCATCCCGAAGATCTGGACCAACACCGGCATGGAGTCCGGCGGCGCGCTGTATGTGCAGTACACCGGCGGCGCCAGGGCAGACGACGTCTATGCCGTGCGCGTCAGCGGCGGCACGCCCGTTCCCGTGCTGGATCTGTATCATGTGACCGATCAGGCCACCCGTCTGGAGCGCGTGACGGCGTATCTGACAGAGCTGCAGAGCTACGCCGCCTCCCTTGAGCAGACCCACACTGCGGTCCATCAGGGCGAGAGCGCCAGCAAGGAGGTCCAGTACGCGTATGACGCGCGCACCTGCATCCTGGGCGCCAGCGATATCATGCTGGACACCATGATGCTGTCCCTGCCGGCACAGCAGATCCTGGCCGGCTGCGGCGGAAACGCCCAGACACTGCTGGGGTCTCTGGACGCCATGGAGCAGATGATGGACCTGTTCTACCAGCACAAGGGCCTGAACGCCAGCGCCCCCAACTCGGTGGACCAGATCCCCAAGCGGCACCTGAATATCCGCTACCAGCGGATGTTCTCCGGCGCGTTCATGTACGCCTCCGGCGACCACATCGGCATCGGCTGGAACGAGACGGCCGGCATGGCCGGCTGCGGCGGCGTGACCGCGGACGGCAATGGCCTGTACCAGAGCGGCAATTACTTTGGCTGGGGCATCGCCCATGAGATCGGCCACGACATCAACCAGGGCAGCTATGCCATCGCGGAGATCACCAACAACTATTTCGCCGTGCTGGCCCAGGCGCATGACACCAACGACAGCGTCCGCTTTGAGTACCCGAAGGTGTACGAGAAAGTCACCAGCGGCACCAAGGGCCGCGCCGGGAACGTGTTCACCCAGCTGGGCATGTACTGGCAGCTGCATCTGGCCTATGACAAGGGCTGGAACTTCAAGACCTACAGCGATTACGGGGAGCAGCTGAATAACCTGTTCTGGGCCCGGGTGGACACCTACGCCCGTACCCCGTCCAGAGCCCCCCACGGGCTTTCTCTGGCGGGCGCGGACATGGAGCAGACGCTGATGCGGCTGTGCTGCGCGGCGGCGAACAGGAACATCCTGGGGTTCTTCGAGCGCTGGGGCAAGACCCCCGACGCGGACACCATCGCCTATGCCTCCCAGTTCGAGAAGGAGACCCGCGCCATTTACTATGTGTGCGACGACTCCCGGCGCTATACCCTGGAGAGGGGCGGCACCGGCAAACTGGCGGCGGACGGCACGACGGAGGCCATCGCCTCCGCCACCGCGGCGGTCCAGGGCCAGGCCAACCATGTCCTGCTCACGCTCACGTCCAACGGCACGGTGAGCGATGAGGAGATCCTGGGCTATGAGATCGTCCGCTGCACCGTCTCCAGCGGCAAGGTGGAGAAAAAGACCGTGGGCTTCACCACCTCCTCCAACTTCACCGATGTGGTGGCGGCCATGAACAACCGGGCCGTCTACTACGAGGTCACACTGGTGGACCAGTACCTGAACCGCTCCGCGGTCATGCGGACCAACACCCTGAAGATCCAGCACGAGGGCGACCTGGACAAGACCTATTGGGCCGTCACCACCCAGGGCCTGGAGGCCACGGCCGTGGCGAAGGACGGCGACGAGTGGATGCCCGAGGGCGAGGAAGAGGACGTGGCCCTGCGCATGGCCGACGGCAAGGCTGACACGGTCTACACCGCCGTGGTCGGGGAGGGCGCCGGGATCATGGTGGACTTCCGCCAGATCCAGGTGGTCGCCGGCTTCCGCTACACGGCCGGCTCCGATACGCCCATCACCGGCTATAGCATGGATGTGCTCCAGAACGGACAGTGGGTCCACGCGGCGGAGGGCACCCTCACCGGCAATGACACGGTGTATTTCTCCAATACAGACGGCCTGTATGTGAGCACCTACGCGGCGGAGGCCATCTATCTGCGGCTGACCGGCCAGCTGGGCCAGACCATCTCGGTGGCTGAGCTGGACGTGCTCGGACCTACCGGCGACAACGTGGACATTTCCTCTGCGGATGGCGGCGCCTCCATCGGCTATCTGGAGGCCGACTTCCACTACGGCAAGGAGCCCACGGATGTGATCCCGGCCGGGTCCCTGGTGTTCACCGGCACTTACAGCGGCAACGCGGCTTATAACGTGGTCGTGCTCTATGATCAGGACGGTGAGATCGTCGCCGCGCCCAGCGCCGACGGCACCAAGAGCGCCTATCAGGCCATCCTGGCGGCGCTGCCCGACACCGGCAAGATCCAGGATGTAGCCTCGGGCGCGTGGGTCTACTGGCTGCAGCCGGAGGACCTGGTCGGCTACACGCTGCCCAGCAAGGTGCGCGTGGAACTGTACCGCGTGAACGACGCCATGACCAACGAGGGCAAACGCCTGGTGAGCGACACCCTGTTCGTGGATGTGCCCGCTGAGCCCGGAAAGATCAGTCTGACCGGCGCCGGCGGCGTAGGCTGAACGGGAGGAAGGAGCAGAACATGACGAGACGAATGGAACGATCCCTTTGGATCGCGGCCGCTCTGGCAATGATCCTGGCGCTGTGCCTGTGGGCTCCACAGGCACAGGCCTCCGAGGCCATCGACAAGAGCACAGATATCATCGATATCTCTGAGGACGGCACTGTCACCCTCATCTCCGGACACCTGGCGGAGGAGAAGCTGGCGTCCCTGCAACTGGAGCTGAAGGTGGAGGAAGGTGTGGCCGGATTCCAGTTCAGCGAGAGCCTGGGCGACAGACTCAAGTACTGCAGCCATGGGGACGGGACGCTGCGGATCTTCATCGCCGGGTCCGAGCCGCTGCTGGCGGAGGGCGAGACCGCCCTGGTGCTGGGCACGGTCACCGGCGAGGGCGTGCGCGTGACGCCGGTAGAGGATTCGCTGCAGTTCGTACGCGGGACCCGCATGGCCTCTCAGGTGCTGACCGAGGCCGTGAGCCAGGAGCCCGAGCCCAGCCAGCCGCCCGAAGAGGAGGATACCGGCGAGCCCTCTCCGGTCACCACGCCGGATCATACCAATGACCGGGAGGATACCGGTGGCTGGGAGGATACCGATGACCGGGAGGATGCCAGGGCCATGCTGCAGGCGGAGCTGGATTCCGCCGCGGCGCGCTATGGCGCCAGCGACACGCGCTATACCCAGGACAGCTGGGGCGCGCTGCTAACGGCGGTGGAGCAGGCCACGCAGCTGCTGGACCGCAGTGACGCCTCGCAGCAGGAATTGGAGGCGGCGCTGAGCCAGCTGCGGGCGGCCATCCGGGGCCTGGTGCCCATTGGCAGAGCCGCTCTCAGCGAGACGCTGGCGAGCGCCAAGGGCCTCTCCGCCGCGGCGTATACCCAGGACAGCTACCGTGCCCTGCAGGACGCCATCGCCAACGCGGACGCCGTCCTTGCGGACCCCTCTGCCGACGAAGCCGACTGGTCCGCGGCCCTGACCCTCTTGCAGGAGGCCATCGACAGGCTGGTGCCCTATACCAACGCCGACAGCAACGGCGAGGCGATCCCCGACGGCCCTGACGGCGGTGACAGCAGAGCCGCGGACGACAGCAACACCCCCGCGCCCGTGACCGCTACGCCGGCTCCTGCCGGCGGTGCCGCCAAGCAGCAGTCCGTCGTCCCCAATACAGGGGACGAGACGGCGGTCCTGACCTGGGTCGCGCTGCTGGCTCTGTCCGGCGCCGGGCTGATCCTGCTGGCCAGCCGCCGCAGGAAGAGCCGGTAAAGGAAACGCCTTGAATACGCGGATGCGCCCCTGGCATTGCCAGGGGCGTATCGTTATATGTCAAAGGCGCGCCGTATGGCCGCTTTCCGCTGTCCGGGACGGTGATTCACTGGACTGGAAGGAACTGAGCGCCGACGAGATCTATAAGCGGGTGACCGCGAAGGTGGGGGCGGGGAGCATCGTGCTGTTTCATAACGCGGCTCTGCATACGCCCGAGGCGCTGCCGTCCATCATCGAGTATCTGCTGTCGGAGGGATATGAGATCGTGCCGGTCTCGCAGCTGCTGCTCCAGGGGGATTACGACACGGACAACACCGGCCGCATGATCCCCTGCGAGAGCGCATAAATAAGCGCGTCGGGCAGACCCGGCGCGCTTTTCATTCCTCGATCTCGTTCTGGTCCCGGCCCATCATGTGCATATACTCGTCATAAGTACAGGCCCGGTCGATGCAGCCGTCGTCCGTCAGCTCGATGATCCGGTTGGCCACGGTCTGGGTCAGCTGGTGGTCGTGGCTGTAAAAAAGGATGTTGTAGGGGAAGGCGGACATGCCGTTGTTCAGCGCGGCGATGCTCTCCAGGTCCAGGTGGTTGGTGGGCTGGTCGAACATCAGCACGTTGGCGCCGGCCAGCATCATCTTGGAGATCATGCAGCGCACCCGCTCACCGCCGGACAGCACGTTCACGTGCTTGTAGACGTCGTCGCCGGAGAAGAGCATCCGACCCAGGAACGTGCGCAGATAGCTCTCCCGCTTGTCCACGGAGAACTGCCGCATCCAATCCATCAGCTCCAGCTCGCAGCCGTCGAAATAGCGGCCGAAATCGTGGGGGAAGTAGGCCTGGGTGGTGGAAACGCCCCATTTGATCTCGCCCTCGTCCGGCTCCAGCTCCCCGGCCAGCAGCTGGAACAGGCAGGTGATGGCGTTCTCGTTGGAGCCGATGACGGCGATCTTGTCCTCCTTGCCCATGATGAAGGAGACGTTGTTGATGAGCTTGGCCCCGTCCACGGTCTTGGAGACGTTGGTGACGAAAAGCCTATCCTTGCCGGGCTCCCGCTCGGCCTTGAAGCCCACCCAGGGATAGCGCCGGGAGGAGGCGGGCATCTGCTCCACGGTGATCTTTTCCAGCAGCTTCCGGCGGCTGGTGGCCTGACGGGACTTGGACTTGTTGGCGGAGAAGCGGGCGATGAAGGTCTGCAGCTCTTGGATCTTCTGCTCGGCCTTCTTGTTCTGGTCCTTGGTGAGCTTCTGCATCAGCTGGCTGGACTCATACCAGAAGTCATAGTTGCCCACATACATGCGGATCTTGCCGTAGTCGATGTCCACGATGTGGGTGCAGATGTTGTTGAGGAAGTACCGGTCGTGGCTGACCACCAGCACGGTGCCCTCGTAGTCCATGAGGAAGTCCTCCAGCCACACGGTGGAGGCCAGGTCCAGGTTGTTGGTGGGCTCGTCCAGCAATATGATGTCCGGGTGGCCGAACAGGGCCTGCGCCAGCAGGACCTTGACCTTCTGCCGGCCCTCCAGCTCGCTCATCTGCTTATCGTGCAGCGCCACGGGGATGCCAAGGCCCTGGAGGAGCCGACTGGCGTCAGAGTCGGCCTCCCAGCCGCCCAGCTCGGCATATTCCTCCTCCAGCTCCGCGGCCCGGAGGCCGTCGGCGTCGGAGAAGTCCGGCTTGTCGTATATGGCGTCCTTTTCCCTGCCGCAGTTGTATAGCCGCTTGTTGCCCATGATGACGGTCTCGCGCACGGCGTGGTCGTCGAACATGTTTTGGTCCTGGCGCAGCACGCTCATGCGCCGCTTGGGATCGATGGTGACGTGGCCCTTGGTGGGCTCCTCCTGGCCGGACAGGAGCTTCAAAAAGGTGGATTTGCCCGCGCCGTTGGCGCCGATGATGCCATAGCAGTTGCCGGCGGTAAACTGCAGGTCCACGTTGGAGAACAGCACCTGGCTGCCATATTGCAGGGAGAGATTTTCAACAGTGATCATTTCTTGTTCCTCCGGGAAGTACGTAAAGCCATCATACCATACTTTTGCCCCGGTTCCTAGTCCCGCCGGAAAATTTCGGGAGATTGGAATTGACAGCGGCCCTATTCTGTGATAATATACTCAAGCATGCGGAGAGATGTCCGAGTGGTTTATGGAGCTGGTCTTGAAAACCAGTGACTCCGCAAGGGGCCGGGGGTTCGAATCCCTCTCTCTCCGCCATTTTTTCTTGCGGGGCGGCCCGCGACAATCGAATGTTCGGCTTGGAGAAGTACCCAAGTGGCCGAAGGGGCTCCCCTGCTAAGGGAGTAGTGCGTGATGAGCGCAGCGCGGGTTCAAATCCCGCCTTCTCCGCCAGTCCCGGAAGTCTTGGTTTCAAGGCTTCCGGGACATTTTATGTTTGCCTTATGGGGCGCGGCAGCGCGTGTAAAAAACCTTTTCAGACGGAGAGAATGCGATGAGAGAGACATGGCTGGAGAGCGTATACAGCGACGGGACGGCGCTGTTCGTCAGCGATCCTTCGCCCGCGCTGGGGCGGACGGCGGCGGTCCGGGTCCGATTTTATGAGGACGCGCCGGTGCGCCATGTGCTGCTGCGGTATCTGCGCAACGGGATGGAGCGGCTGGAGGAGGCATCCCCGGTGAAGAGGGAGCGGGGGCTGGTCTACTATGAGGCGGCGCTGCCCGTCACCGAGCGGCGGATGCAGTATCAGTTCTATCTGCTCACGGACGACACGGTGTACTACTATACCCAGCGGGGGATCACCACCTACATACCGGACCACACTTATGATTTCGTGCTGCTGACGGACTATGTGCAGCCGGTCTGGGTGAAGGAGGCTGTCTTTTATCAGATCTTCCCCGAGCGGTTCTGCAACGGCGATGCGTCCAACGACGTGCGCCCCGGCGAATATGCCCAGGACGGGCACCCCGCCATCCGCATGGAGCGGTGGAGCAGCCGGCCGCTGGCCTATCAAAAGGGGTTCTGCCTGGATTTCTTCGGCGGGGACCTGCAGGGCGTGCGGCAAAAGATCCCCTATTTGAAGGACCTGGGAGTGACGGCCCTGTACTTGAACCCCATTTTCCGGGCGCCCTCCACCCATAAATATGACTGCGTGGACTATTTCCATGTGGACCCCCATTTCGGCGGGGACGAGGCACTGGCGGAGCTGTCGGCGGCGCTGCATGAGAACGGGATGCGCCTCATCGTGGACATCTCCATCAACCACACCGGCGCCAATCACCGCTGGTTCAACCGGGACGGGATGTTCTTCCCGGTCTCCGAGGGGGCCTTCCATGACCCGGACGCGCCGGAGAGAGGCTACTATTTCTTTGGGGAGGGCAGCGCCTATCACGGCTGGGCCGGCAACGCCAACCTGCCGACGCTGAACTATACCTCTCAGGCCCTGCGGGACGTGATCTACCGGGGGGAGGGTTCGGTGCTGAAAAAGTGGCTGAAGCCCCCTTACAGCATCGACGGCTGGCGCTTTGACGTGGCGGACACCTTCGCCCGCAACGACGCCGTCCAGCTGGCGCGTCAGCTGTGGCCGGAGATACGCCGGAGCATCCGGGAGGAGAACCCCCAGGCGTACATCCTGGCGGAGGATTGGGGAGACTGCGCCGAGCATCTGCAGGGGGACGAGTGGGACGCGCCCATGAATTATTTTGGCTGCGGCCGGCCCATCCGGCAGTTCTTCGGCCAGGCGGACATGCAGCTGGGCAGAGACCCCCGCATCCGCCGGGTGCCGTATGCCATGACGGCGGAGGACCTGCGCGCACGGGTGACGCAGCACCTGGCCAAGCTGCCCTACGCGTTGTGGGAGAACCAGTTCAATCTCTTTGACAGCCACGACGCCAGCCGCCTGCACAACGACCGGCACATATCTCCCATGGCCTGGCGGGGCGCGGTGTACTTCCAGTTCATCCTGCCCGGCGCGGCCAGCATCTATTACGGCGACGAGGCCGCCATCGGCGGCACCGTGGGCTCCAACGAGGGCTGCCGGTATCCCATGCCCTGGCACAAGCGGTTCCAGCAGACCGACGCCTACCGGGTATACCGGACCATGGCCCATCTGAAAAAGGACCACCCGGTCCTCGCCCACGGCGGGATGCAGTTCTTGTATGCCCAAGGCCGCGTGGCGGCCATCGCCCGGTCGGATGGGGAGGAGGCATACCTGGCGGTCCTCTCGGCGTCCGACGCGGCGGAGCGCATCCGGCTGCCTCTGGGCGCCGTGGGCGCGGCGGGGCTGGAGAGCGCCGACGTGATGGGGGAGCGCCTGGACTGGCGGCCCCTGGACGCAAACAGCGTGGAGCTGACCGTCCCGGCGGGGACATGCTACTTTGCCCGGTGCGTCATGAAATGAGAGGGGCTTTTCGGCCCCATACAAAACGAAAAGGGCGCGGTGTCCATCACCGCGCCCTTGCATTATGTATTTTATTCCTCGTCCAGCTCCAGGACGTCCCCGTCCTCGGCGATCTGCTCCATGGCGCCGTCAGCGATGAGGTATGCCTCGCCGTGGAGCGTCTCATGGCCGTCCTCGGACAGCACGTAGCTGCCGTCCGGCAGCACCAGAAAGGCGTGATCCACGCTGTCGGGGATGGCGATGTCCTCAAAAAGGTCCAGCCCGTCCAAGGTGTCCCCGGCGATGGTGTTGTAGTGGGGGATGATGTTGATGTCGGTCAGCCCCAGGCCGGGCAGGAAGCGCTCATAGTCCGGATCGACGGCCTCGCCCTCCAGCTCCGGATGGGAGTAGACGGTGTCCGCGCTGTTCATGCTGCCGGCGCTGATGCCCATGAGCACGCCGTCGAAATCGGCAAGAAGCGCCCGCAGGCCGATGGCCTGGAAAAAGGCGTTCTGGGTGGGCACATGGCCGCCGCAGAGGATGATAAGGTCGGCGTTTTCGATGAGCGCCGCCGCATCGTCGGCGTTCCGGCCGTCCAATACCTCAAATTCGGTGAAGGCAAAGCCAGCCTTCTCCATGCTCTCGGCGGTGCCCTCGGCGTACTGGTCGGTCGTCTCCCAGTCGTCCGGGTCGGAGCAGGCGTACAACGCCCGGCAGGGATAGGGCACGGCCAGGTGCAGCTGGTGGATGAAGCCGTTGGCGGGGTTCAGGTCCAGGGTATCGGGGACCATGGGGGAGCTGGTGAAAAAGCAGGTCATACGTGGGTTCCTTTCATGATAGATCGTCTGTCAGACCGGCGCGCCGGCGCTGGCGGTATTCCTTGGGGCTGATGCCCTCCACGCGGCGGAAGCACTGGGAGAAGTAGCTCAGGGAGGAAAAGCCCAGGGTCTGGGCGATGTGGCTGAGGGAGAGATCGGTCTCCGACAGCAAGAACCGGCTCTCCCGGATGCGCCGCCGGACCAGATAGCGGATGGGGGAGACCCCGTATTCCCTCTGGAAGGCGTGGACGAGATAATATTTGTTCAGGTGGGCCAGGGCGGCCAGCTTGTCCAGGGTGATGCTCTCCTTGAAGCTGGTGTCTATGTACCGGCGGACCATGGCCATCTCCCGGTTCGACCGGGGCTCCGCGACGGCGGGCTCCAGGAAAAAATCCCTCTGCCGGGTCACCAGCCGCAGCAGCACGCGCAGCAGGCTCTGGCACATCTCCGAGCGGTCCTCCATCTCGCCCGAGGACTCCAGCAGGATCATGTCCAGACACTGACGCACCTGGGGCTGCTGGCATACGCCCCGGATGAGGGTATAGCCGGACGGGCCCGCGAAGGCCTCCAGCCCCTCCACGCCCAGGACCACGTATTCCATCGGCTCCCCGGCCTGGCCCAGCTCCGTGTGGGCCACGGCGGCGTTGACCACCACCAGGTCGTCCCGGCTGACGGAGAAGCGCTCGTTCTGGATCTGGAACGCCCCCTGGCCGCCGGTCACGAAAAAGAATTCCGAACAGCTGTGGGTATGCAGAGCGGAGTCCCATTCGGCGCTGAATTGGGCGCGCGTGACGTACAGCAGCCGCACGCCGTCCCGCTCCGGGATGTCCACCCGGGGCAGAAGATACTGCCGCGTGCTCATGGCTGTCGCCTCCTATGGGATCGCTCTGTCCGTATTATATTGCTTTTTTGTCGGATGCGCAAGGGGGTGGTCGGTTTGACGGTAAGTTAATCTTCTGACGAACGGAACATTTAACCATGTATTAGATAAAATTACTGAACAAGAAAGGGAAGTTTTCAAAAAAATATTGCATTTTTCATAATGACAGCAATTTTAATAAAAAGCATAGCAATTGTTTTATTGTTTTTATTGTTGAATCGGTTATACTTAAACCATAAGCATAGGCAGAAACCCACCATTTTATACATTTTATTAGGAGGAAAAACCATGAAAAAGCTTCTCAGCATGATCCTTGCGGTGGTCATGGTCCTGTCCCTGGGCGCTTTTGCCCTGGCGGACGACCCCGTGGAGATCAACTTCTGGTCCATGTGGAACGAGGGCGAGCCCCAGGCTGAGGTCATTGCCGCCGCCGCCGAGGCCTATGAGGCCGAGACCGGTGTGCATGTGAACATCGAGTGGAAGGGCCGCGACCTGAACACCCTGATCACCGCCGCCCTTGAGGCGCAGGAGGATCTGGACCTGTTCGAGGACGACTTCAACCGCATCGGCCAGGTCGACGCTCCCTACACCTATGACCTGACCGAGATGGCCGAGGCCGCCGGCTACGCCGACCACAGCTATCCCGTGTTCAACGACTTCTCCATCAAGTGGGCCGGCTACCTGGACAGCATCGTGGAGCAGCCCAACGTGGGCGGCGTGTTCTATGACAAGGACGCCTTTGCCGCCGCCGGCATCGAGGCCGAGCCCACCACCTGGGCCGAGTTCCTGGATGCGTGCGCCAAGCTGAAGGAAGCGGGCATCGACCCCCTGGCCCAGGACGGCGCTTACACCAACTTCTCCTTCTATTACCAGCTGGTCCGCCATCTGGGCGAGGAGGGCATCGCCGAGCTGCGTGAGAACGGCGGCTGGGCTGACAGCGAGGGCGCTGTCGCCGCCGCGCAGGAGATCATCGACCTGGTCAACGCCGGCTACCTGGCCGAGGGCGCTCCCGACGAGTACCCCGCCAGCCAGAACAAGATCGGCCTGGGCCTGGCCGCGATGGTCGTCTGCGCCGACTATGTGACCGCTGAGGTCAACGCCAACACCGGCACCGAGGTCAACTGGGGCCTGTTCAACTATCCCTCCGTGGAGGGCGGCGCTTCTGTTGCCGCTTACATGGGCGCCAACTCCCTGGCCATCCCCGCCTACAGCGAGCATGCCCAGGAGGCCTTTGACTTCGCCATCTTCCTGACCACCGGCGAGTGGGGCCAGAAGCTGGCCGACGACTGCCACCAGATCCCCGCCGACCCCACCAACGAGTGCACCTCTCTGCCCGGCGCTGTGGAGACCCTGCTGGCTGCCGACGCCCCCATGACCTGGTGCGGCGAGCTGAACACCCATCCCGCATGGCAGACCATGAAGGATATGTTCACGGAGCTGTTCGAGGGCAAGTATGCCGACGGCGCTGAGTTCTGCGCCGCCATGGACGCGCTGTACGAGTAATTCCCGACTGCGGCAGGCGGCACTTCGGTGCCGCCTGTTTTTTAATAGCGCGAGAGAGGGGGACCTTCATGAAGAAAAACAAAACGCTGATCTTCCTGTTCATGGCGCCCACGGTGATATGTCTGCTGCTGATGTACGTCTATCCCGTGATCCGGACAGTGATCATGAGCTTCTTCCATGTGGAGAGCCTGACGGCCAGCACCAGCGACTGGTCCTTCAACGGTCTGGCAAACTATTTCAAGATCATGCACAACGCCGGCTTCATCACATCCATGAAAAACTTCCTGGCGATCTGGATCGTGGGCGGCGTGTTCACGCTGGCGCTGGCGCTGCTCATGGCGGTGATCCTCACCAGCGGCATCCGGTTCCAGGGCTTTTTCCGGGCAGCCATCTATCTGCCCAACATCGTCTCCGCCGTGGCCCTGGCCACCATGTGGGTGCAGTACATATTCAACTTCGATTACGGCCTTTTGAATCAGCTGGTGACCGCCCTGGGCTTTGAGAAGGTCCGCTGGCTGGGCACGGACGCCAAGCTCTGGGCCATGATCGCCGCGTTCATCTACGGCAGCGTCGGCTATTACATGCTGATCTACATCAGCGGCATCGAGGGCATCCCCAAGGATCTTTACGAGGCCGCCACCATCGACGGCGCCAGCAAGAGCAAGCAGTTTTTCCGCATCACCCTGCCCCTTTTGAAGGGCATCGTCAAGACGACCATCACCTTCTGGACCATCAACGCCGCCACGTTCTATCTGTGGTCGAAGCTGTTCAGCCCGGTCCAGACAGAGGGCTCCACCATCGTGCCGGTGGTGTACCTCTATGACACCGTGTTCGGCGGCAAGGGCGTCATCGAGCGCGACGCCGGCGCGGGCGCCGCGGTGGGCGTGGTGCTGACGCTGATCATCATCGCGGTTTATATCGTCACCGAGAAGCTGCTCAAGAGCAGCGACCTGGAATACTGACAGGAGGGGGAAGCGATGGAAAAGACAAAGCGCAAGATCAATTGGAAACGCGAGCTGAAGATGCTTCCCGGCTACCTGGTGGTGATCGTATACGTGGCGTTCATGGTCATCATGCTGGGCTGGATCTTCGGGGCGAGCCTGTCCACCTCCCGGGAGATATTCACCGGCAAGGTGCTGGAATTCGCCAGCGGCTTCCACTGGGAGAACTACGTCACCGCCTGGGACAGCCAGAACGTGTCCGTATTCTTTGGAAACTCCCTGCTGTACTCGGTGGTCTCCTGCGCAGGTGTGCTGCTGATCTCGGCGCCGGCGGCCTATGTGCTGAGCCGGTGGAAGTTCCGGGGCAGCCGGACCATCCGCATTTTGCTGGTCATCGCCATGAGCGTGCCCGCCATCATGATCATCATGCCGCTGTACACCTTGGCGGTGAAGTGGGGCATCAAGGGCCGCATCCTGCTCATCGCGCTGTATATCTTCATGCGGGTGCCCTATACGGCCATTTATATGCTGGACTTTTTCGCCACGCTGAGCCACGACTACGAGGAGGCCGCCGCCATCGACGGCTGCTCGGCCAACCGCACCTTCTGGGTCATCATGCTGCCGCTGATCCAGCCGGCCATCATCACGGTGACCATCTTCAACTTCCTCAGCGTGTGGAACGAGTTCTTTATGGCGCTGATCTTCACCAGCTCCAACAGCATGACCCCCGTGGGCGTGGGGCTGCTGCAGATCGTCAACTCCATGAAGTACTCCGGCAACTATGGCGGACTGTTCGCGGCGGTGATCATCGTGTTCCTGCCCACGTTCCTGCTGTACCTGTTCATGTCCCGGCGCATCATCTCCGGCGTCACCGCCGGCGGCGTGAAGGGATAAGTTTTGAGCAAAGGAAACGATTCTATGACTGAAAACAAAGGCCGCGTCACCATCCCCACCGATTTCGATGTGGTGCCCGAGACGCTGGAGCTGATCCGCCGGTGGGGAGCGGACGCCGTGCGCGACTGCGACGGGACCGGGTTCCCCGAGGCGCTGAAGGATGTGGACGCGAAGATCTATTCCACCTACTACACCACCCGCAAGGACAACGCCTGGGCAAAGGCCAATCCCGACGAGGTGCAGCAGTGCTATATCATGACGGGCTTCCATACCGCCGTGGGCGGGCCGCTCGCCATCCCCCTGATGCAGGGCGTCAGCCCCGAGCTGATGGCCGTCAACGACCACGATGACATCTGCCGTTGGTGGGAGGTCATGGACCGCACGGCGGGGGAGCCTCTGGGTCCGGACGAGTGGCGCTATGAGAAAGATACCGGCTGCGTGGTCATCGACGCGCCGGAGCCCTTCCACGACTATACCGTGAGCTTTCTGGCCTACCTCATCTGGGACCCGGTGCATATGTACAACGCCGTCACCAACGGCTGGAAGGACTTTGAGCACCAGATCACCTTCGACGTGCGCCAGCCCAAGACCCACGCCTTCTCCCTGGACCGGCTGCGCCGCTTCATCGAGGAACATCCCTATGTGGACGTGATCCGCTATACCACCTTCTTCCACCAGTTCACCCTGGTGTTCGACGAGCTCAAGCGGGAGAAATACGTGGACTGGTACGGCTACAGCGCCTCCGTCAGCCCCTATATCCTGGAGCGGTTCGAGAAGGAGGCCGGCTATCCCTTCCGGCCGGAGTACATCATCGACCAGGGGTACTACAACAACCAATACCGGGTGCCCAGCAAGCAGTATAAGGACTTCATGGCGTTCCAGCGCCGGGAGGTGGCCGCCCTGGCCAGGGAGCTGGTGGACATCACCCACGAATACGGCAAAGAGGCCATGATGTTCCTGGGGGATCACTGGATCGGCACGGAGCCCTATATGGAGGAATTCGCGTCCATCGGGCTGGACGCGGTGGTGGGCAGCGTGGGCAACGGCTCCACCCTTCGGCTGATCTCCGACATCCCCGGCGTGAAATACACCGAGGGGCGGTTTTTGCCCTATTTCTTCCCGGACACCTTCCATCCCGGCGGCGATCCGGTGAAGGAGGCCAAAGTCAACTGGGTCACCGCCCGGCGGGCGATCCTGCGCAAACCGGTGGACAGGATCGGCTACGGCGGGTATTTGAAGCTGGCCTGCCAGTTCCCGGCGTTCATCGACTATGTCCAGAGCGTGTGCGACGAGTTCCGCCAGCTCTATGACAGCATCGGCGGCGGGAGCCCCTGGTGCGCAAAGACAGTGGCGGTGCTGAACGCGTGGGGAAGGGCCCGGTCCTGGGGCTGCCACATGGTCCACCACGCCCTGTATCAGAAACAGAACTACTCCTATGCCGGCGTGATCGAGGCCCTCGCCGGCGCGCCCTTCCAGGTGCGATTCCTCAGCTTCGACGATCTTCTGGCCGACCCGGCCGCGCTGGATGGGGTGGATGTGCTTCTCAATATCGGCGACGGCGACACCGCCCACACCGGCGGCGCCGTCTGGGAGGATGAACGCATTTCCGCCGCGGTCAAGCGCTTTGTCTGGAACGGCGGCGGCTTCATCGGCGTGGGGGAGCCCTCCGGCCACCAGTACCAGGGCCGGTATCTCCAGCTGGCCGGCGTGCTGGGCGTGGAAAAGGAGACGGGCTTCACCCTCAACTACGACAAGTACAACTGGGACGAGCACCCGGACCACTTCATCCTGGCCGACGCGGACGGCTCTGTGGACTTTGGCGAGGGGAAAAAGAGCATCTACGCCCTGCCGGGCGCCCAGGTGCTCGTCCAGCGGGACCGGGAGGTGCAGCTGGCCGCCAACGATTTCGGCGGGGGCCGGGCGGTATACATCTCCGGGCTGCCGTACTCCTTCCGGAACACCCGGCTGCTCCATCGGGCGATGCTCTGGAGCTGCCACGGGGAGGGAGAGCTGGAAAAGTGGTTCTCCTCGAACCCCAATACGGAGGTCCACGCCTATCCGGACAGCGGCCGCTACTGCGCCGTGAACAATACCTACGAGCCGCAGGACACCACCGTTTTCACCGACGGCGCCAGCTTCCCGCTGCACCTGGAGGCCAACGAGATCCGGTGGTTCGACGTCTGAGCGCGATATGACCGCAGAGCGGCATGGCCTTGGCCATGCCGCTTTTTCCTGCCGGCGGCGTTGACAGGCCGGCCGGCGCGTGATATGGTGGGCAGTGGGAAGGAGGCGCGGATCATGCTGGTGGTTTGGGACTGGAACGGCACGCTGCTGGACGACATGGATGTGTGCCTGGGCGTCATCAACGGGATGCTCCGCCGCCGCGGTCTGCCGCCGATCCCGGATCTGGACCGCTATCGGGAGATCTTCACCTTCCCTGTGCGGACCTATTATGCGCTGGCCGGCTTCGACCTGGAGCGGGAGCCCTTCACGGACCTGGCGGAGGAATATATGACCGGGTACCGCGCGGCCTCCCGGTCCTGCGGGCTGGTGGCCGGGGCGCGGGAGACCCTGGCGGCACTGGATCGGATGGGGGTGCGGCAGGTGCTGGCCTCCGCCTCCCGGCAGGACGATCTGGAGCGGCAGGTGGCCGAGCAGGGGGTCCAGGGCGCCTTTTCCGCGGTGCTGGGCATGGCGGACCAGTTTGGTGGCGGCAAGGCGGGCCTGGCGGCCGGATATCTGCGCCGGGAGGGCGCCGACCCGGCGGACGTCCTCTTTGTGGGCGACACGGTCCATGACCTGGAGGTGGCCCGCCAGGTGGGCTGCCGGTGCGTGCTCATCGCCGGGGGACACCAGAGCCGCAGCCGGCTGGAGGCGGCCGGCGCGGCCGTGCTGGAGCATATCCGCCAGCTTCCCGCGTATCTCGCGGGCGGAGCGGAGAATCGGTGAGGAGGGTTGGAAATGGAGTTTTGGAAGATGAACGGCGCGGGGAACGATTTTATCGTCCTCAACGATATGGCACGAAATATCCCGGATGAGCGGCTGGGGGAGCTGGCCCGGACCGTATGCGAACGCCATCTGTCCGTGGGGGCCGACGGGATGATGGTGATCCGCCCGGCGGAAAGCGACGGGGATTACCGGATGCTCTTTTATAACGCCGACGGCTCCGAGGGGGAGATGTGCGGCAACGGGGCCCGGTGCATCTGCCGCTATGGCTATGAAAACGGCCTGGCGGGCCAGGTGCAGCGGGTGGAGACCCTGTCCGGCACCGTCGTGGGGACCCGCGTGGACCGGCGGCAGTACCGGGTGCGGCTCAACGACCCCAGCGTGATGGCGCTGGACCATCCGGTGGAGGTGGACGGGACCGAATATGACTGCGCCTATGTGGAGCTGGGCGTGCCGGGGCTGCCCCACGCGGCGGTGCCATACGCGGGTCTGGCCCGCGCCGGTGAGGACACGCTGCGCGAACTGGGCAGGAAGCTCCGGTATCATCTGACGTTCCCCAAGGGGGCCAATGTGAACTTTTATGAGATCATCGGTCCGGACCATATTTATCTGCGGACCTATGAGCGGGGCGTGGAGGACTTTACCTATGCCTGCGGCACCGGCACGGGCTCCGTGGTATCGGTCCTGACCCTGCTGGGCCAGGTGAGCGGCCGGGCCGTCCGGGCGGATATGCGGGGCGGGACCCTCACCGTGGACGTGACCCGGACCGGCGCGCGCATCACGGATATCTTTCTCACCGGCCCGACCAACATCGTCTGCAGGGGAGAGCTCACCGACGAGGACGCGGCCTTCCTCTGACGGAGAGGCCCGCTCGGAATCTGGACATCCGGTGGAAAATCGTGTATACTATGTATGATTGAATTGGATGAAAGACCTTGGCGGCCGGCGGCATGTGCCCGCGGGCAGGGGCCGCGGGTCTTTTTCCTGGGCGCTGAGAGAACCGACAGAAGGGAGCATGAGCATGCTGTACATAGGCGTTGACCTGGGCACCTCCGCCGTCAAGCTGCTGCTGATGGACGGCGCGGGGAAGATCTTGAACATCGTATCCAGGGAGTATCCCATCTCGTTTCCCCGGCCCGGCTGGTCCGAGCAGGACCCGGCGGACTGGCTGCGGGAGACGGTCGCGGGCATCCGGGAGCTGGTGGATGGCTTTGACAAGACACAGGTGGCGGGCATCGGCGTGGGCGGCCAGATGCACGGACTGGTGGCGCTGGATAAGGATGACCGGGTGCTGCGCCCCGCCATCCTTTGGAACGACGGCCGCACGGAGGATGAGGTGGCGTATCTGAACGGCGCCGTTGGAAAGGAGAAGCTTTCGCGGTACACCGCCAACATCGCCTTTGCCGGATTTACCGCGCCCAAGCTGCTTTGGATGCGCGCCCATGAGCCGGAGCTGTTCGGAAAGATCGAAAAGATCATGCTGCCGAAGGATTACATCAATTACATGCTCACCGGTGTACACTGCACCGACGCCTCGGACGCGTCGGGCATGCTCCTGTTCGACGTGGAGGACCGGCGCTGGAGCCCCGAGATGATGGAGATCTGCGGCGTGCGGGAGGACCAGCTGGCGCGGGTATTTGAGAGCTATGAGACGGTGGGCACGCTGCGGCCGGTGATGGCGCGGGAGCTGGGCCTGCCGGCGGGCGTGAAGGTATGCGCCGGGGCGGGGGACAACGCCGCCGCCGCGGTGGGCACCGGTACGGTGGGCCAGGGGGCCTGCAATATCAGCCTGGGCACCTCCGGGACCATCTTCATCTCCAGCGAGCGCTTTGGCGTGGACCCCCACAACGCCCTGCACGCCTTCGCCCACGCGGACGGGAACTACCACCTCGTGGGCTGCATGCTCTCCGCCGCCAGCTGCAACAAATGGTGGATGGACGACATCGTGGGCACCGCGGACTATGCCGGGGAGCAGAGCTCTATCACCGACGAAAAACTGGGCGCCAACCGGGTGTTCTTCCTGCCCTATCTGATGGGCGAGCGCAGCCCCATCAACGACGTCCAGGCCCGGGGCTGCTTTGTGGGACTTTCCATGGACACGTCCCGCTCGGACATGACTCAGGCGGTGCTGGAGGGCGTGGCGTTCGGCATCCGGGACTGCCTGGAGGTGGCCCGGAGCCTGGGCGTCGACGTGAAGCGGAGCCGCATCTGCGGCGGCGGGGCCAAGAGCCCCCTGTGGCGGAAGATCATCGCCAATGTGTGCGGCCTGACCCTGGAGACCATTGAGTCCGAGGAGGGGCCCGGCTATGGCGGGGCCATGCTGGCGGCGGTGGCCTGCGGGGAGTTTTCCTCGGTGGCGGAGGCAGCCGCGCGCCTGGTGAAGGTCACCGGCGCGGTGGAGCCGGACCCGGCCATCGCCGCCCGGTACGAGGCGCAGTATCAAAAATACCGGAGGATCTATCCCGCGCTGAAGGATGTGTTCCCGGCGCTGAACGGATGAAGAGCCGCTGGATCTGAAAGGGAGGACTATTTATGGAGATCATGTCTGTATTTGATAAGGCCTTTGCGCCCTATGGAAAGGTGATCGAGGGCTATGACACCACGTGCCTGGTGAAGGCCATGGGGACCATCCCCCTGCCGGAGAGCGGCACGGCCTATGAGGCCAGCATCCCCGCGCTGGAGGCCACATGCCAGTACGGGCAGTTCCAGAACGGCATATACGGCGGCATGCCGGTGCAGATCGGCATGTGCTGGGGCCGGAATACGAAGCTGAACTGCCTGGAATACCACCGGGACAGCGAGGTGAACATCGGCGAGGAGGATTTCATCCTGCTGCTGGCAAAAGAGGACGACATCGTGGACGGCATGCTGGACACCGCCAGGGTGAAGGCGTTCCGGGTCCCTGCGGGGGTACCGGTGGAGGTTTACGCCACCACGCTGCATTACGCCCCCTGTCAGACGGAGAAGGATGGCTTTTTCCGTGTGGCGGTAGTCCTGCCCAGGGGAACCAATGGCCCCAAGCCGGCCATCGCCCCTCTGAACGACGAGGACAAGATGCTGTGGGCCTGCAACAAGTGGCTGCTGGCCCACCCCGACAGCGCCGAGGCCGCCCAGGGCGCCGTGCAGGCGCTTTGCGGGACGAACATCGACATCGCCGCGGACATCTGACGGACTAAATTTTATGAGGATATGAGGTGGATACAATGATGAGCAACATTCCTGATGTGAAGCTGGGCATCATCGCGGTGAGCCGCGACTGTTTCCCCGTGGCCCTCTCCCAGCGGCGGCGGGCCGCCATCGTGTCGGCTTACAAGGGCAAGCTCTATGAGTGCCCGGTGACGGTGGAGAACGAGAAGGACATGCTCTCCGCCGTGGCGGACGTGACTGCCGCCGGCTGCAACGCGCTGGTGGTGTTCCTTGGAAACTTCGGCCCCGAGACGCCGGAGACGCTGATCGCCAAAAACTTCGACGGCCCCTGCATGTATGTGGCCGCCGCCGAGGGGGACGGGGACTTGATCAACGGCCGGGGCGACGCCTTCTGCGGCATGCTCAACTGCTCCTATAACCTTGGCATGCGCCATTTGCAGGCACACATCCCCGCCTATCCCGTGGGCACGGCGGAGGATATCGCCGCCATGATCGCCGACTTCGTGCCCGTGGCGCGGGCCGTCATCGGCGTGAAAAATCTGAAGATCATCACCTTCGGCCCACGGCCCCAGGACTTCTTTGCCTGCAACGCGCCCATCAAGGGCCTGTATGAGCTGGGCGTGGAGGTGGAGGAAAACTCCGAGCTGGACCTGCTGGTCAGCTACAAGGCCCACGCGGGCGATGCCCGCATCGAGGGTGTATGCAAGGACATGGCCGCCGAGATGGGCGAGGGGAAATACTATCCCGACCTGCTGGCCCGGATGGCCCAGTTCGAACTGACGCTGCTGGATTGGGCGGAGGCCCACAAGGGCGCGCGGAAGTATGTGGCCTTTGCCGACAAGTGCTGGCCCGCGTTCCCGGAGGCCTTCGGCTTCGAGCCCTGCTATGTGAACTCCCGTCTGGCCAGCCGGGGCATCCCCGTCTCCTGCGAGGTGGACATCTACGGCGCCCTTTCCGAGTACATCGGCGCGTGCGTGTCCGGCGACGCGGTGACGCTGCTGGACATCAACAACTCCGTGCCCAAGAGCCTCTATGAGGCCGGCATCGCCGGGAAATATGACTATGCTCTCACGGACACCTTCATGGGCTTCCACTGCGGCAACACCCCCAGCTGCAAGCTGTGCGCGGATCGGGCGGTGAAGTATCAGCTGATCCAGAACCGGCTGCTGGAGAATGGCGGGGAGCCTGACTTCACCCGTGGCACCCTGGAGGGGGACATCGCTCCCAGCGACATCACCTTCTACCGGCTCCAGTGCGACAGCGAGGGGAAGCTCCGCTCCTACATCGCCCAGGGCGAGGTGCTGCCGGTGGCCACTGGCTCCTTCGGCGGCATCGGCGTGTTCGCCATCCCGGAGATGGGGCGGTTTTACCGGCATGTGCTCATCGAAAAGCATTATCCCCACCACGGAGCGGTGGCCTTCGGCCACTATGGCAAGGCGCTGTTCGACGTGTTCCGGTTCCTGGGCGTGGGCGATATCGCCTACAACCAGCCCAAGAGCCTGCCCTATCCCACGGAGAACCCCTGGGCGTGAGACGCCCGGGGAGGGGCGCCAAAGAGGACGATCGGGGAGGGACAGACCGTGCGTTATGAGAACCCGGTGATCACCGGCTTTTATCCGGACCCCAGCGTGTGCTGCGCGGACGGGAAATACTACCTGGTCGCCAGCTCCTTTCAGTATTTTCCCGGCGTGCCGCTATTCGAGAGCGAGGACCTGGTGAATTGGACGCAGATCGGCCATGTGCTGACCCGGCCCAGCCAGGTGGAGCTGGCCCATGTGCCCAGCTCCGGGGGCGTGTTCGCGCCCACTATCCGATACCATCGGGGCCGGTTTTACATGGTCACCACCAACGCCACCGCCCAGCGGAACTTTTATGTCTGGACGGACGACATCCGCGGCCCCTGGTCCGAGCCGGTGACGGTGGAGCAGGGAGGCATCGATCCCTCGCTGCTGTTCGACGGGGACAGCGTCTACTTCCTCAGCAACGGCGAGGACGACCAGGGCACCGCCGGCATCACCCAGTGCCGGATCGATATCGCCACCGGGCGGAAGCTCACCCCCAGCCGATGCATCTGGCAGGGGACTGGAGGGCGCTATCTGGAAGCGCCGCACATGTATCATATCGGCCCCTGGTATTACCTGCTGGCGGCGGAGGGAGGCACCGAATACGGCCACATGGTGGTCTGCGCCCGGTCCGCCGACCCCTGGGGCCCCTTTGAGAGCTGCCCGTTCAACCCGGTGCTGACAAACCGCGACAAGGCCCCCGGCATCATTCAGGGCATTGGCCACGGGGACCTGGTACAGGACGCCGCCGGAGGATGGCACATCCTGACCCTGGGATTTCGTCAGATCGACCTCTGGGAGCCCTACCACACCCTGGGCCGGGAGGTGTTCCTCACGCCTGTGCGCTTCGGGGCGGACGGCTGGCCCCGGTGCGGCAGCGACGGCACCACGGAGCGCTCCTATGAGCTGGCCGGGGACTTCGCGCAGGAGCGCAAGCGGGTGTACACCTTCGAAAACACCGATCCGGCGCGGGAGTGGTGCTTTCTGCGCCGGCCGGCGGCGGAAAATTACCGCTTTGCCCCCGATGGGCTCACCCTCCGGGGCAGCGCGGTCACCTTGGACGAGGCAGGCTCGCCCACCTTTGCCGGGCTGCGGCAGAGGGACTTTCGCTTCGCGCTGGCCGTGGATGTGCGCGCCGGCGGAGGCGAGGCGGGCGTGACGGCGTACATGTGCGAGGACGAGCACTATGACCTGGCGCTGCGACAGGGGCCTGACGGCTGGGAGGCGGCGCTGCGGCTGAACATCGGCGGCATCCGCCACACCCAGGGGACGATCCCCCTCAAGGCAGGGCACGCCCGGCTCGTCATCCGGGGGGACAACCTGACCTATCGGTTTTATGTCAACCAAGACGGCGCAGAGCGTCCCCCGGGGCAGGGGAAAGCAAAATACCTTTCCAGCGAGGTCTCCGGCGGCTTCACCGGCGTGGTGCTGGGGCTGTATGCCGTGGGGGAGGGCCAGGCGGAATTCCAGGACCTGCGGCTCGAGTATTTTTCCTGAGCGCCCCGCTGCGGAAAACAGAATAAAGGACGGTATGGCGTTTGCCATACCGTCTCTGTATATCAAAAAGGGAAGCGATTTCAAGGAGCGAAAGCGGCTCGTTCTCTGATCACATCATTTATGTCCTTGCCTGAGATCATTGCAACGCATGCCTGTCCGCATGTCTCAAAAGATGGTTGTTTGATCAACTGCATAAATTCTTCCTCCATTCCGATTTTGGCTGCGCTATGAAAAATATGTGTGCAAGCTTCCGTCTGTTACTGCATTTACATAAACATACACGTCCATGTATGGTATTCCCTCCTTGTCATATTCATACTCGAAGCATGACAATATATTATCCTCTGCTTTTTCCTTAAAACCTTTTGCACCCAAATATTGCATGATTCTTTTATAAGCGTTCGGAATGCGCTCAAAAGCATTCTCAAATGGTTTGCGTATGGTGATCACCGCATAATCCGCTTCTTTTTGCTCTGCGATTTCTACTCCCGGATAGGTCGCTTCAAACCCTTGCGGCAAAATATAAGCAGCCGCATAGCCGTTCAACCCAAATCGATTTCTCTGTTCTAAAGTTACAAATGGAAAATCCCAGCCTATCTTTTTTGCGCCTTTATCAAACGCCAACAAGCCCGAAGCCACCGCCCAACGCTCCATATACGCGTTTACGTCATTTTCCGGCTGCGGCGAGATCATCACATAGCGCGCCATTTTGAATGGCTTCACAGTCTGAACTCTTACTCCGGAATAAATACTTTCACTTTCCGGCAGACTTTTTCTTACGAGTTCGTCCAGGTTACAGGAGAAAAAATCGCAGATTTCCAATAATTTCTCCAATTCTGGGATCGCGTCGCCCGCTTCCCATTTTGCAACCGTTTGACGCGATACTGCCACTTGTTCCGAAAATCTCTCCTGCGTGATCTTCCTTTGCTTTCTGAGATACTGGATATTTTGTCCTAGATACATATTTCGCCTCCTATTCATGTCCTCAATATATATCATGGTACAGAGAAAAACCACCAACCATTATCTGCTTTTTTAGCTTAAATTGCAAACCGGCAGTTTACATTTTACCTCAGCGCATACATACTGTTTTTCCCCATTATACCATGTCGTGCGGTTTCGGCGCAAGCCGGGAGCACGACCTGTATTTTTGGGGTGTCCCCAAATTTGGGAGTCCTTTGACAGACTGGGACGGTATGGCGTTTGCCATACCGTCCTTTGCTTATATTATGTCATAAAAACGGGATGTTGTTTAATTCTTTATCTGTGCTATCATAAATGCCGCAAATTCATGGGTACATTTTTCGTCCCATTGCGTTGATTTATCAGTTGAATATTCGTCCAACGCTTGTACTATCAAAGGGCGATGCTTTTCCGGGACATTGCATATTCCCCATTTACCGCCTTCCTGTTTTGACAGGAAAAGTTCTTCTCTTTTGTATGCCAACACTCTGCACAAGTTTAGAATAATGTAAGTGGGGTTATCCATTATTTCTGATTCAGCGTCCTTGATATCATTCCAAATGCTGTCAAAGTAGTATTCTTTCCTGACTGCTCCAAAGACGTCTTTAATGTCGTCCCCAAAAAGACATTTTCCCCTGTGACGAATCATTGTAAAATGAGCGGCCAGATCTTTATCAGTCCCCTTCATTTTAGCGATATAATCGAAAGGGTCGTTTTTATACCATTGCAAATGTGCAATAGAAAAGTGCAATTCAAACGGAGTCGGATAAACGAACGGATCGCACACCTGCCTTTTAACGATGCTGCATTCGATCCCTTTTGGAGGCGCAAATGCATTGAATTCCACGACCATATCCATGAAGCGATGTTTTGTGCTATTTGGAATAGCCTCCCTTACTACAACTAACAGATCAATATCACTTTTATTCTCATTGTAGCATCCCATAGCAGCAGAGCCATGAAGATAGATCCCGATCAGATTATTTCCTAATATTTTTTGACTTTGTGTGACAAAATTTTCTAGTAAATCGTTTTGGGCGTCCATATCTAACGTCTCCTCAAAAGCGTCTGATACAGTGGTCTGCCAGATGGCTGTCCTACTTTTCATACACCTTCTCACACCGGCAGAGGGAAGGTCTGGCCGGGCTCTGTCTCCAGGCGGACGCTCTGTCCGTTGACGAGCAGCCGGGCCGTGCCGCCCAGCCGGGAGAAGAGCGTGCCCTCCGTCACGCGCCCGTCCTTCCAGGAGAAGCAGAGGATGAAGCCGCCCCGGACGCGCACGCCCGCCAGAGAGCCCTCGGGCCAGTCCGGCGGCAGGGCCGGCAGCAGCCGGATGACGCCCTCGTGGCTCTGCACCAGCATCTCCAGGATGCCCGCCGTGCCGCCGAAGTTGCCGTCGATCTGGAAGGGGGGATGGTAATCGAAGAGGTTGGGGAGGGTGCTCTTGGCAAGCAGCGCCTGCAGGTGCTCCCCGGCGGCCTGACCGTCCCCCAGGCGGGCGAAGAAGTTGATGATCCAGGCCCGGCTCCAGCCAGTGTGTCCGCCGCCGTTGGCAAGACGCCGCTCCAGCGTTTTCCGGGCGGCAGCCGCCAGGGCCGGCGTCCCGTCCGGCGTGATCTGCCAGCCGGGATACAGCCCGTAGAGAGGGGAGATATGCCGGTGACCCGGCTCCCACTGCTCATAGTCCTCCATCCACTCCCGGATGCCGCCGTCCCCGCCGGTC
Organism: uncultured Oscillospiraceae bacterium; assembly: GCA_947624065.1. Classification (GTDB taxonomy): domain Bacteria; phylum Bacillota; class Clostridia; order Oscillospirales; family Oscillospiraceae; genus CAJOIG01. Next base: position 44,873 of record CANQIO010000001.1, on the reverse strand, counting down.
CGATAGGGCGGCAGGCGCTTCAAAAACCCCGGGAGCGCGGCGGTCAGTTCGTCCTCAAGATGCAGCAGCTGCCCGCACCGGAGCGTGATCTCGAACAGCTCCCGGATGATGGCGTTGTCCATGGTGGGGCCCGCGCAGACCGAGGTCTTTTGGCCGGAAACGGGGTCGATGTAGCTGTTTTCCGGCGAGCTGGAGGGGGCGGTCACCAGATACCCCGTGTTGGGGTCCTCCGTCAGCAGATCCGCGAAGAACCGGGCGCTGCCCTCGATGACCGGCCAGTACTGCCGGAGGAAATCCACGTCGCCGGTGTAGAGGTAGTGCTCATAGAGGTGGCGGCAGCACCATGCCCCGCCGCAGAGAAAGCCGCCCCACAGCGGGTCCTGCCCCGGCGCGGTGAAGCCCCAGGGGTTGGCCAGCACATGGGCCACCCAGCCCCGGCAGCCGTACATGACGCGGGCGGTCTCGGCGCCGTGCTCCGCCAGGAAGGCGATATACCGGTACAGCGCGTCGCCGTATTCCTCCAGTCCTGCCGCGTCCACGAACCAGTAGTTCATCTGCAGGTTGATGTTGATGTGGTAGTCCCCGTTCCAGGGGGCGGTCATGTCCCCGCACCAGACGCCCTGAAGGTTGGCTGGCAGCCGCCCCCAGGCAGAGCCGATGAAAAGGTATCGGCCATAGTCGAAATACAGCCGGACAAGGCCGAGATCGAGCGCGCCGCCGCGCACCCGTTCCAGACGCCGGTCCGTGGGCAGCGCTTCCAGCGCCGGATCGGCGGGGAGGGAGAGGGTGCAGCGGCCCATGGCCTCTTCCATCCAGGCGGCCTCCTCCGCCAGCACGGCGTCAAAGCCCATGGACCGGACCGCGGCGATCCGGCTCCGGCAGAGGGTCTCCGGGTCCTCCTGCCGCATGTAGGTGGTGGCGGTGGTGGTCCAGATGACCAACTCGTCTGCTCCGGTGACGGTAAGGCACCCGTCCCCGGCAGCGACGGCGCCGTCCGTATCCACCTGGATCAGCGTGCAGAAGCCCATGGCTCCGGGGCCCTGCTGCTGCCCGCGGACGATGATCTCATCGCCTGCGTAGTCAATGGAACACTGCTCCCGGGAAAAGCGCAGCGCATAGGGCCCGCCGCCGGTGATGCGGCTGGCGGTCACCTCCCGCCGGTGGGAGACGGTGTGCACCCGCCGGACCGGGCCAAAGCGGGTCTGCGCCGCGCCTTGATCCAGGTCCAGCTCCCGGACATACCCGGCCGTATCGGGCGCGGGGCTGTCGATGAGAAGGGTCCCGGCGGTCTGATAGCTGCCGTAGTAGGCGTCGTCGCTGCCGCCGCCGAGGCATACCTGATACTTCCTGCACAGGGCCTCCGCCTGTTGGGGGCGGCCCTCGAACAGCAGCCGGCGGATCTCGGGCAGATGCTCTTTGCAGGCGGGGTCATCCCACTGGGCGGGATAGCCGCTCCAAAGGCTCTCCTCGTTCAGCTGCAGCTGCTCGGTCTCCGTGCCGCCAAAGACCATCATGCCCAGGGAGCCGCCCCCGAGGGGGAGGGCCGTGTTCCAATCCGCCGCCTGGGCCGTGTACCACAATTTGCGGGATGGCTTCGCTCTGTCCATATACCTGCTCCTTTCCCGATAGGAGATTAATCGTTTTCGTGCCGGCCCTCAGCCAGCGTGGGAACTGCTTGGGCGTATTATTGAACATTTTCCAAAAAAATGCAACCGGAGCCGGGATGATTTGGATCAATTGCCAAAGAAGTTTCCATTGATTTATACAATTTGACAAATTTTAAAAAGTTTGGTGATGGAACATTGACGTGTTCGTGTAAATTCACTATAATCTAAGAGAGAAATCGTTTTCTCTATTGCCTTTTGGGAGTGGAGGATGCAAATATGGTGACTTTGCGGATGCTCTCAGAGCGCTGCGGTGTCTCTGTCGCCGCCGTGTCCAAGGCGCTCAACGGGCGGCAGGGCATCAGCCCGGAAAAGGCGGAGCTCGTGCGCCGCACGGCCCGGGAGTTGGGATATTACCCGAACGCCGCGGCCAAGACGCTGAAAACGCATCGGAGCATGAACATCGGCATCCTTTATCAGAATGTGATGGCGAACGAGTACTTCTCCGCGATCCTGGAGGGCATCCGGGACACGGCGGTGGAGTACGGGTACGACATCACGTTCCTCAGCAACGGCCTCGGCGAGCAGGGGTACTATGAGCACGCCATGCGCCGGCAGTGCGACGGGGTGCTCATCGTCCAGCCCGGCTACAGCGAGGCGGAGATGGCCGAGGCGCTGAAGCTGGCGGAGAGCGATCTGCCGGTGGTGGCCATCGACCAGATCTATCGCAACCGGTCCTCCGTCACGGGGGACAACCTGGGCGGGCTGGAGGAGGTCGTGAGCTATCTTTATGGCCTGGGCCACCGGCGGCTGGCCTTCATCCACGGCGAGATGGGCGACGTGACCCGGCAGCGTCTGGCGGGCTTTTACCGGGCCTGCCGCGCCAGGGACATCCAGGTGCCCGACGAGTATGTGATCGAGGGGAAATACCAGAACCCGGACGTGGCCGCCATGGCGACGAGACAGCTTCTCCAGTGCCGGGAGCTGCCAACCTGTATCCTCTATTCCGACGATACCGCCTGTCTGGGCGGCATCGGCGAGCTGTCCCGCCAGGGGCTGCGGGTGCCGGAGGACATCAGCTGCTTCGGCTATGACGGCAGCCATATCGCCTTTCTGGTGCGGCCGACGCTGGCCACCCACGACCAGAACTGCCACGGGATCGGCGAGCAGGCCGTCCGGGAGCTCATCAGCGCCATAGAGGACGCCAAGTGCTTCGTGCCGCGGAATATCACCGTCACGGGGAGTGTCCATCCCGGCGGGAGCGTAAAGGATCTGACACAGAAATAATGCCATTTCATTTCGGAGGGACCGCGATGTTTTTTCAGGCAGAACAGGCCAGGACCCAGACGCTGACGGCCGGCGAGGTCATCGCCAGGCGCTTTGCCGCGCGGATCGGGGGGAAAGCGCTGGACGCGGAATTTCTGCGGGCCGACCGCTCCGCGGCGCTGGGCTTTCTGGGCCTGCCCTATGAGGCGCCGGTATGCGCCTATCTCATGAACGCGCCGGCGGTTGCCGTGTATATCGCCGGTTTCTCCGGCGACCAGGCCTTTTGCGTGGAGGACGGGCGGGTGCTGCACCTGACCGGCTCCGGGGAAGCGCCGGCGCCGGCGGACGTGGCGGACGAGGTGCTGGATATCTACCGCCGGGTGCTGGCCAGTCCCGGCGAGATCAACGACAGAGGAGAGCTGCTGCTGGATCTGAAGGCCTATCCTGTGGGCCTGCACTACCCGGTGAACCTGCTGCTGGGCGACCGGGCGGGCTATCCGTATCCGCTGTGTACCACACCCAAGAGCGCTTTGGACGGCTTTGGCCGCGGCTCCTTCCGGGCCTCCGGCGGCACCCAGGTGCTGGCCACCCGGTGTACGCTCCGGCCGGAGGAGAACGGGGAGCCGGTCAACCGGCAGTTCTATCTTGTGGAAAACGGGCGGCAGATCTTCTGCTCCTTTGACGTCAATGAGAACGTGGCGTCCGCCCAGTGCCTGCACAGCCAGAACCGCAGCGTCATCACTTATGAGACGGACTGCGCTCTGACAGTGCGCCGGACGATCTTCCTGCTGCCCCAGGAACCGGACATGCCCACGGCGGTGGAGGCACAGCGGGTGGAGATCGTCAACCATACGGACCGGGACCGCACGCTGAAGATCGTCATGACCGGCATGTTCGGCATCGCCGATCCCAACACGGTGGCCAACGACATCGTCTACGCCAACATCGTGGCCGAGAGCGAGATCTATTACCGGGACGGCCGGCCCGCCGCTATGGCGCTGCACCACAAGCCCAAGGGCTGCCAGGGCGAGAAGCGGTTCGCGGCGCTGCTGTGCGGCGGCGAGGGCTTTGACGAATTCTGCACCAGCCTGCCGGATCTCATCGGGCGGGGCACGCTGGAGCGGCCGGAGCTGGTGGGCCATCTCCCCAGCCGGTACAGCCGGAAGATGGCGCCGTTTTTCGCCATGGGAAAGACCTTCACGGTCAAGGCAGGGGAGACGGCGGTCATCGACGAGCTCGTGGGCATGCTGGAGACCGACGGCGACGCGGCCCGGCTGCTGGACGGCCAGCTCGCCCATCTGCTGGACAAGTATGCCGATCCCGCGGCCCTGGGGCGGACGCTGGAGGGCGTGGAGGCGTTCTGGGACCGCTACGGCGCCTATCTGGAGCCGGAGACGGGGGACCATCGCCTGGACGTGTATGTGCGGCGCAATCTGCCCTTCCAGGTGCTCTACCAGACCTATGTGTCCCGGGCGTTCGCCTGGACACAGAAGTCATACCGGGAGACGGGCTTCCGGGAGATCCAGGACATCTACGCTTCCATGTACTATCTCTGTGCCGACGGAAAGGGCGCGCTGGTCCGGGAACTCATCGCCACCTGGGTCCGGAACGTGTTCGCCATGGGCTATGCCTACCATAACTTCACCTTCCGGGGCAAGGAGCCGGGGGACTGCTCGGACGACCAGCTGTGGCTCGTCCAGGCGGTGTACCGGTATGTGACCCTGACGGGGGACTATGGGCTCCTGGAGGAAAAATTCCCCGTGGCGGGCACGGACACGGTCCGGCCGCTGTGGGACACCATCATGGCGATACTGGAATACAGCGGCAGTATCTCCGTGGGTGTGCACGGTCTGCCGCTGCTGGACAAGGCTGACTGGAATGACACCCTGCGGCTGGACCGCGAGGTGCTGGACGGGCCGGAGAAGGAGCGCCGCTATCGCCGCCAGATGGAGGAAAAGGGCCAGCGCTGGGGCGCCTGGTGGGAGAACACCCTGTCCGAGAGCGTGATGAACGCCTGTCTTTTGAAGATCGCCGCCGACGAGGCGGCGGAGATGGCCGGGGCGATCGGCCGGGAGACCGATGGCGAAAAGGCCGCGGCCCTGTCCGCGCGCCTGGGGGAGAGCATGCAGGCGAACGCCTGGAAGAACGGCTGGTTCGCCCGCTGCCTGATCAACGACGGCCGGCCCTATACTTATCTCGGCGCGCCGGGAGACGGGCTCAGCCTGGACCCGGCCATCGACGGCAGCTACTATCTCAACTCCTACAGCTGGGCCATCCTGGCCAAGGTGGCCACAGAGGAACAGATCGGCTCCATGCTGGACGCGGTGGAGGCCTATCTCAAGACCGACGCGGGGCTGCGGCTGTGCACTTTGGTCAACTACGACCTGCTGGGCGTGGACACCGGCACGGCGCTTTATTTCCCCGGAGACCGGGAGAACGGCGGCGTGTTCAAGCACGCGGCCATGATGGCCACGGTGGCGTCCCTGCAGGCGGCCAAGACGGTGAAGAGCGAGGCGCTGGCCAGGCGGCTGGCGGAGCTGGCGTTCTTCATGATCGGGCGCACAGTTCCCTACAGGACGCTGGACGACCCCTTCGTTTTGAAGGGCAATCCCCGTTTCTGCACCCAGTACAACAACAGCGAGACGGGGGAGAACATCGGCCCCATGCTCTCCGGCACGGCGTCCTGGCTGAGCCTGGCCGTGTATGAATTTTTGGGCGTGGATGTGCGCGCGGACGCGCTGCGCTTCGCACCGGTGCTGCCGGCGGGCCGGGAGCGGATGGCCTACACGCTGCGCCTGGCGGACGGCACGGTCCGGGTGGAGATCGCCGGCGGGCCGGACCGCTTCCGGGCGGGGGAGACGAGCGCGTATACCCTGGACGGCAAGACCGTGGGCCCGGTGATCCCCAGACCCGTGGACGGAGGGGAGCACACGGTCAGGATCGTCCTGTGAGATCGGTGGGGAGGCGCCTCTCCGAAAAAACGCACAATGCCCCGGGGCATTGTCTGTACGGCTTTGCCGTACAGAATGAAGTCCTGGGACTGTGACAGGCCGGACGGCGGCCGGCCCGACGTTCCCATCGCACCGCCAATCTTGCTTTGGAGGGATGCTCATGCCACTAGAGAAGAAAAAGACCAGAGCGGACGCGCTGTACATACTGCACCGGGTCGCGATCCTGCTGGCCTGCGCCGCTGTGTTTTATCCGGGCTTCAACCCGGGCCGCATCACGACGCAGATCAGCCGGTACACCTCGCTGCTGACGTCCTGCGTGTCCTACCAAGCGCTGGTAGGCAACCTGGGCCGGGTGCTGTCCAAGGGCATCGTCCAGGCCAGCACGTTCTACCTGCTCATGGGGGCCAGCATCATGATGGTGGTAGGCATCATCCTGGCGGCGGTGGGAGGCTGTATGTCCGTGGGCAACAACCTGATGCGCCGCAAGGGCCTGCGCTATCCGCTGGCCGGTTCCGTGCTGATGGCGGGGGGCCTGGTGGGCATCCACGTCGCCTACACCCAGATCGTGGCGGCCGACAACAATCGAGTCCCGCCCAACATCTCCTTGGGCTTTTACCTCTTCATCGTGCTGACGGCGGTCATCCTGCTGACCACCTTGGCGCTGATGGGGCGCAAGCAGACCGAGCCGCTGGAGGAGAAGCTGGGGATGCAGGAGGAGTACCACCTGTTTTTGCTGTTCCTGCCGTTTTTGGCGCTGGCGTTCGTGTTCTCCTACCTGCCTCTGTGGGGCTGGCGGTACGCCTTCTTTGACTACACCGCCGGCGGCACGCTGAGCGCGGAGAACTTCGTGGGCTTCAAGTGGTTCACGTATCTGTTCAAAAACGCCGCCACCCGGCGCGACTTGCTCCGGGTGCTGCGCAACACCCTGGCCATGAGCAGCCTGGGCATCATCACCAGCTGGCTGCCCATGCTCTTCGCCGTCCTGCTCACCCAGGTAAACAGCCGGCGGTTCCGCCGCATCGTGCAGACCTTCACCACGGTGCCCAACTTCCTGGGCTGGGTCATCGTGTACGCCGTCGCCCTGGCGATCTTCTCCACCGACGGCTTCATCAACAGCTTCCTCAACAACGTCCTGCACATCGACGCCCACACCAACTACCTGATGAGCAACAGCCACATGTGGATCAAGATGCTGCTGTGGGGCCTGTGGAAGGGCCTGGGCTGGAGCGCGATCATCTATATCTCCTCCATCTCCGGCATCGACCCGGCGCTGTATGAGGCCGCCACTATGGACGGCGCGGGCCGGTTCCGCAAGATCTGGAACGTGACCATTCCCCAGCTGATGCCCACCTTCTTCGTGCTGCTGCTGATGAGCATCGCGGGCATCCTGTCCAACGGCCTGGACCAGTACCTGGTGTTCTCCAACGCCATCAACCAGAATTCCATCGAGGTGCTGGACCTGTATGTGTACAACCTGGGCATCGGCAGCGGCCAGATCCCCATGTCCACCGTGGTCGGAATGGCCAAGTCCATCATCAGCGTGGTCCTGCTCTTCGGCGCCAACCAGGCCTCCAAGGCCCTGCGCGGCGAGAGCATCATTTAAGGAGGTGCCGGACATGAGCGACAAAGCGAAAAAGATGACGAAGGTACGCCACACATCCACCGGCCCCCGGTATAAGTCCTCCGTGGGCGACAAGGTGTTCATGACGCTGAACATCACGTTCTTCGTGGTCTTCACGTTCCTGTGCATCTTCCCGTTCTACTACCTGTTCATCAACACCATCTCCGACAACGACCTGGTGAACCGGGGCGTCATCACGCTGCTGCCCAAGGGCATCCACATCAAAAACTACCTGGCGCTGCAAAACGTGTCGGACTTTGGCAACTCCATCATGATCACCGTCTCCCGCACCATCCTGGGCACGGCGCTGATGGTGATCGCCTCCGGCTTTGCGGGGTACCTGACCACCAAGCGGAAGATGTGGCACCGGAGCATGTGGTACAGGCTGCTGGTCATCACCATGTACTTCAACGCCGGTCTGGTGCCCTGGTATTTGAACATGCTGGGCCTGGGCCTGACGGACAACTACTGGGGCTACATCATCCCGGGCATCGTGGCGCCATACAACATCATCCTGGTCAAGACGTACATCGAATCCATCCCGCCGGAACTGGAGGAGAGCGCGACCATCGACGGCGCGACCAACCTGCAGGTGTTCAGCAAGATCATCCTGCCGCTGTCCAAGCCGATCCTGGCCACCATCGCCGTGTTCGGCGCGGTGGGCAACTGGAACTCCTTCCAGGACTCGCTGATCCTGATGGCCAACTCCCCGAACCTCTATACCCTGCAGCACCGGCTGTATGTGTATCTGAACAGCTCCTCCAACCTGGCGAACGTGATGCAGTCCGGCGGTCAGGTCACGGCGGCCATGCTGAACACCAAGGTGATCCAGTACACCATCTCCATGGTGACGATCATCCCCATCATGCTGGTCTATCCCTTCATGCAGCGCTACTTTGAAGAGGGCATCATGCTCGGCGCTGTGAAGGGCTGATCAAATAAACAAAAAATCATTTTATGAAAGGAAGGAATACGAAAAAATGCGCACCAAGAAACTTATCGCCATGCTGCTCTCCCTGGTCCTGACGGTCAGCCTGCTGGCCGGCATAGGCGGCAGCGCCCTCGCCGACGACGAGGTGACCACCCTGACGGTCTACAGCCAGCTGGCCAACTTCTCCGGCACCCAGGGCGGCTGGAGCTCTGTGCTGCTCAAGGACATGCTGGGCATCGAGCTGGTGATCGTGCCTGAGTCCGACGGCACCTACCAGACCCGTATGGAGAGCGGCGACCTGGGCGACATCGTTGTCTGGGGTTCCAACGACACCAACTACCAGGAAGCGGTGAAGCAGGGCCTGCTGTACGACTGGGAGGAGGACGACCTTCTCAATGAGTACGGCCCCTACATCGCGGAGACCTTCGGCGATGCGCTGGACGCCAACCGGGAGATCAACAGCGACGGCCTGCTCCACGGCTTCGGCCACAACCTGGCCCTGTCCGCCGACAACCACGAGAACTTCTTCTACACCTGGGATATCCGGTGGGATCTGTATAAAGAGCTGGGCTATCCCGAGGTCAAGACCCTGGACGACCTGGTGGACGTGCTGGCGCAGATGAAGGAGCTGGAGCCCACCGACGACAACGGCAACCCCACCTATGCCGCCAGCCCCTGGCCTGACTGGGACGGCGACATGGTCATGTATGTGAAGTCCACCGCCCAGAACATCACCGGCTACGACGAGATGGGCCTGGGCCTGTACGACGCTGTGAACGGCGAGTATCACGGCGTGCTGGAGGAGAACGGCCCCTATCTGCAGGCGCTGAAGTTCTATAACAAGCTCTATCAGCGGGGCCTGCTGGATCCCGACTCCATGACCCAGAACTACAGCCAGATGCAGGCGAAGGTCACCAGCGGCGGCGTCATGTTCTCCATCTTCGACTACGCCGGCTCCACCCTGTTCAACACCGACTCCCATCTGGCCGCCGGCAAGTACATGACCAGCCTGCAGCCCACCGATACCACCAACATCGCCTACGGCCTGAGCCTGGCCGGCGGCATCCGTGTCTGGTCCATCGGCAACTACACCGACTATCCCGAGAAGTGCATGGAGTTCATCAACTGGATGGCCACCCCCGAGGGAGCCATGACCGGCTGGTACGGCCTGAAGGGCCTGATGTGGGATTACGATGAAGAGGGCCACACCTACTTCACCGAGCTGGGCCTGAAGTGCCACAACGACCCCACCACCGACCTGACCGGCGTGGAGTGGACCAGCCCCTACACCGGCAAGACCTACACCCTGGACGGCACCTTCAACGATGGCATGATCCAGATCAACAACACCACCTGGTCCCAGTCCGCTGAGAACCCCGACTCCATCGAGGGCGAGACCTTCCACTACTCCTCTTGGGAGAGCATGATCACCGACCCCAAGAACGATGCCGAGAAGGATTGGCGCGAGCACAACGGCGTGAACACCAACCAGGAGTATCTGGAGAACCAGAGCTACAGCGTTATCCCCGGCGTGAACTACTCCGCCAGCACCCGTTCCTCTGAACTGGAGCTGACTTGGTCTCAGGTGACCACCGCTGTGAAGCAGGGTTCCTGGAATGCCATCTATGCCAACAGCGACGAGGAGTTCGACCAGATCGTGGCCCAGATGATCTCCGACTGCGAGGAGTACGGCTATGCCGACTGCCTGGCCTGGGGCGAGAACGAGGCCGCGCTGAAGTATCAGCTGCAGGTCGACGCTGGCCTGAGCCCTGCCAAGTAAGAGCGAAGACCCTTTGAAAGCATAAAGCAAATTCCCGCGGGGAGCGGAGCCACCCGTTTATGCCCGGCTCCGCTTCCCGTCATTTTATTCCGGAGGCCGCGCGGCGAAAGGAGCGCCTATGAATCTGAAAGTGGATTCCCCCATCATCCAGACAGGTATCCGCATCGTGGACCTGCTGATCCTGAATCTGCTGTGGGCCGTGGGGTGCATCCCCCTGGTCACCGCCGGCGCGTCCACCATCGCGGCCTTTACCGTCACGCTGAAGATGGCCGAGCACCGGGAGTCGTCCGGGGTGTTCGCCGCCTTCTGGACGGCGTACGGGAAAAACCTCAAACACGGCATCCCTCTAACGCTGATCTTCGCCGTGGTGGTCTACGGCATATGGCTGGACTGGCAGCTGTTTGAGAACCTGGAAGGGAACACGGTGGGGTTTCTCATCGTGGGCCTCCTGGCCGGCTTCTTCCTGCTGATGCACTATCTTTACGTGTTTCCCCTGGAGGCCCGGTACGCCAATACCATGTGGCGCAGCCTGACCAATTCCCGGCGCATCTTCGTGCGCTTTTTCGTCCGCACCCTGGGCCTGATCGGCATTCTGGTGATCCAGGTGCTGCTGTTCACCCAGATCAACACGGTGCTTTTGTATATAGGCATCTTCTGTCTGCCGATCCTGATGATCTATACCACCAGCCAGGTCATCATGCCCATCTTCCGCAAGATCGAGAAGGACGGCGCCGCTGACGACGGCTTCTCCATCGACCGGGAGGGCTATTCCATCCATTGAAAACAGCGGCGGGCATACCCGCCTGACAAATATACGGTATGATATCCGAAAGGAGAGACCCATGAAATTCCACTACGGCGAGTGGCTCATGCGCCCGGGCGTCAAGACATATAACTGCGAGCAGATCCGCCAGGTCCGCCTGTCCGAGGACGGGCGGGAGGTGCGGCTGTTCGCGGTGCCCTACCGGCAGGACGACCGGAGCCTGGACGGCCCGGCCCAGGAGATCAGCGTCTCGTCGCCCCAGCCGGACATGCTCCGGCTGCGCTCGGTGCACTTTAAGGGCGTCCGGCGCAAGATGCCCCGGTTCGACCTGGAGGACCGGCGGTGCCCGCTGGAGGTGCGCGAGGACGCCGAGACCCTCCAGATCGCCTCCGGGCAGCTGCGGCTTCTCATCCACAAAAAGCCGCCCTGCACGCTCACCTATTATTACGGCGAGCGAAAGCTCACCAACGTGGGCGAACGGTTCGGCTCCGCCATGCTGAGCTTCGTGGACGCGCCGGAGGGGCCTTTCATGAGCTGCCAGCTCCAGGTGGACGTGGGGGAGAAGATCTACGGCATGGGCGAGCGTTTCACGCCCTTTGTGCGCAACGGTCAGACCGTGGACATCTGGAACGAGGACGGCGGCACCTCCAGCGAGATCTCCTATAAGAACATCCCGTTCTATCTCAGCTCCAACAGCTACGGCGTGCTGGTGGACGACACCGGCCCGGTGTCCTTCGAGGTATGCTCCGAGGCGGTGACGAAGGTGCAGTTCAGCGTCCCCGGCCATGCCTTGGACTTCATCCTCATCGGCGCGCCGGACCGCAAGGGCGTGCTGGAGCGGTATACCGCGCTGGCGGGCCGTCCGGCGCTGCCGCCGGCCTGGACCTTTGGGCTGTGGCTGTCGTCCTCCTTCACCACCAGCTATGACGAGCAGACCGTCATGAGCTTCGTGGACGGCATGAAGGAGCGGGATATCCCCCTGCGGGTGTTCCACTTCGACTGCTTCTGGATGCGGGAGAACGAGTGGTGCGGCTTTGAATGGGACCGGGACCTGTTCCCCGACGTGGAGGGGATGCTGGCCCGGCTGCATGAAAAGGGCCTGAAGGTCTGCGTGTGGATCAACCCCTATCTCGCCCAGCACAGCGCCGCCTTCGACGAGGCGGCGGAGAAGGGATATCTGCTCCACCGGCCCGACGGGGACATCTGGCAGTGGGATCTGTGGCAGGCGGGCCTGGCGGTGGTTGACTTTACCAATCCCGACGCCGTAAAATGGTATCAGGATAAGCTGCGCCGGCTCATGGCCCAGGGGGTGGACTGCTTCAAGACGGACTTCGGCGAGCGCATCCCCACCGACGCGGTCTACTACGACGGCAGCGACCCTCAGCGGATGCACAATTACTACACCTTCCTGTACAATAAGGCGGTGTTCGACGTCATCCGGGAGGTGAAGGGCGAGGGAGAGGCCGTGGTCTTTGCCCGCAGCGCCACCGTGGGCGGCCAGCGGTTCCCGGTCCACTGGGGCGGGGACTGCAACAGCACCTATGTGTCCATGGCCGAGTCCCTGCGGGCGGGCCTGAGCCTGTGCCTGAGCGGGTTCGGTTACTGGAGCCACGACATCGGCGGCTTTGAGGGCACCGCGCCGGCGGACGTGTATAAGCGCTGGCTGGCCTTCGGCCTTTTGAGCAGCCACTCCCGGCTCCATGGCTCCGGCTCCTACCGGGTGCCCTGGCTGTTCGGGGAGGAGGCGGTAGACGTGTGCCGCCGGTTCACCAAGCTGAAAAACCGCCTGATGCCCTATCTTTACGGCCTGGCGGCGGAGAACAGCCGCACCGGGGTGCCGGTGATGCGCGCCATGCTGCTGGAATTCGACGACCCCGGTTGCGAGGAACTGGACCGGCAGTATATGCTGGGCGACGCGCTGCTGGTGGCGCCGGTGATGCGGGAAAACGGCAGCGTGGACTATTACCTGCCCCATGGGACCTGGACCCATCTTCTCTCCGGCGAGCGGGCGGAGGGGACAGGCTGGCGGCGGGAGAGCTTTGACTTTTTCTCCCTGCCCCTTTTCGTGCGGGAGAACACAATCCTGCCCCTTGGCGCGCGGGACGACCGGCCAGACTATGACTACACGCAGGACCTGACCGTGCGGCTCTATGCCCTGGCCGACGGCGCTCAGGTGGAGCGGGTGGTCTGCGATGGGAACGGTGAGCCGGTGCTGCACCTGTCTGCGTCCAGGGCCGGGGACGAGATCACCGTGGCCGTCCATGGAAAGGCGCCGGGTCTGCACCTGGAGCAGGTGGGCACGGACTGCCGGCTCACGGTGGATGAGTCGGGTGAATGAAGCGGAGGAGGGACCGATATGATCAAGGTCGGAATGGCCTATTACCCTGAACACTGGGACCGCTCCCTGTGGGAAGAGGACGCCGCCCGGATGAAGGCGCTGGGCGTGCATGTGGTGCGCCTGGCGGAATTTGCCTGGGGCAGGATGGAGCCGGAGGAAGGGCGCTTTGACTTCGGCTGGCTGGATGAGGCCATCGGGATCATCGCCCGCCATGGGATGCAGGTGATCCTGTGCACCCCCACCAACAGCGCCCCGGTGTGGCTCTATACAGACCACCCGGAGACGGTCCAGTGGGGCCGGAACGGCCGCCCCACGGACGTCGGCATCCGGGGCCACCGGTGCATCCAGAGCCCGGTGTTCCGCCGCTATGCCGGCCGGATCGTGGACGAGATGGCCAAGCGCTATGCCGGCCGTCCGGAGGTCTATGCCTGGCAGATCGACAACGAGCTGGAGAGCAACCACTGCACCTGCCCCTCCTGCCGGGAGGCGTTCCGCCGCTGGCTGGAGGAGAAGTACGGCACGGTGGAGGCCCTGGATCGGGCCTGGGGCGCCGACGTCTGGAGCGGCCAGATCTCCCGCTGGGAGCAGGTCCAGCCGCTGCTGGCCCCGGACTGCCTGCCGGACTGGCACAATCCCGCCTTCATGCTGGACTATGAGCGCTTTGCCGCCTGGTGCACGGCGGACTATGTCCAGTGGCAGCGCCAGCTCATCCGGCGCTATGACCCGGACGCCATCGTCACCACCAACAGCTGCTTCTGCGGCAACATGCCGGACTTCCACCAGGAATTTGCCCAGCTGGACGTGGCCGCCTATGACAACTACCCGCCCATGGACGTGCCGGATGACCCGGAGACGCTCTACTCCAACGCGTTCGCACTGGACTTCATCCGGGGCTTCAAGCGCAAGAACTTCTGGATCCTGGAGCAGCTGGGCGGCGCGGGCGGATGCTGGAGCCCCATGGGCCCCGCGCCGGAGCCGGGCATGATCGAGGGCTACGCGATGCAGACCGTGGCTCACGGGGCGGACCTGGTGAGCTTTTTCCGCTGGCGCTCCTCCTGCTCGGGCGCGGAGATGCTGGGCCACGGCGTGCTGGACCACGACAACCGGGACAACCGCCGTTTGAAGGAGATCGGGGATTTCTGCCGCCGGCTGGAAAAGCTGCCGGCGCTGGATGGGACCGGTCTGCGCAGCGACGTGGCGCTGTTGTACGGCGCGGACCAGGAGTTCGCCCTCAAGAACCAGCGCCAGTCCCGGAATTTTGCCTATTGGACCCAGCTGAAGCTGTTCCATGACGCCTGCATGGGCCTGGGAGTCAACGTGGACGTGGTGGCCGAGGACACGCCGCTGGATAGCTATAAGGTGGTGCTGGTCCCCACCCACTATGTGACGGACCGTTCCCTGGCGGCGCGGCTGGAGGCTTTCGCCGCTGCGGGCGGCACCGTGGTGCTCACGAACCGCAGCGGCGTGAAGGACGAGCATAATAACTGCATCTTCGGCGAGGCGCTGCCCACGGCGTTCCGGCGGCTGTGCGGCTGCCGGGTGGCGGAGTACGACGCCATCGGCGAGCGGCGCGTGCGCATCGCCGCGGCCAACGGCGGCAGCTTCACCGTCACCGGCTGGTGCGATATCCTGGAGCCGGAGGGGGCCCAGGTCTGGGCCCGGTATACGGAGAAGTTCTATGCCGGCGCGGCGGCGGCCACGAAAAACGCCTTCGGCGCGGGCCGCGCTTATTATATCGGCGCGGTGGGCGAGAGGGCGCTGTACCGGGCGCTCCTTACCGAGATCTTCCGGGAGCAGTCCATCCCGGCGCTGCCCGGCCTGCCCGACGGGGTGGAGGTGACGACGCGAAGCGGCGCGGATGGCCGCTATCGCTTCTTCTTCAACAATACCCTGCGCGGCAAGAGCTTTGCCCTGGGTGAGCAGCGGGTCACGCTGCGGCCTCTGGAGATGAAGATCGAGACTGAGGGAGGCGAGTGGCTGTGAACTTCCAGCCGGTCACAGATTTCCTGGACGGCGTGGACGCCCGCTGGGGCGTGCCCGCCTGCGAGTGCATCGTGGCCCAGGACCACAAGGTCCTGTACCGCCACTGGGCGGGCCATATGGGCTGGGGTGCGCTCAGCGATCCCCTTCGTGGCGGGGAGTGGTACTGGATCTATTCCTGCACCAAGCTCATGACCATGACCGCCGCGCTCCAGCTCTGGGAGCAGGACAAGCTGAGGCTGGATGATCCGGCGGGCAAATATATCCCGGAGCTGGGCGCGCTCACGGTCCGGGAGGGGGACAGCGTCCGGCCGGCGCGGACCACGCTGACGCTCCGGCACCTCATGACCATGACGGGCGGGTTCACCTACGATCAGACCCTGCCCGCCATCCAGGCGGCCCAGGCGAAAAACGCCGGGACGCAGGAGCTCATCCGGATGCTGGCAGGCGAGCCGCTCGCCTTCGATCCGGGGACGCATTTTTGCTACAGCATGTGCCACGACGTGATGGCCGCGGTGATCGAGGTGATCTCCGGCGAGCGGTTTTCCGACTACATCGCCCGGCACATCACCGCGCCCCTGGGGATCAGGGGCATCACTTTCCGGCCGGGAGATCGGGAGCTTGCGCGCATGCCGGCGCAGATCTGCTGGCACGACCAGCGCAAGGAATTTTTCCTGGCGGGAAAGGACAACTCCCACCAGCTCACGGCGGAGTATGACTCCGGCGGCGCGGGCATCTGCTGCCGGGCGGAGGATTACATCCCCTTCGTGGACGCGCTCGCCTGCGGCGGCGTGGGGGCCAACGGCGCGCGCATCCTGGCCCCGGAGACCGTCGAGCTGATGCGCACCAACCAGCTCGCCGGCCAGACCTTGGCGGACTACAACAACACCATGAAGCCCGCCCCGGAGGGGTACGCCCTGGGTATGCGGGTGCATCTGGTGGACGACCGCTTCCCCAAGGGGGAGTTCGGCTGGGACGGCGCGGCGGGCGCGCTGGCGCTGATGGAGCCCAAACGGCAGCTGAGCGTGTTTTACGTGCAGCATGTGCTCAACTACCTGCCCAACTATTCCGAGCTGCATCCCGCGCTGATGGAGCGCATCTATGCGGCGGTGGACGGAAGGTGAGCGGCATGCGGCCGGGAGGAAACGGCCGCGCGGCAGATATAATGAGCCCCGCCCTGGGATGATCCCAGGGCGGGGTTTTCTGTGGCGTTTTTCAGAGCGCTCCCAGCTTTTCGGACAGCGTTTGCAGCAGCTCCTGGGAGATCCTGCCCTCCTGGGCGAACATCCGAAGGGACTTGCCGCTCTCCATGGGATTGGCCCGGAGGGACCGCACAAGACCGGGGGAGGCCGCCTCCATGGCGGACACGCAGGCGGGGCAGGCGGCCAGACGGCGGATGGGCGTGTCCGGTCCGAAGCGGTCCGCCGGCGGCAGCGTGCCCGGCTGGGGCTTGCCGTCCAGGGGGAAGTCCCCGAACACATGCCGGAGAAAGCGCACACTGTCCGGCAGCCAGTCCTGGGTGTCCGGCACGGCGTTGGTGGGATTGCCATTGGCGTGAGCGGCCTTGCCGGTGGAGAAGCCGTGGCCGGCCTGGAGATAGACGCGCATCTCAAAGTAGACCGCGTTTTTCGCCAGCGCCTGGGCGAAGCGGAGAGCGTTCTCCACCGGCACGCAGCCGTCGTCAGAGCTGGCGAAAAGGAAGCTGGGCGGCGTGGTCCAATCCACGCTCGCGCTGGCATCGGGGATCTCCAGGCCCATGGGCGGGCCCATCTCGGGCAGGATGACGGGGTAGCCCAGCAGTAGCGCGTCGGGCTTTTCCGGCCCCATGGCGCCCAGGCAGGCCGCCAGATGCCCGCCCGCGGAAAAGCCGATGGCGGCCACCTTGGCCGGGTCGATGTGCAGCTCGCCGGCGTGTTCCCGGATATAGCGCAGCGCCGCCGTGCCGTCCTCATAGGCCCGCTCCCAGGGCTTGCCATCCACGCTGTAGCGCAGCACGAAGGCGTTGAAGCCCTCGGCCAGATAGGCCAGGGCGATGGGCTCCGCCTCCCGGTCCGAGCACATGACATACCCGCCGCCGGGGATGACCAGCATGGCGGGCCGGACGCTCGCCGTGGGCATCTCCCAGCTGTCCTGCTGCAGATAACAGGTCAGCTCCGCCCCGTTGGGGGCCAGCTTTTCAGTGAAAATATCCATACCTTTCCTCCCTGTCGTTTTGAAAGCGTGGCGGCTCGGTCAGTCCCGTTGGAATACGGGCATGTATTCGATGGGCGCGTCCACCGTCACCGTCTGCCCGCCGGCATATGCCTCGCCGGTGGACGTGAGCGTCCAGGTCCCCGCGGGGAGGTAGACCTGCCGCTGGAACTGGTCAAGATGCAATATCGGTGCCACCAGATAGCGGCCGCCGAACATGTACTGGTCCGTCAGCTGCCAGCAGATGGGGTCGTCGGGGAACTCATAGAACATGGTGCGGATCAGGGGCGAGCCGTCGGTATGGGCCTGCTCATAGAGACTCTTGATATAGTCGTGCATGCCGATGCGGATGTCGTAGTATTTGCGCATGATCCGGTAGTTGTCCTCGCCGTAGCTCCACAGCTCGTTGGGCTGGCCGGTGTGCAGATACCCCCCGCCCCAGTCCCGGTCGTCCAGGGCGGGGATATCATAGGGGCCCCGGTCGCCGTGCATGCGCAGCACCGCCGAATAGACGGCGAACTGGTACCAGCGGATGAGAAGCTGCCGGAAGGCCGGGTCGTTCACATCGTCCGTCATGAAGCCGCCGATGTCGGTGGTCCACCAGGGGATGCCCGCCAGGCCCATGTTCAGCCCGGCCCGGAGCTGGTCGGCGAACGCCTCGAAGGTGGAAGGCACATCCCCGGACCAGATCACGTTGCCGTATTTCTGGGAGCCGGCCCAGGCGCACCGGAGCAGGTTCACCACCGGCTTGCCGGTCTTTCGCATCTCGTCGTAAAACGCGCGGCTGTACATCTGGGGGTACAGGTTGCTGACGGCCAGCGCGGGCCCGGCGCTGTAGCGGTAGTGGTCGAAGTCGTAGACGCCGTAATCCGGCTCTGAGTTGTCCAGCCAGAAGGCGTCGATGCCCAGGTCATAATAGTTGCGCTTGCACACGTCCCAGATATACCGGCGGGTCTCCGGGTTGAAGGGGTCGATCTCCACGCAGTCGCCCTGGTAGTCGTAGGTCTGGGCGGCGCCCCGCTCGGTCCGGATGAGCAGGCCCCGCTCCATCATGGGATAGAAATTCTCGCTGCGCCGGTCCACCGAGGGCCACACGGACACGATCACCTTGATGCCCATGCTGTGCAACTCGTCCACCATCGCCTTGGGATCGGGCCAGTACCGGGCGTCGAACTTCCAGTCGCCCTGGACGGTCCAGTGGAAGAAGTCGATCACGATCTGATCGATCCTGATGCCCTCGTCCCGATACCGGCGGGCCACAGAGAGCACCTCGTCCTGGGTCCGGTAGCGCAGCTTGCACTGCCAAAGCCCCATCCGGTCCTCCGGGAACATGTCTGCCCGGCCGGTGGCGGCGGTATAGTTGAAGAGGATGTCCCTGGGGGTGTCCGCCACGGTGATGTAATAGTCCATCTCCCGTGTGGCGCTGGCGATCCACTCGGTATAGTTCTTGCCGAAAGTGACGCGGCCCACGGCGGGGTTGTTCCACAAAAACCCGTATCCCAGGGAGGACACGGCGAAGGGCACAGAGATCTGGGAGTTGCGCTGGGCCAGCTCCAGCACGCAGCCCTTCAGATCCAGGCAGCCGTGCTGATACTGCCCCATGCCGAAGATGCTCTCGCCGGGGTTGGGATCGAACTTCACATGCAGGGCGTATTCCGTCCCGCCGATGACGCCTTTCCATTCCCGGTTGACTACCTTCAGGCAGCGGCTGCCCCGGGAGATCGTCCCGTCATACATGCGGTAATACTCCCGGAGGATGAGCGCGTCGTCCCGGTAAAAGGAGATGACGCCCATGAAGTTGACCTCGGCCCGTACCCGGCCATTGGTGATGCTGGCGATCTCATGCGTGCCGAGCGTCCCATAGCCCGCCCAGCGGTCGGCCTTTTTGATCTGGACGGTCGGCTCCGTTTTCTCCGGCTTTTCCGTCAGGGCCCAGTTCTCGTCCATGAACCGGCCCAGCATGGTGCTCCTGACCCGGAGGGAGTCCTTGCCCCATGCCTCGATGCGCAGTGTCTCGCCGTTGTGATGGCCGACCAGCGCGCCGTTATCGTTTTCAAATCTCATAGCCGTTCCCCTTATGTGGTGATATAGCGTCCCTATCTTATCATAAAAACCGGGAGCATACAATGAAAAACCCCATTTTTTGACGGCTTCTTTCCGCCGGGAAAGGGTCATGTGACTGGCGGCCCTGTACTTACGGGTCCACGGTCCGGTCTTGGACGAAAAAGGGCGATTCGACCACCGGTCGATTTACAAAACCGGGCCCTGGGTGGTATGCTGGGCATGAGGTGATGGATATGGAACCGGCGCGGTTTGGCCCCTTTTTGAAAAACGCCCGTCAGGAGGCCGGCCTGACCCAGGCGCAGCTGGCGGAGAGGCTGCACGTCACCACGGCGGCGGTCAGCAAATGGGAGCGGGGCAAGTGCCTGCCCGACGTGACGAAGCTCGACGACATCGCCGCGGCCCTGGACATGAGCGTGCTGGAGGTGCTGCGCTGTGAGCGGCAGCGGCAGCCGCAGGCGCCCCGGGAGGCGCTGACGGTGGTCTATACCGAGACGGTGCGGGCAAGCCGCGCCCAGCAGCGGCGGGCATGGACCGCGGCATGCGTCTGCGTCGCCGCGGTGCTGCTGGCAGCGCTGGCGCTGCACTGGTTCCCGATATATCGCATCGCCAAGGTATGGCAGCCAAGCTATTATGATACGGGCGAGGTGTCCCTGCTGGCCTACATCGGCTCGCGGGAGGACCGGCGCGCCGCCAAAACGGTGCTGGCAAAGGCGGAGCTGGCCTTTGCCGAGCTGGGGCTCAGCAGGGAGGAGGCCCAGGAAAAATACGGCGCTCTGAGCCGCTATGTCATCTGCGCCGACAGCTATCCCACGGCGGTGTCGGAGCGCCATACGCTCAAGCTCTGGTCCGCCCGGTTTTACGGCAGCGAAGGTCTCATGTGGGTCTGGTACAGCCAGGAGGGCCTGGACGCGGACGGGAACACCGTCACCGGCAGCTGGGACATCCCGGCCCTGTGGTCGCTGGAAAAGGCCTCGGACGGGACATGGGAGGTCACCCACATCAAAGAGCATCCATAGAGCATGAAAGCTCCGCACGCTTTCCGACGGGAAAGCATGCGGAGCGCCGCTATTCAAGGGATCGATTACAGGCTCAGCAGCTTTGCGAGCTGCTTTTCTGTCGCGTGGGGCAGACGCTTTTGCAGGTGCTCCATCAGCCGTTGCCGGGATTGGGCCGGCGCGCGGCCATAGGCGGCGGTGACGGCGTCGTAGCCGAAGATGGCCTCCGGGGTGGACCAGCGGGCGATGCCCCAGCCGTAGGGGACGCCGTGCTTGTCGGTGGCATAGTCGAAGTCCGCCACGGTGACATAGGTCTGCATCTGCAGGCGGGTGATCACCGTCTCGAAGCCCTTTTTGCCGTCTTGGCCTCCGTAGCCGCAAAGCTGCTTGAGCCGGCCGGTCTGGAGCGATCCGTTTTTCGCGATGGCGTCATAGATCTCCTTGTCCTTATAGGAGGCCAGCTCGTCGTCATACCGGGCGTCGAAATCGTAGCCGTCCCGGCGCCAGTTCGCCAGGTCCGGGAACCACTCCATGCTCACGAAGCCGGCCTTTTTCCAGAAGAGCTTCCCGTATGCGCAGGTGCCCATCCGGGCCACCGGGCCCTTCCAGTCCCAGGGCGCCCATTCGCCGCTCTCGCTGTCATACCACAGCTCCGGCGGGGTGTGCTCCTCGATGGAGAAGCCTGGGATGTCATTTTTGAAAAACGGCAGCAGGCCCCATTCCAGCACCAGCCGCTCCATATCCTTTTCCGAGTGGATCTCCCGGATCATAAGCCGCGCCCCTTTCCTGATCTCGCGGAAATTCTACCATAGCCGCGCACAGTTGGCAAGAGCTTGCAGCGCGGGGAGAGATATGCTACAATACGGCCCATGGAACTGCTTTTCGCGCCCCTGGAGGGCATCACCGACCACATCTACCGCCGGCTGCACCGGCGGTATTTTCCCGGCGTGGACCGATATTTCACGCCCTTTCTCAGCCCCACGCAGAACCATGTTTTCCCGCCCCGCGAGCTGCGGCAGGTGCTGCCGGAGAACAACCGGGACGTGCCCCTGACGCCCCAGCTTTTGACCAAGAACGCCGCCGACTTTCTCTGGGCGGCACGGACGCTGGCGGACATGGGCTACGGGGAGGTGGACCTGAACGCGGGCTGCCCCTCCGGCACCGTCACCGCCAAGGGGAAGGGGGCGGGCCTGCTGGCGGACCGGGACGGGCTGCGCCGGCTGCTGGACGGCATATTTGCCGCCTGCCCCGTGCGGGTATCCGTCAAGACCCGGCTGGGCGTCCGGGACCCGGAGGAGTTCCCGGCGCTGGTGGACGTTTTTAACGACTATCCCATCGTACGGCTCACTGTCCACGCCCGCACCAAGGCGGAGATGTACGCCGGCCCTGTCCATCCGGACGCCTTCGCCGCCGCGCTGGCGGCCAGCCGCGCGCCGGTGTGCTACAACGGCGACGTGCGCACGGCGGCGGACGTAGGCGCGCTGCAGGCGCGGTTTCCCCAGCTCTCGGCGGTGATGATCGGCCGGGGGCTGGCGGCCGATCCGGGGCTCGCTGCCCGGCTGCGGGGCGCACAGGTACAGCAGGACGCTATGCGGCGGTTCCACGAGGACCTGTGCCGGGCCTACTGCGACGCCTTTGGCGGCCCCGGCAGCGCCATCCACCGGATGAAGGCCATCTGGGCGCTGCTGCTGCCGGGCCTGGAGGGCGGCCAGGCGCTGGCCAAGCCCATGGGAAAGGCGCGGCGGTGGGAGGACTTCACCGCCCTGGCGGACCGGGCTCTGACCCTGCCATGGAAGGGGGAGGACGCCCGCAGCGGCCTGGCGGGACGGTACGGGGAATTTTGCGGATTATGATTGTAATTTGTGCCGGGACTAGTGTATAATAAGACGTTAACGACATCCCGCAGCGAGGAGAACCCATGCCCGAAAAGATCACCATTCAGGGGGCGCGCGCCAACAACCTGAAGAACATAGACATCGAGCTGCCCCGGGACAAGCTGGTGGTGTTCACCGGCCTGTCCGGGAGCGGCAAATCCAGCTTGGCCTTCGACACCATCTACGCCGAGGGCCAGCGTCGGTATGTGGAGAGCCTGTCCAGCTATGCCCGGCAGTTTTTGGGCCAGATGGACAAGCCGGATGTGGACTACATCGGCGGCCTGTCGCCGGCCATCTCCATCGACCAGAAAACCACCTCCCGCAACCCCCGCTCCACCGTGGGCACCGTCACGGAGATCCACGACTATCTGCGTCTTTTGTGGGCCCAGATCGGCGTGCCCCACTGCCCCAAGTGCGGCAAGGAGATCCGTCATCAGACCATCGACCAGATCGTGGACCAGATCATGGACCTGCCGGAGGGGACGCGCCTGCAGGTGCTGGCCCCGGTGATCCGGGGGAAGAAGGGGGAGCACCGAAAGGTCTTTGAGGACGCCCAGCGCTCCGGCTATGTCCGGGCCCGGGTGGACGGGAACATCTATGACCTGACCGAGTCGATCCCCCTGGACAAGAACAAGAAGCACGACATCGAGATCGTGGTGGACCGCCTGGTGATGCGCGCGGACGTGGTGCGGCGGCTCACCGACTCCGCCGAGACGGCCATGAACCTGTCCGGCGGTCTGGTGCAGGTGGACCTGACGGGGGAGGACCGGGTCCTGACCTTCTCCCAGAACTACGCCTGCGAGGACTGCGGCATCTCCATCGAGGAGATGACCCCCCGCATGTTCTCCTTCAACGCCCCTTACGGCGCCTGCCCCACCTGCAGCGGCCTGGGGACCATGCTCCGGGTGGACCCGGCGCTCATCATGCCCAACCCCAATCTGTCCATCATGGACGGCGGCATCATGGCCACCGGCTGGTCCAACGTCCGGGGTGACTCCATCTGCCGGATGTACTATGAGGCTCTGGCGCGCCGCTATCATTTTGACCTGCACGACCCCATCAAGACCCTGCCGGAGGCGGCCATCCACGCCATCCTCTACGGCACCAACGGGGAGCCGCTGGAGCTGCGCTATGAGCGCGGGTCCGGCTATGGCACCCTCACCAAGGATTTCGAGGGTATCGTCAACAACCTGGAGCGCCGGTATAAGGAGACCCAGTCTCCCTCCGCCCGGGCGGACCTGGAGGACTGCATGGGCGAGTATGACTGCCCGGACTGCCACGGCGACCGGCTCCGCCCGGAGATCCTGGCCGTGACGGTGGGCGGGCTCAACATCGCCCAGTTCAGCCGCATGCCGGTCACCCAGGAGCTGGCGTTCCTGGAAAGCCTGCAGCTGACGGAAAAGGAATCGCTCATCGCCGACCGTATCCTCAAGGAGATCCGCCAGCGGCTGGGCTTTTTGATTAGCGTGGGGCTGGGCTATCTGACCCTGGCCCGGGGTGCCGCCACCCTTTCCGGCGGCGAAAGCCAGCGCATCCGCCTGGCCACCCAGATCGGCTCCGCGCTGATGGGGGTGCTCTACGTGCTGGACGAGCCCAGCATCGGGCTGCACCAGCGGGACAACGAAAAACTGCTGCGCACACTGCGCAAGCTCACGGACGCTGGCAATACCCTCATCGTGGTGGAACACGACGAGGACACCATCCGCGCCGCCGACTGGGTCGTGGATATCGGGCCTGGCGCGGGGGTCCACGGGGGCCAGGTGGTCTGCGCCGGCACGCCGGAGGACATCATGGCCTGCCCGGCGTCTATCACCGGCCAGTATCTCAGCGGTGCCAAGCGCATCGACGTGCCCCTGAGCCGCCGGAAGGGGAACGGCCATTTCCTCTCCGTCCGGGGCGCGGCGGCCAACAATCTGAAGGACCTGGACGTGGACATCCCCCTGGGGGCGTTCACCTGCGTCACCGGCGTGTCCGGCTCCGGCAAGAGCTCCCTGGTCAACGAGGTCATCGAGAAGAAGCTGGGAGCCGACCTCAACCGGCGGAAGGTCCGGCCCGGCAAGTGCCGCAGCATTGGGGGCCTGGAATATCTGGACAAGGTCATCAACATCGACCAAAGCCCCATCGGGCGGACCCCCCGGTCTAACCCGGCCACCTATACGGGCCTTTTCAACGACATACGGGAGCTGTTCGCCTCCACCCAGGACGCCAAGCTCCGCGGCTATCGGTCGGGGCGGTTCTCCTTCAACGTGAAGGGCGGCCGGTGCGAGGCCTGCTCCGGCGACGGGCTCATCAAGATCGAGATGCTCTTCCTGCCGGACGTGTACGTGCCCTGCGAGGTCTGCCACGGCAGCCGCTACAACCGGGAGACCCTGGAGGTGCGCTACAAGGGCAAAAACATCGCCCAGGTGCTGGACATGACCGTGGAGGAGGCGCTGGACTTTTTCCAGAACCAGGAGGCCATCCGCGTCAAGCTGCAGACCCTGTGGGACGTGGGCCTCGGCTATGTGAAGCTGGGCCAGTCCTCCACCACGCTCTCCGGCGGCGAGGCCCAGCGGGTGAAGCTGGCGACGGAGCTTGCCCGGCGCAGCACGGGTAGCACCTTCTACATCCTGGACGAGCCCACCACGGGGCTGCATACCGCCGACGTGGCGCGGCTGTTGGACATCCTCCAGCGGCTCACCGACGCGGGCAATACCGTGCTTGTCATCGAGCACAACCTGGACGTCATAAAATGTGCCGACTACATCATCGATCTGGGCCCGGAGGGCGGAGACGAGGGCGGCGAGCTGGTCTTTGCCGGCACGCCCGAGGCCTGTGCGGCCGATCCGCGCAGCTACACGGGACAGTTTTTGCGCAAGGTCCTTGCCAGGGATAAAGGAGCCATATGGAAATAGCCAGTCTGATCTCGAATATGGGCGTGGGGGAGACCCTGGCCACGCTGATCGTGTCCATGCTCCCGGTGATCGAGCTGCGAGGCGCGATCCCGGTGGGGGTGAGTCTTGGTCTGCCCGTATGGCAGGCGGCGCTGATCAGCGTGATCGGCAACCTGCTGCCGGTGCCCTTCATCATCGCCTTTGTGCGCACGTTCATGGACTGGCTGCGGACGAAGTCCGACCATGCCCGGCGCTTCGTAGCGTGGCTGGAGCGGAAGGGCACCGGCAAAAAGGCCCAGCGTGTCCGCCAGACCCAGTTTTGGGGGCTGCTGCTGTTCGTGGCGGTGCCCCTGCCGGGCACGGGCGCCTGGACGGGGGCGCTGGTGGCCGCGCTGCTCAACATGCGCATGAAGCGCGCGCTGCCGCCGATCCTGCTGGGCGTGCTCATCGCGGGACTGATCGTGTCCCTGGCCACGGCCGGGGTCATCAAGCTGCTGGTGTGATATGCAGGAAAAGCCGCTGGAACGGATATCTGGCCAGGTGGCCGCTGTCATCTATTTCAATGAGGACAACGGCTATTCTGTGTTGCGCCTGCATGTGGACGACGGCTCCCAGGCCATCGTCGTGGGGTGCATCCCCCTGGCGGCGCCGGGGGAGAGCCTGACCGCGTGGGGGGAGTGGACCCGCCACGCCGCCCACGGCGAGCAGTTCAAAGCCGCCTATACCGAGCGGACCATGCCCACCGGCGCGGCGGCCATCTTCGACTATCTGTCCAGCCGGACCATCAAGGGCATCGGCCCGGCCACGGCGGCGCTGATCGTGGGAAAGTTCGGAGACGCGTCTCTGGAGGTGCTCCATGACCACCCGGAAAAGCTGGCGGAGCTGCGGGGCATCAGCCGGGAAAAAGCGGAGCAGATGAGCGCGGCGTTCCGCCACCAGACGGGCATGCGCTCCCTGATGGAATATCTGGGCGCGGCGGGCATCGTGCCGCTGCTGGCGCTGCGGCTGTACCGCTGCTACGGGGACGACGCCCTGGACATGGTCCGGGAGAACCCCTATCTTTTGGCGGGCGTGCAGATCGGCGCCACCTTTGCCGAGGCGGACGCGCTGGCCCTGGCCAACGGCATCGAGGCCGATTCTCCCCAGCGGATCGCGGCGGCGCTGCTGTTTGAGCTGCGCCACAACGCCGACAACGGCCACTGCTTCCTGCCGGTGGACAAGCTCACCGCCGCCACCGCCCAGCTCATCGGCGTGGAGACAGAGCAGATCGGCGAGGGGCTGGACATCCTGCTGGACGCCGGGGACGTGGTATGCGAGCCGGTGTCCAACGTGACGGCCTGCTATCTGGCGCCCCTTTACGCCGCGGAGGTGTATGTGGCCCGGCGGCTGCGGGAGATGGCTCTGGAGCCGGCCGAGGCCGCCAGCGTCAATGTGGAGCGCATCGCCGAGAAGATCGAGTCGGAACAGGGCATCCGCTTCGCGCCGCTGCAGCGCAGGGCGCTGGAGGCGGCCGCCTCGCGGCGGCTGGTGGTCATCACCGGCGGCCCCGGCACCGGCAAGACCACCTCCGTGCGGGCGGTGCTGGCGCTGTTCGACGCCATGGGCCTGGAGACCATGCTGGCCGCGCCCACCGGCCAGGCGGCCAAGCGCCTGAGCGACCTCACCGGCCGGGACGCCTCCACCATCCACCGGCTTTTGGAGGCCAGCTTCTCCCCGGAGACGGACAGCACCGTCTTTCGCAAGTGCGAGACCGACCGGCTCCGGTGCGGAGCGCTCATCGTGGACGAGTGCTCCATGGTGGACATGACGCTGATGCGGGCCGTATTGGCCGCCGTCAGCCCCTCCTGCCGGCTGGTGCTGGTGGGGGACGCGGACCAGCTGCCGTCGGTGGGTCCCGGAGCGGTGTTCCGGGACGTGATCCGCTCCGGCGTGGCCGAGACGGTGCGCCTGACGGAGATCTTCCGCCAAAAGCAGGCCAGCCGGATCGTGGTGGGCGCCCATCAGATCAACCGGGGAGAGATCCCCGATCTGCGGGCCAACAAGGGTGACTTTTTCTTCCTGCGCCGCCGGGAACCGGATGCGGCGGCGGAGACGATCATCGAGCTGTGCCGGGAGCGGCTGCCCAGGAACATGTCCATCCCCTCCGACCAGATCCAGGTGCTGACCCCCACCCGAAAGGGCCCGGCGGGCACAGAGGAGCTGAACCGCCGCCTGCAGAAGGCCCTCAACCCCCCGGCGGCAGGCAAGCCGGAATTCACCTTTGCCGGCCGCACCTTCCGGGAGGGCGACCGCGTCATGCAGGTCCGCAACGACTATGACATCCTCTGGCATGCCGACAGCGGCGAGAGCGGCTACGGCGTGTTCAACGGGGACATCGGCTATATCGATTCCATCGATCCCGCCGCGGAGAGCTTCGTCATCTGCTTTGACAGCCGCCGGGCGGAGTACGTCTATGAGCAGGCCTCGGAGCTGGATCACGCCTGGGCCACCACGGTCCACAAATCTCAGGGCAGCGAATACCGGGCGGTGGTGCTGTCCGCCGTGCGGGCGGCGCCCCAGCTGATGTACAGGAGCCTGCTCTATACGGCTGTGACACGGGCGGCGGAGCTCTTGGTGATCGTGGGGGACGACGAGGTGATCCGCGTCATGACCGAGAATGCCCGCCGGGCCAAGCGATACAGCGGCCTGCGGTTGCGGATGGTGGACGATGGGTAAGCTGACGGACTGGCTGCTGGATCTGGTCTATCCCACCCGGTGCGTTTTCTGCCGCCGGCTCATCGGGCCCGGACAGCCCCGGGCATGTCCCGCCTGTGAGGAGAAACTGCCCCGGACGGAGGACGGCCGCCGCCGGCGGGGAGATTTCTTCTCCGAGTGTGTGTCGGCCCTCTATTATGAGGGCGATGTGCGGGAGGCCATCCACCGCTATAAGTTCGGCGGCGCCCAGGCATACGCGCCGCTTTTTGGGGAGCTGATCGCCGCGCTCGTCTATGAGCAGCTGGAGGGGGAGTACGACATCCTCACCTGGGTGCCCCTGGACGCGGGTCGAAAGCGCCGCCGCGGGTATGACCAGGCGGAGCTTCTGGCCCGAAACGCGGGCGCGCGTCTGCGGCGGGAACCGGTCCCATTGCTGAAAAAGCGCCGGGGCGTGAAGCCCCAATCCGGCACCGGCGCGCCGGAAAAACGCAAAGCCAACATCGCGGGGGCCTATCGGGTCATCGACCCGGCGGCCGTTGCCGGAAAACGGATACTGATCATCGACGATATCGTGACCACCGGGTCCACGCTCTCAGAGTGCGCCAAGACGCTGCTCATGGCGGGAGCGGAGGACGTGCGGTGCGCCACCCTTGCCAGCACGCGCTAGGAGGAAGGACCATGCTGTTTTTTGAGAGAGACATCGCCATCGATCTGGGGACCATGACCACGCTCATGTATGTGCGCGGCCGGGGCATACGCCTGCGGGAGTCCACCCTTGTGGCCCTGGACAGCACCAACGGGCGCTTGCTGCGCATCGGGGAGGAGGCCAAGAAGATGCTGGGCCGGACCCCGGCCAACATCGTGCCCATCAGCCCCATCGTGGCGGGGGTCATCTCCGACTATGATATGACGGCCCAGATGCTCAAGGAGTTCATCAGCCGCATCACTTCCTTCAGCCTGTTCAAGCCGCGGGTGCTCATCTGCGTCCCCGGCTCCATCACGGGCGTGGAGGAGCGCGCGCTCATCGACGCGGCCATCGAGGCCGGCGCCCGGAAGGTCTATTTGAAGGAGGCGTCCCTCGCCACGGCCGTCGGGGCCGGCATCGACATCTCCAAGGCCGACGGCCATATGGTCGTGGACATCGGCGGCGGCACCACGGAGGTGGCGGTGGTGTCCCTGGGCGGGGTGGTGGAGCAGGAGTCCATCAAGACCGCCGGCGCGTCCTTCGACGAGGCCATCGTCCGCTATATCCGCCGCAAGCACAACCTGCTCATCGGCAGCCGGACGGCGGAGGAGCTGAAGCTCTCCATCGGCTGCGTCCATCCCCGGCCGGAGGTCACCTATGAAGAGGTGAAGGGCCGGTGCTTGGTGACCGGTCTGCCCCGGAGCGTCACCGTCAGCTCCGCCGACATGATCGAGGCGCTGGAGGAGCCCATGTCCCAGCTGATGGAGGCCATCCACACCGTGCTGGAGCGCACGCCGCCGGAGCTGGTGGGGGACGTGTCCCAGAACGGCATCGTTCTGTCCGGCGGCGGCAGCCAGCTCTGGGGCCTGGACAAGCTGGTCACGGAAAAGACCGGCATCGAGGCGCTGTTGGTAGACGACGCCCTCAGCTGTACCGCGTACGGCGCGGGACGGATGCTCCAAAGCCTCAACGATATGCAGGAGGGCATGATAAACCTGGCCCGCCGCCGTCAGATGAAAGCATAAAAATGACCCGGGAGGCATCCGCGCCTCCCGGGTCTTGCACATCTTTTTACAGCTGCCGCTCCATCCAGTCCAGGACATCGGCAAAGACCTTGTCCTTATCCAGCTCGTTGAGGATCTCGTGCCGGTCGTCGGGATAGAGCTTCACAGTCACGTCATGCATCCCGGCCTTGCGGAATGCCGCGGCCGTCCGCTCCACGCCCTTGCCGAAGCTTCCCACCGGGTCCCTGGCTCCGGCGACGAACAGCACCGGCAGGTCCTTTTTCATCTTCGCCAGGTGGGCGGCGTCGCCGATGATGGTGAGGCCCTCCGCCATGTCGTGCATGAGCCCCGCCGTGGCGGTGAAGCCGCACAGGGGGTCGGCGTTATAGGCTTGGACCACCGCCGGGTCCCGGCAGATCCAGTCGTTGGGGCTGGAGGGAGCCTCGATGCCCTTCAGATACCCGCCGAAAGCGACATTTTGCAGGGTGGGGCTGCGGTATTTGCTGCCGTGGCGGCGGATCTCCCGTCCGGAGAGGAACCGTCCCAGGGTGCATATGGCAGGACCCTGCCAGCCGGTGCCGGACAGCACGCAGGCGTCGAAGTCCGCCGGGTGCCAGCCCAGATAGGTCCGGGCGATGAAGCTGCCCATGCTGTGGCCGAACAGGATCAGCGGCACGCCGGGCCAGTCCTCCTTCATCCGGTCCCGCAGGACCTTTTCGTCCTCTGTCAGGTGCTCCCAGCCCTTATCCTCGGCGAACCATCCCAGCTCGGACTCGTCCCCGGCGCTTTTTCCATGGCCCAGATGGTCGTCGCCCGCCACAGCGAAGCCGTGCTCCGCCAGATACCGGGCGAACGCGTCATAGCGGTCGATGTGCTCCGCCACCCCGTGGACCAGCTGCACCGCCGCGCGCACGGGGCCGTCCGGCGTCCAGCGGCGGGCGCGGATGGCGTGTATGCCGTCGGTAGAGGGAAATGTAAATTCGTCTGCGCGTACCATGGAAAAGCACCCTCCCGTATGGTATAATAGCGTTGAGACCGCTATTATACCAAAAGTTACCGGCCGCGCTCCCGGCATGCGCCGGAACCGCGCGACATGGTATAATCGATATAAGCATTTTACAATACTCCCATTTGTCCGTCAATAAGGAGGCAGCTGCCATGAAAGGCTATGTGATCGCCCTGGACCAGGGCACCACCAGCTCCCGCGCCATCATCTTTGACCAGCGGGGGAACATCGTCAGCCAGGCCCAATACCCGTTCGAGCAGCATTACCCCAAGCCCGGCTGGGTGGAGCACGACCCCATGGACATCGCGGGCACCCAGTTCCACGCTTTGGGTGCGGCTTTTGAGAAGTCCGGCCTGTCCGCGGCGGACGTGGAGGCCATCGGCATCACCAACCAGCGGGAGACCGCCATCGTCTGGGACCGGGATACGGGGGAGCCGGTATACAACGCCATCGTCTGGCAGTGCCGGCGCACCGCGCCGATGATCCGCCGCCTGGAGCAGGAGGGGCTCAGCGATACCATCCGCCGCACCACGGGCCTGGTGCCGGACCCCTATTTCTCCGGCACAAAGATCCGCTGGATTTTGGATAACGTGCCCGGTGCCCGGGAGAAGGCCCGGGCGGGGCGGCTGCTGTTCGGCACGGTGGACTCCTGGCTCATCTGGAACCTGACGGGGGAGCATGTGACGGACCCGTCCAACGCCTCCCGGACCATGCTCTTCGACATCCGAAAGCTCTGCTGGGACGAGCAGCTGTGCCGGATGCTGGACATCCCCATGGTGATGCTGCCGCGCGTGGTGCCCAATGCCGGCCGGTTCGGGACGGTGAAGCGGGGCATCCCCGGCCTGGAGCAGCTGGAGGGCATCCCCATCTGCGGCGCGGCGGGCGATCAGCAGGCGGCGCTGCTGGGTCAGGGCTGCATCCTGCCGGGCCAGGGGAAGAACACCTACGGCACCGGCTGCTTCACCCTGATGAACGTGGGGGACACGGTCCCGGAGAGCGCCGGGGGCCTTCTCACCAGCGTGGGCTGGCAGACAGGGGACGCCGTCAGCTACGCCGTGGAGGGCAGCGTGTTCAACGCCGGCTCCTCCATCCAGTGGCTGCGGGACGAGCTGGGGCTCATCTCCACCGCCCATGAGTGCGACGTGCTGGCCGCGTCGGTGCCGGACACCGGCGGGGTATACATGGTCAGCGCCTTCACCGGCCTGGGAGCGCCCTGGTGGGACCCCTATGCCAGAGGTTCTCTGTCCGGCATCACCCGGGGCACCCGGCGGGAGCATATCTGCCGGGCGGTGCTGGAGGGCATCGCCTATCAGGTGGCGGACCTGCTGGAGGCCATGGAGACGGAGGGCGGCCATCGGCTGGACGTGCTGCGGGTGGACGGCGGCGCGTCGGTGTCGGACATCCTGATGCAGTTCCAGGCGGACATCCTGCAAAAGCCCATCGACCGGCCCCAGACTGTGGAGACTACCGCGCTGGGCGCGGCGTTCCTGGCGGGCCTCTCCGCCGGGGTGTGGACGGACATGGCCCAGGTCCAAGATCTGCGCGTGACCCAGCGGCGGTTCGAGCCGGCCATGGAGCCGGAGAAGGCTGCCCGTCTGATGGCCGGCTGGCACCGGGCCGTGGAGAGGGCCCGGGGCTGGGCGACGGAGTGAGTCCCTCACCGGTGCAAACAGGCAGATGACTCCGGACATGCAGGCGTGCCAGGCATGTCCGGAGCTTTTCTTATTTTATCCCGCACTCGGCGCACTTTTGCAGCACGATGTTCCGGAGCTTTACGCTCTCAAAACCGTTTTTCACATCCGTGGGATCCATGTACGCACCGGCTGTGAGGCTCTGAAGGGCCGCCTCGGCTACGAACACCTCAAAGATGTGCTTATCGGAGAACGCGTCCCGTATCTCCGTGTTCATGCGCGCGTTGATCCCTTCCACGGCAGCCAAATAGATGAGGCTGTCCCGCCCCAAGAGCCTGCCCATGTCGTCCAGACACCGGATGGCCCGGCGCAGGTCCTCCACGGTGAGCTTTCTGACATAGGCAACTGCCCGGTGGCCGCCGGAGAGGAGGTTGTCCACCGTGGTCTCCAGCACTGCCGCCAGGTCCGGCAGGATGGCTGTGTCCGGCAGCGTCTCTGCCCGCTCCCACTTGCTGACGGCCTGAAAAGTGACGCCCAGACGCTCGCCCAGCTCCGCCTGCGTCATGCCCTTGGCCCGGCGCAGACCGGAGATCTGGCGCCCGACCGCTTCCATATCCATTGCGATCCCTCCAATAATACTTCAAGAGCACCCCTGTGTTCTCAATATATCGCCGCGCCGGGCTTTTTTCAATAACGCGCTGCGTTAGCACAGCGGCCGCAGCTCAACCGGGGCTGGATGTATCAGCGGCTGAGAGGCCAAAAAACAAGGGAGACGGCTCTTTCAAGCGTCTCCCTTGCGAAGCTCTGCTGTTTTACACGGCTCACACGATGCCCTGGGCCATCATGGCCTCGGCCACCTTCAGGAAGCCGGCCACGTTGGCGCCCAGCATCAGGTTGCCGGGCTGGCCGCACTGGACGGAGGCGTCGTAGCAGGCGCGGTAGATGTTCTTCATGATGTCGTGCAGCCGCTGGTCGACCTCTTCGAAGGTCCAGCTCAGACGCATGGAGTTCTGGCTCATCTCCAGGCCGGACACGGCCACGCCGCCGGCGTTGGAGGCCTTGCCGGGGCTGTAGAGCAGACCGGCGCCCTGGACCGCGGCGATGGCCTCGGGGGTCAGGGGCATGTTGGCGCCCTCGAACACGCCGATGCAGCCGTTGGCCACCAGGGCCTTGGCGCCGTCGGCGTCCATCTCGTTCTGGGAGGCGCAGGGCATGGCAATGTCGCATTTCACGTTCCAGATGTTCCGGCAGCCCTCGTGATACTCGCTGCCGGGGACCTCGTCGGCATAGACGCTGATGCGGGCGCGGCGGCGCTGCTTGATGTCGAACAGGACCTTCAGGTCCATGCCGTGGGGGTCATAGACATAGCCCTGGGAGTCGCTCATGGCCACCACCTTGCCGCCCAGCTGCATGCACTTCTCGGCGGCATACTGGGCCACGTTGCCGGAGCCGGAGACCACCACGGTCTTGCCGGCAAAGCTCTCGCCCTTCAGGTGCTCCAGCGCCTCGGCCGCGTAGTAGCACAGGCCGTAGCCAGTGGCCTGGGTCCGGGCCAGGGAGCCGCCGAAGGTCAGACCCTTGCCGGTGAGCACGCCGGCCTCATGCCGGTCCACGATGCGCTTGTACTGACCGTACATATAGGCCACCTCGCGGCCGCCCACGCCGATGTCCCCGGCGGGGGTATCGGTGAACTGGCCGATGTGGCGGTACAGCTCCGTCATGAAGCTCTGGCAGAAACGCATGACCTCGGCGTCGCTCTTGCCCTTGGGATCGAAGTCGGAGCCGCCCTTGCCGCCGCCCATGGGGAGGGTG
Source organism: uncultured Oscillospiraceae bacterium (assembly GCA_947624065.1). Taxonomy (GTDB): domain Bacteria; phylum Bacillota; class Clostridia; order Oscillospirales; family Oscillospiraceae; genus CAJOIG01. The sequence continues at coordinate 10,811 of CANQIO010000001.1, read as the reverse complement.
GTGAGGGAGTTTTTCAGGATCTGCTCAAAGCCCAGGAACTTGATGACCGACAGGTTCACCGACGGATGGAAGCGCAGGCCGCCCTTATAGGGGCCGATGGCGGAGTTGAACTGGACGCGGTAGCCGCGGTTGACGCGCACAGCGCCGGTGTCGTCCACCCAGGGGACGCGGAACTCGATGACGCGCTCGGGCTCCACGAACCGCTCGATCAGGCCCGCCTGCTCCCACTCGGGATGCTGGTCCACCACATGCTCCAGGGATTCAAAGACCTCCTGCACGGCCTGGAGGAATTCCGGCTCATGGGCGTCCCGGCGGCAAACGTCGTCATAGACTTTTTTGAGGTATGCGTTAGTGATCATGATGCATCTCCTACTGTTTTTATTTTTTGATTTTCAGTATTATAGCACGCGACCGGTCCCCGGACAAGGGGCATCGCCGTTTTTTCTGCGCGATATCGGCGGGTTGTGCGGAAAGAATATCGCTTTGCATCATAGAAAAACAGAAAAAGTGTGCTATAATAGCCGCACGACAGGGAGGGGACGGACATGACGCAAAGGGACCGGAGGGAATGGCTCATCCAAAGGCTCCTGGCCGAGCGGCCGGGATACAGCGCCGCCGGGGTGCCGACGGACGCGGCAGATCAGAAAAGGCTCCTGCGGGCGTTGATGAACGTCCGCGCCCCAGGCCCCATCGGGGACGATTTTCTCGCGGTGCAGGACGAATACCTGCGCGCGGAGACCGCCCGGAAGGGGATCACGGCGCTCTCTGACCTCACCCCGGCGGAGCCGGGGCTGTACCTCTGGCAGGGGGACATCACCGCCCTGGCGGTGGACGCCATCGTGAACGCCGCGAACAGCGGCATGACCGGCTGCTATGTGCCGGGGCATCACTGCATCGACAACTGCATCCATACCTATGCCGGCGTCCAGCTGCGGCTGGAGTGTGCCCGGCTCATGGCGGCGCAGGGGCACCCGGAGCCAACGGGCAGGGCGAAGATCACCCCCGCCTATGACCTGCCCTGCCGGTATGTCCTGCACACGGTCGGTCCCATCGTGGAGGGGGACGTGACAGAAGAAGATGTGCGTCTGCTGGCCGGCTGCTACCGCTCCTGTCTGGAACTGGCGGCGGAGAACGGGGTCCGGAGCGTGGCCTTCTGCTGCATCTCCACAGGGGTGTTCCGCTTCCCAAAGAAACTGGCGGCACAGATCGCCGTATCGACGGTGCGGGCGTGCCGGCAGCCGGAACTGTCCGTGGTATTCACGGTCCACAGCCAGGAGAATTTTGACATATATCGGGCTCTTCTCGGATGAATGCGCCTGTCTGTGATTGATTTCCTTTTGGTTCCGTGTTAGAATATTTTTGGGGAAGCGTCATCAGCAAATCTTTTACGAGAGCAAGGAGAACGTCCTTCGATGAGAAAGCGTTTTGGGAGAATCCTGCCGGCGGTCCTGGTGGGAGCGGTCGCCGTCGCGGTCGTTCTGATCGGCGCCGTCTACTTCCGGTTTATTTCTCTGCGAATCTATGAGGACAGCACCGGGCACCTGGAGGAGATATACGGCCAGGTGAACCGGACGTTCGGCGCTTTCCTGGACCGAAACTGGGGCTTGCTGGACAGCTGCAACGAGTATTTCACGCTCGTATCGGAAGCCGACGATCAGGTGGTCAGCGATTTTGTCGCCAGGAAAAAGGAATATTGGCGGTTCTCGGATTTTTATTTTCTGTCCTCCGCGGACCAGACCTGCATGACGGCCGAGGGGAAGGATGCCGGCATCTTGCTGGACGGCGCCTGGGACGACCTTTCCGATCCCGTCATGGCCGGCTCCAAGCTGCCCGGCGGGCAGGAGATCACCGTGTTCGCCGCCCCGGTACAGCCGGGGGAATATAAGGGTTTCTCTTATGACGCCATCGCCATCAGCTATACGAACGCGGACCTTGTCAGCTCTCTGAACGTGAACGCTTTCTCCGGAAAGGCAAAATGCTTCGTGATCCATGACGACGGCAGCGTGCTGCTGTCTACGCAGACCGGCGGGAACGTGTTCGCCAACTATCTCGTCTATCTGCGGGCCGCCTCCGATCTGGACGAGCAGGCGCTGAGCGCCATCCAAAGCGACTGGCAAAACGGCACCTCCGGTCTGCTCCAGTGCCAGATCGGCGGGGTCAGCCACTGCATCCTCTATCAGCCCATCGGCTATAAGGACTACACCATACTGAGCGTGGTGCCCCAGAGCGCCATCAGCGCCGGGTTCCTGTCGGTGCAGAAGGCCACCATGAACGTGCTGATCGTGATCTTCCTGCTGGTGGGGGCGCTGGCGCTCACGCTGATCCTGCTGCGTAACCGGAAGGTGTCCCGCCTCAACCGGATGGAGCTGCAGTACCGGGACCGGATGTTCGACGTGCTCTCCAACAGTGTGGACGACATCTTCATCATGCTCAACGCCCGTGACCAGAACGTGGACTATATCAGTCCCAATATCCAGCGCCTGCTCGGCATCCCGGTCGAGGAGGCCCGGAAGAACATCCGCGTCATGGAAAAATGCGCCGTGGATTACGACGTGGTGATCCCCGAGAAGGAGCTGGCCGCCATCCCTCTCAACGGCAACCGGTATTGGGAATGCGAGTATATGCACCAGGACACCGGCGAGCGGCGCTGGTACCGGATGACCGTGTACCACATGAGCATCCAGGACGTACATAAGTATGTCATCGTCCTCAGCGACCGGACCCTGGAGCAGCAGATGAACCAGAAGCTCCAGGAGGCCCTCAATGCCGCCCAGAGCGCCAACGAGGCCAAGAGCAACTTCCTCAGCAACATGTCCCACGACATCCGCACGCCCATGAACGCCATCGTCGGGTTTTCCACACTTTTGGAAAAGGACGCAGACGATCCCGCCAAGGTCCGGGAGTATACCCGCAAGATCACCGCCTCCAGCCACCATCTGCTGAGCCTGATCAACGACGTGCTGGACATGTCCAAGATCGAGAGCGGCAAGACCAGCCTGAACGTGGATCAGTTCAGCCTTCCCGAAGTGTTGGAGGAGCTGAACATCATCCTCATGCCCCAGGCCAAGGCCAAGCACCAGAGCTTCACCATCCACGTCCAGGGCGCCCCCGCCGAGCGGATCGTCGGCGACAAGCTGCGGCTGAACCAGATCCTGATCAACCTGCTCTCCAACGCCATCAAGTACACGCCGGACGGGGGAAAGATCGAATTTCTGGTGAGCGAGCTGCCCTCCGCCGTGGAGCAGTACGCGAAGCTGCGCTTCACGGTGCGGGACAACGGCATCGGGATGAGCGAGGAATTCCAAAAGCAGGTTTTCGCCCCCTTCAGCCGGGAGATCAGCTCTGTCACCAACAAGATCCAGGGCACCGGCCTGGGCATGGCCATCACCAAAAACCTGGTGGACCTGATGGGCGGCATCATCCAGGTGGAGAGCCAGCCGGGGAAGGGAAGCACCTTTACGGTGGAGCTTTCCTTCGCGCTGCCGGAGCCGGAGGACGCGGAGCTGTGGTACCGCCACAAGGTCGCCCGCATCCTGGTGGCGGACGACGAGGAGCAGATCTGCCTGGACATCCTGGAGCTGATGAAGGACACCGGCGTGGACGTATCCTACGCCACGGGCGGCGCCGACGCCCTGGAGAAGGCCGTCCGGGCCCACGAGCGCGGCGAGGATTACGACGTGATCCTGCTGGACTGGAAAATGCCGGGGATGAACGGTGTGGAGACAGCCCGCCGCATCCGCGCGCGCGTAGGCCAAAACGTGCCCATCCTTATCCTGACCTCCTACGACTGGAGCGACATCGAGACCGAGGCGCGCCAGGCGGGCATCGACGCGTTCATGCCCAAGCCCTTCTTTGCCTCCACCTTCTGGAACACCGTCCGCCCGTTCTTTATTGAACAGGCGCCGGCCCCGGAACCGGCCGCCGAGGACATGCAGGGCGTGATGGAAGGGAGGCTCTTCCTGATGGCGGAGGACAACGAGCTGAACGCGGAGATCCTCACGGAGATGCTGGCCATGGAGGGCGCCCGATGCGAGCTGGCCCAGAACGGCCAGGAGGCGGTGGACCTGTTTTTGCAGGCGGAGCCCGGCCATTACGACATGATTTTGATGGACGTCCAGATGCCCGTGATGAACGGCTACGAGGCCACCCGCCGCATCCGCGCCAGCGGCCACCCCGAGGCAAAGACCATCCCCATCGTGGCCATGACGGCCAACACCTTTGCCGAGGACGTCCGCAACGCCATGGACGCCGGGATGGACGGCCATCTGGCCAAGCCCATCGATATGGCCGCCGTGCGTGAGACGGTGGGCCGGCTGCTGCGGAAGAAAGAGCCATGATCTGTGCCTGCAGGCAGGTTTTCCATACTTCGTAAAGGGGGAGATGACAAAAATGATACGGCGGATATCCCTTCTGGCAGCGCTGCTCGCGCTGTCGGTCCTGCTGGCGGCCTGCACCGGCACGCAGCAGGCCAGCGATCCCGACCATATCACTCTGACGGTGATGGGAAAGCGGACCGACCTGGAAAAGAGCTATATGACCGGCATCTTCGACCTGTACGAAAAGGCCACCGGGAACGAGCTGCGCATCATCGCCTACGAGGACTCCGAGTTCGAGCTGGCTGCCGCCGGGCAGTTTGCTCAGGGCAACGTACCGGACGTGTTCCTGCACTTCCACAATGCAGATCTGAGCCGGTTCGACATAGCCGGCAACTTCTACATGCTCAACGAAGAGGATTGGGCGGATGATCTGACGGACAGCGCCCGGGCCTACTGCCAGAATGCGGAGGGGGACCTGCTCGGCCTGCCGTTCTGGGAGAGCTCTGTCTCCGGGTGCTATTACAATAAGACCATCCTGGACGGTCTGGGGCTCAAGCCCGCCAATACCCAGGCGGAATTCGACATGCTCTGCCAGGCTCTGGCCGATATCGACTATACGCCCATCTGCTGGCCCGCCAACGGCTGCACCTGGATGTTCCAGTTCGGCCTGGACCCGGTGTTCGCGGACGATCCCGCTCTGCTGGAGGCGCTGAACGGCAATGAGATGACCTATGCTGACATCCCGGCGGTGGAGGATATGGCCCGCTGGATCACCGACGCCGCCCAAAAGGGCTGGTTCGGCCCCGACTATCTGGACACCGGCTGGGGGGAGATCAGCGCGGCCCTCAGCTCCGGCGAGGCAGTCATGACTTTCATCTGGGACACGTGGTTCTATACGGATTTCGTGGCGGACGGTCAGTACACAAAGGAAGATTTCGCCCTGATGCCCGTGTTCATGAATACGGCCGACAGCGGCTCCTACGAGGGCGGCAACCTCAATATGATGATGGTCAACAAGAACAGCCCCCGCCTGGAAACGGCACTGGAGTTTCTGCGCTTCTGCGCCACGCCGGAAAACTATAACGTCGCTTTTGACGGGATCTCCACCGTCAGCTGCTTCAAAGGCCAGACCACCAATATCCAGTCCCATATGGTGACGGACGCGCAGGTCTCCATCGCCGCCAATGAGCGGGTATCCACCGCCGCCACCAAGATCGTCGGCTACAGCGCGGACGATGTGGCCCTTGCTTTTAACAGCGCGTTCCGCGGTGAAACGGACGCCGCTGGCTGCGTGCGGCTCATGGATGAATATCGCATCAGCGAGGCCGGCTCTCAGGGCGCGGAGGGCTTCCCGACGCCGCCGGCCGGGACCGGTCCCGGAGACTGACCTTTCGCGCCGCGCAAAAAGTCGAATCAGGACAAACCGGGAAAGCATAGTCTGCTCACGGAGGTGATGCGGCTATGCTTTCCGCTACGTTTATGCTGCTGCTTTCCAGCGCGCTGCTGATGCTTCGATTGGGGGACAACGCCTCGTCCTTTCCCCGTCCGCTGAAGCCCCAGGAGGAGCAGCAGTACATAGAGCGGGCCATCAGGGGGGACCTGGATGCCCGGAACACGCTCATCGAACACAATCTGCGCCTGGTGATGCATATCATCAAGAAATATTACACCACCAGCGCCGACGCCGAGGACCTGGTATCCATCGGCACCATCGGCCTGATCAAGGGCGTGTCCACCTATCGGCCCGACAGGGGCGTGCGCCTGGCCACCTATGCCTCCAAGTGTATCGAAAACGAGATACTCATGCACTTCCGCGGCCAAAAAAAGACTGCGGGGGACGTATCCCTGTCCGACGCGCTGGACGCGGACGGAGAGGGGGAGGGGCTGGCGCTGCTGGACACCATCTCCTGCGACCAGGATATGCTGGAGGAACTGTCCCGCATGGAGGCGGCGGAGCACGTCCGCAAAGCCGTGGCGACCGTCCTGGAGGGACGGGAGGCGGAGGTCATCCGCCTGCGCTACGGTCTGGATGGCGCCCCGCCCATGCCCCAGCGGGAGGTGGCCGCCCGCATCGGCATCTCCCGGTCCTATGTATCGCGCCGCTGTAATTGTAAGTGAAACCTGGAAAGCCTTGTGTGCCAGGCATTTCCGGGTTTACGTTCATTTTAGAGTAGCACCGCGCTTATTGTAAGCAGTCAGGAAAACAGAGGATTTTGATACAAAGCGGCCATTCATCGGCATAAACCAAGGCTCACCGGAACGGTGGGCCTTAAATCATATTATCAACAGGAAGGAGAAAAAATGCCATTTGATTACTACTACGGCGCACAATCGGAGAGCTTCGCATTTTACCGCATCCCTCGTATCCTCGTGACCGGGCAGGAGTTTAGGTGCCTGTCCACGGACGCCAAGCTGTTGTATGGCCTCATGCTGGACCGCATGGGCCTCTCCATGCGAAACGGCTAGTATGACGCCCAAGGCCGGGTGTTCATCTACTACACCATGGAGCAGATACAGGAGGACGTGAACTGCGGCCACGACAAGGCCCTCAAGCTGCTGGCCGAACTGGACACCGCCAAAGGCGTCGGCCTTATCGAGCGCGTAAAACAGGGCCAGGGCAAGCCCACTATCATCTATGTGAAGCAGTTTACCACCCCGGAGGTCCCGGCTCCCGCCCCAGACGAGGACGACGACGCAGAGGGCCGAGGTGCAGACATGGGAAAAGCCCACGTCAAGGCATCGGATATTCCCATGTCCAGACCTCGGAAAAGCCGAGGTCAAGACTTCGATTTTTCCGAGGCAAATAAGAATAATATAAACAAGACTGATATGAGCAATACTGATCCATCTATCTATCCATCCTATCCAGACCCCGGAGGATCGATGGATGGATACGAGCGAGCAGGCGTAGGATTTTTGCATGGGAGTGGCGGCGCCTTCGGTGCCGACACTCTTGCAAGTATGCCGTTTGGTAGCACAAACGGCCTTGTTAGGGGGCGCTCCCCCTAATACCCCACCGCGAAAATACGTCTCACCGTGAGACGCATTTATATCACGACACGAAAGGATGATGCCATGAGAAAACGAAACCGCCATGTGAGCGTCTGGATGAATGACGGGGAGTACCGCCATCTGAAGCAACAGGCTCACGCCGCCGGAATGGGCATAGACCCATTCATCCGCTGCCTCGTCGCGGACAAGAATATTGCCCCCAGGCCGCCCGACAGCTACGATGATATTCTGCGGGAATTGTCCGCCATCGGCAACAACGTCAACCAGATTGCCCACTGGGCCAACGCCAGGAAAGGCGTTACAGACCCGGAAATGGAAACTGCCGCCGCCCTCGTCCGCCAGGCGTGGCGGCTGGTGAAGGGGGTGCGGTGATGGCATACGACAAGTTTTATACCATGTCGTGCGGTTCCGGCACAAGCCGGGAGCACGACCGGTATCCTTCTGGTATAACAGCGTGCAGCGTCTGTTATACCATCCGCGCCCGGCTCTATGACCGCATCTGCTATATCCTGGACCCGGCCAAGACCACCGCAGACAGCGGCCTTGTTCTTCAATACGGGCTGAACTGCGACCTGCTGGACGCCTACCGGGAAATGATGCACACCAAGGCCCGGTGGGACAAGCAGAGCGGCGTCCAGGGCTACCACCTTATCCACTCCTACGCGCCGGGCGAGATCGAGCCGGAGCAGGCCCACGCCCTGGGCGTGGAGCTTGCCGACCGCCTTGTGGGGGACCGCTTCGAGGCCGTCGTTGCCACCCACATCGACCACGCCCACATCCACTGTCATATCATCTTCAACTCCGTGTCCTTCATGGATGGGAGGAAGTACCGCAGCAACTTCAAAGCCTACTATGGGGACATACGGGGCACGTCCAACGCCATAAGCCGGGAAAACGGCCTGTCCGTCATTGAGCCGAAAAGCCACGGCAGGCACTACGTTGAGTGGGATGCCGAGCGCCAGGGCAAGCCCAATATCCGCGCTCTTATCCGGCAGGACATGGACGCGGCCATTGAGGACAGCTTCACCTACCAGAGCTTTTTCACCGTCCTGGAGAGGCGGGGCTACACCGTAAAGCGCGGCCCAAACGTCGCCCACACCGCCGTCCGGCCGCCGGGCGGCTCCCGCTTCATCCGACTGGACAGCCTGGGAGACGGCTACACCGAGGCGGGGATCATGGAAAAGCTGAAAGGCGTCCGGGCCGGGCAGAAAAAGCAGCCGGAGCTGCCTCATATCCCTGTCTTGACCCTGGCTCCCGGCAGACGGTGTACCATAAAGCGGGGCATGATAGACCACCGCCCAGGCCAGAAACTGCATGGCATCCGGGCGCTGTATGTGCGGTATCTGTATATCCTGGGCGTGATAGGCGTCCAGGGTCAGCGCCGCCGTCCCGTTCCGTTCAACGTCCGGGCGGAAGTGCGGAGGCTGGACAGGTACAAAGAGCAATTCCGGCTCCTGCAAAATTACCACGTTGAAACCACAGACCAGCTATCCATGCTCCGGGACGCTCTGCAAACGGATATGGACGCGGAGATAGAGGCCCGCTGTGACCTATACCGCCGCAAGCGCCGGGGCGAGGACGTGGACAGCGAGATCGCCCTGGCCAACAAAAGCATTTGGGCGGTGCGGAAAGAGATTCGCGTCTGTGACAGGATCGCCGCAGAACTTCCCGACATCCGAGAGCAGGTGGAGGAATACACAAAATCACAGAAGAAGAATCAAAACATAGACCATGCCAAGGCAAGAGAAAGGAGGGAGCCGTTCACCCTACCGCGCACAGATAGGTAGGCTGTTATCCCCCGCGGGGAGTGTGATCCGGCGCTCGGCCCCCGTCAAGGCTGGCGTCTGCTTCGCAGCCGCTCACGAGCCGGCCAGTCTGCGGACTGGCCGGGCCTTGACAGAAACCGGGCGCCGGATCATTTGTCGGTAAGGGGATAACAGCAGCAAAGCCCGCGTTTCGCGGGCTTTGGGCATAGTGGGAGCGTGGGCGCACCGCCGGAGGCTTGGCGCTGGCCCCGGCCCCGGTGCTGCCATTCATAAAATATTTCTCACCCCTTGCATAATGGAACAAAAGAGCATATACTATTAGTTAGAAAGTAAGAATTTCTTACTTTCTAACTAATACTGAAGGAGATGATACTATGCTGACCGAGTTGCGGCAGAAGGCCCAGGTCACGATACCCAAGGAGATCATCGTCAAGCTGGGCCTGTCAGAGGGCGATAAGCTGGACATATTTGAAAAGGACGGCTCCATCTGCCTTATGCCCGTGGTCGTCTACCCCCGGAAGTACCTGGCTGAACTCCGGGAGGAGATCAGCGGCGTAAAGGCAAAGATCGCCTCCGGGGAGCAGCCCGTCTTTGACAGTGTGGACGCTCTGTTTGACAAGTTGGAGGGAGACTGATGGCGTATAGGATTACTTTTACGCCCCGTTTCCAAAAGCATTTCAAGGATTTGACCCCCCAGGAGAAGAAGCTGCTGAAAAGCAAGCTGGAGTTATTGGCCGAGAACCCCGCCCATCCGTCGCTGCGGACAAAACGCATCCAGGGGACGATAGACCTTTTCGAGTGCAGCGTCAACATGGACATCCGTATCATTTGGTATTACGAAGGCGACAAGATGATCATTCTGGTAGACGTAGGGCACCACGACATACTAAAACAATTCTGATAGTAGAGCGGTACGCCGTGGGGCGTACCGCTTTTGCTGTTCTGTATGGCAAAACGCGTCTCACCGTGAGACGCATTTTTGCTCGGAATGATTGCCTCACCCTACAAGAACACAGCCCGTAAAAAACACATCACCACGACAAGGCCCGTGGCGATGTGTTTTTGGCTATGCAGCACCAAACTCATCCTTGATCTTTTCCAGCAGCCGCTCCGCGATGGGTGAAAAGACCTGATACTTTTTCCACACCAGGTATATCCGCGTTTCCAGCCGGGGCGACAGGGGCCGGAACACCAGGCCGCTGTCCGGGCTCGCGTCGATGAGGTGGTCGAAGGTCAAGAGAAACCCCAGCCCCTCTTTGACAAAGAGAGAGCCGTTATAGGCGAGCCGGAAGGACCCCTCCAGATGCAATTCATCCATGCGCTCACCGCACCACCTGGGGATGTCGTTTGCCCACCCCTGCTCCGAACAGAACAGGGGCAGTCCCGTCAGATCGTCCACGGTGACGGCCTCTTTCCGGGCCAGGTCATGGCTGTCTGGCATCACCACGCCCCAAACATCCCCAGCGGGAAAGGGCAGATAGTTGTACTTGGCGGTGCTGGGCTCATCTGCCAGCGCCGCAAAGTCCAAAAGGCCCTTGTCCAGCTTCTCCGTGACCTGCTCCGTGTCGCCGCTGGTGATATGGTAGCGCAGGCCTGGATAGGTCTGCTTGAACCTCTTGATCTGGCGGGCCAGGCTGCGGATCTGGTAGGACTCTGCCAGTCCCAGATACACGTCCCCGCCGGTCACATCGTCCAGCGCCGCAAACTCCCCCGCGAT